>JBCBVN010000258.1:0-6394 GCA_039817625.1 Bacteroidota bacterium
GAGCCCAGCGACAATCCCGATTTTGACTACGATCAAATTGTCTCGCTTGGTGAGTTATTCAGCACGCTTATAGTAGCCGCTTACCTCAATCAGAATGGTCGTAAAACTTTCTGGTTAGACGCCAGGGATGCCATCCTGACCGACGACATTTACCGTGAAGGCTGGGTGCAATGGCCCGAAACCCAAAAGAAAATTCAGGCATTGGTGCCCCCGCATATCGAAGCGGGTGAACTGGTGCTCACTCAGGGATTCATCGCCTCCACCAGCGACCTCAATACGACTACCCTTGGTCGGGAAGGTTCGGATTATACGGCGGCTATTTTTAGCTATTGCCTCGATGCCGACCGGATGAGCATATGGAAAGATGTGCCCGGTGTACTGACTGCCGACCCGCGGAAGTTCCAAAATGTAAGCAAACTAGACCGCCTGAGCTACCGCGAGGCCATAGAGATGACCTACTACGGCGCTAAGGTGATACACCCCAAAACGATCAAGCCACTACAGAACAAGAGCATCCCTTTGCACGTGCGTTCCTTTGAAGACCCCGCTGGCGAAGGCACCCTCATCTCCGATGCCCTCGAAGACGAGGCTTACCCCGCAATGGTTGCTGTAGAAGACAACCAGGCGCTCGTACACGTCAGCACCCGCGACTTCAGCTTTGTCGCCGAGCAACACATCAAAGAGTTTTTTGACTTGATCGCCGAGCTGCGCTTGCAGGTGAATATGATCCAGAATACGGCCATTGCCTTCAATGTGGTTTTCAACGATGTAGACGATAAGGTAGACCAGTTTTGCGCCAAGCTGCAGGATCGGTACAAGACTTTGATCGACCGGGATTTGCAACTGATCACTATACGTCACTACACCGATGAGACGGTTGATAGCCTTAAAAAGGGTAAGCTGGTTCTGCTGGAGGGCAGACTGCCGAAGACGGTGCAAATGGTAGTTAGGGAGCAGCCGGTATTAGTCAGGAAGTAGCTGTAAACTAACTCTAAGCAAAGACTGTTCCCCTTTCATGATCGGCTGGCGTTTTACCAAATCACTCCCTGGCGGCGAAGACGAATCTCCATTTGACCGCCTTTTACAACTCTTTCAAGAACTGCTCTTGCACACCAGTGGCAATGTCTCTGAAGCATTGAGCTACATGAACGAATTGGACAAGCGCTACGAGTTGACCAACGATGAATACTCGATGGCTGATTTTATTCAGGACCTGATCGATAAGGGATATATCGAGCCTGGAGATCCGCAGAATCCCAATTTTACGCCCAGTGCAAAAATCGAAGGGGAGATGCGCAAGAAGGCGCTCAAAGATATTTTCGGAGATCTGAAGAAAAGCAAGCGGGGCAACCATTCTACTCGATATAGTGGTCGGGGAGATGAGCACAGTGCCGAACGCAAGCCCTACGAATATGGAGACCCGCTGCATCAACTGGCGGTGAGTGAAAGCTTGCGCAACGCACAGATCAACCACGGTATCGACGGTTTTCAGCTGACTCAGGATGACCTGGAAGTCTATGAGACCCACTATCAGGCTCAGATGAGTACTGTGCTCATGATCGACATTAGTCACTCGATGATCCTCTACGGCGAGGATCGCATAACCCCCGCTAAGAAGGTGGCAATGGCCCTGAGTGAGTATATAACCACGCGCTTTCCGAAGGATACGCTGGATATCATCGTTTTTGGTAATGACGCCTGGCCAGTCGAAATCAAAGACCTGCCTTACTTGCAGGTGGGCCCATACCATACCAATACCGTGGCCGGTTTGGAGTTGGCTATGGATATCCTTCGCCGGCGCCGCAACCCCAATAAGCAGATCTTCATGATTACCGATGGTAAGCCTACTTGTATTAAGCGCGGGAAGAAATACGTCAAGAATAGTTTCGGACTAGATCGAATGATCGTTAACCGAACACTGAATCTGGCGGCGAGATTGCGGAAAATCAATATCCCGGTTACGACCTTCATGATCGCTCAGGATCCTTATTTAGTACAATTCGTCGAGTCGTTTACACAAACTAACCAGGGCAAAGCTTACTATTCTACCCTGAATGGTCTTGGTGACTTCATTTTCAGGGATTACAAGAATAATAAGCAGGGCAGGCGGTAGTTAAAAACTTAGCTGATATTACTTATATTAGCTATTGTGAAATACCACCTATCACTTTTTCTCATACTCTTTTCTGGTATTGCTGTTTTTGGGCAAGATAGCCCGATCATAGTATCACTATTTCATCCTGATCACAATTATGGAGAAACGGAATGGGAAAGAGAGGCGTTTCCAGAAATTGAGGAAGTGTTTGAGGGGCAGGCATTTCATGGGGTGATTTACGAAGAAGAGCCTCTGGAGGCTTATCTAAAACAGGTTTTAGACCGAATACTTCCTGAAGAGCTCAATCAGTTTAATATTCGGATTTATATAAAAAAGGCACCCTCCTTCAATGCAGGGATGTTTATGGATGGGCGTCTGGTGTTGAATACGGGCGCGCTAGCCGCAATGGAGACAGAAGGGGAGTTGGCCTATCTGATGGCGCATGAATTGTCTCATTTTATACTCAGGCATGGTATAAGGAACATGCGGAGGTTAGATCAAGGGCTTGAAAACTTAAGCAGGCGTCGTAGGGAAGAAGAAGTTCATGACATGAACACTCGACTCGCACTTTACAATCAGAGGCTTGAAACAGAGGCTGATTCACTTGGATTATTTTTGCTCTACAATGCAGGATACTCAAAAGAGTCTGCCTTAAGGCTGTTGGATAGATTACCTGTGCAACCAGCAGAAGACGATAAGAATAACTTTTTTGTTAGGATCTTAGGTATTCGTATGCTACCTCCATCTCACCCTAAAAGCGAAGAAAGGATAGATTTCGTGTCGAACAACTCCTTGACGTTCAGTCAGGCTATCGAAGAACCAGTTGGAGATTATTTGGTACTTACTCATGCTGTCAGAAATTACAATATTTCTTTGTTGGAGTTAGGAGGAGAAACAGTAGGTTCTCTATTTGAATTGGATAAACTGATCGAAGATGTTGGTAATGAATCAGATTTTTATTTTACGCAACTACAACTCGCTAAGGCTAACTTGCTTTGTAGAATTTTAAATGACCAAACCTTACTATACAGATATTACAATGGTATTGACCTGAGAACTGGCATAATTACTAGGCATCGACCAAGAGAAATTCGAAGAGAATATGACAGTCATCGGACTAATGCATCAGAATTTATTGAAAATACCGCGCGTAAATACCTTAATGATGACAATGTCCACTATATAGCAAATCGACTTATGGGATTTTGGTATGTGGAACATGAGAACCATCTTGCCGCAAAGCCCTATTTGGAAAAGTATCTACAGTATCATTTGGAAAATGAAATGGAGGCAACCGATCGACGCTATATCCAATCTTTAATAGATCAATAAAATAACGCAATGAATAGACGCACACCCTTCCTGATGTTTTTCGTATTTCTCGTATGTTCGGGAGAAATTGCCGCCCAGGCCAATGCACTGGGCGTTATGCCCTTCAAATTAAATTTTCAAGTCTTCGAGCGGACTAGGAAAAATTTATTGACAGGCATAACTCCGATCAATCTTAGTGGCAGTTCAAGAGATAATAATTATCAGGAAATTTACTTCGAACCTGCCAGAAAAGCTTTGTTTGATCAAATTGAAGAGCAAGACTGGCTTTCGGGAATAGCGGTAATTAGCATAGACGATCTGGAGCCCGATGGCCGCAGAAAAGAGGGAGAGTTGTATAGGATCTCGGCTGGCAACGCCATGGCCTATGCCACGAGTAATGGTGGTAGGAGACGAAGACAACTTGAAATGATGCCCTATCAGGTTCGTCCTGATTTAACTAACCCTTTTGCCGATTTACTAGATCGCAACTACCTGGTGTTTTTCTCTGCTGCAGGCGCACATTATTACAACAAAAGTCAAGCAGACGAACCACTGCCAGATGAGGCTAGAGGACTATTCAACTATACAGCTTGGGTCGTGAATGGCAATACCGGAGAGTTTGTATTGGCAGTGAGCAGTTTGGGGAGCTCACCCAAAAAAGCGGGCATATTTTACACTTCAGTTATTCCAGAAGGCAAGCAACCAAACAAGATCAATGAGCGTAATATAGAGTCTGCGGCAAGAAGCCTTTTGAATAATCTCGAAAGGGCACTGAAGCAGGTAGACTTAATAGAATGATATGCATTTACGGGCACAAGTACTACTGATTATCCTTCAACTTGGCATGCCGTTTATGGTTTGTGCCCAGCTATCGGTCAGTCCTCAGTCTTATTCATGGCTGGATGCTTATTTGCCTGAAAGCTCTGGACAAAGCCAGCATGAAATACTTCCACTCGAAAAGTGGGCGTATCTCTCCGACGAAATCTACAGCAGCTTCCTCTATTTCGGTGGTACTCTTGCTGATGAGAATTCCGAGCAGGTCTTCCCAAATAGAGCTGACCATTCCCCCAGCATCTTCATTCCAAAAGATCATCTGGCCTTCTTCTGTCGCATCGAGCTACACCTGGAAAAAGCCACCAGAATGCCGATTAAGTTCAGGTTGGGAAGCGTCGACTATGTAGATCGATTAGAAGGCAAAAGGACCTGGTAAAACTGCGCGTTAAGGAGGGCTAATCGAGCTTGTCCCACCTAAGCCTAAGCTCACCGTCTACTTCCTGAATCAGGATTTTAAGTCTTCGTCGATCGAGTCGTTCTATCAAAGCTACCCAGGTGAATGCCAACCTATTATCGAGGTCGTAGAATTCGGCATCGAGTATAAACTCCCTTCCGTCGTCGCCCCTGGGCTCAATGGTAGATATACGCCAGGCACCATCGAAGATTTCTCCATTACCAGCTATATACGTCAAGGTGAAATCTGAGAAGAAGGTTACCCGATCTCGGCTAAACTCATCGGATATATCATTAAAAAACACACCTCCTCTATTGCGGAAGGTGGCACGGTCTAATAGCCATTCGCCCATCAGTCGGTCTTCACGCCTTTCTATCCTTTCTTCCAGGGTACAAGAGCTTACAAACAGGGCTATTAAGAATAAGGGGAGGTATTTCATGGTCTGGAGATTTGCTAATAAATCAACATGAAATATGTCAATACGCCTTTGATTAGCAGGCCTTTAACCTAAGTTTAAGACATTTCCAGACCCATTTTAGAAAACAGCTTACTCTTTATCCTCCTCTCTGCTGCGCTCGGTAGATGATCTAACCATTCGAGACAACTCCCTGATCGTTGATTTCAGATCGGCCATCTCTTCTTGTACATACCGCTGAATATTTTTGGGAGAAGGCAAAAATGGGGTGATCCGAGCTCGTACATACCAGATTTCCCGTAGGTCATTTAGCCCTACGCGGTAAGATTCGTAAAAGTTGTTGTCGCTGCTGAGCTCGAGTTCTTTACGGTCAGCCAGGAAGTTTTTGACTCTTTTTATGGCTACATCACTTCGCGTTACAATGACATAGGCGAAGCCATCCTTTATACCTGTTTCCCACAGGGTGGGATCCAGGAAGCTACACACCAGTTTATCTCCCTCGAAGAGCGTAGGCTCCATACTGTCTCCAGGTACGTCAAAAGATCGATGTGTGCCGACCTTGTATTTGTAATCTGGTAAGCTATAAGTCGGCAAATCCCTGACGAAACTCGGATCGTCTAACTCCGAGGCGTAGACAGCCTGTGCGGGTAGTGGCACATGGACCAGCAATTCTTCTTCCTGCTGATTGACTATGGTGCTCAAGACCCTAAAATTCTGCCTGCTTTCCTCTGTCATAAACAGGGGCCCCTCCCCGGTAAAAATGTACACGGGGTTAATCTTGTACTTGGCAATGGCCTTTCGCAGCAATTCTATGGTTACATCGCGACGCCCTTTCAGAATTTCTGAAAGGGACTGAGGCAAATAATCTAGCGATAAGGCAAACTGTCGGCTACTGCGCACCACCTTATCTGCCCTCAGTTTATCGTGGCACTTGATGAAACGCTGCGAGACAATATTATTCATTATGGGTGTTTGCGGTTTGCAAGCAGGAGCCTCTTCCGGAATTCGTGTAGTTTTCCCAGTAGCCTCTACAGCGTCAAATATAAACGACTAAAGTGTTCTTGCAAAGGTGATCGACTGTCTATTTGACATCTTTTTGCGAATGTTGAATTATTTTGGTCAAACTGACCATAAGTGGTGGATGAAGTGTATATTTGGCAACATTTTCAGCGATTTTTATACTATTTCTAATTATAAGCCGCTGATTTTGAACCAAATAGTCATTCCTGTACTTTACCTAGGCAAGCATATTCAACCCAGTTCTAAGGCTACTCTAATTATACTTTTTCAAGAGCACATTTGCCTCTGATGATACGTAAATTTCTCCTTGCTTTACCAGCCATAC
>JBCBVN010000259.1:0-6377 GCA_039817625.1 Bacteroidota bacterium
ATATCCAGCGAAGACTTTGAGGGAATAGACTTGGAGCAAAACGGATTACTTGGTCCAAAGAAAAAGGCATCGGATACTGCATTCTTCCAGCAGCTGGATGCAGAATCCAAGCAGAGTGTCGAGCAGTTTGAAGAAACGGGCTATGCGGTGATTAAGGGCTTTTGGTCGATGGAAACGGTAGCGCGAGTCAATGCAGAAATCGAGCGAATGCTGGCCGAAAAGGAGATCGATTTTAAGTACGGCAATAAATTGATGTTTGCCATCCACAAATCTGAATTCCTGAGAGAGCTGTGCTACAACAAAGAAGTTGAAGAGCTATTGGATTGCCTCATTGGTGGAGATGCTCAGCTATTCCAAAGCATCAACTTTATCAATGGCAGCGAGCAAAAAACCCATTCCGATAGTATACACATGACGACCTTTCCACTGGGCGGCTTACTAGGTGCCTGGATTGCCCTGGAACCGATCACTGCCGAAAACGGGCCACTGCACTACTACCCCAAAAGCCATCAGCTGCCCTACTATATGAATAGGGATTACGACAATACGGGCAGCCGGTTCCTGCTGGGTGATAAGGGCTACAAGGCCTATGAGGAGATGATCGAAACCAAAGTGGAAGAGCTAGACATCAAAAAGAAAATCTTCACGGCAGGTCCTGGCGATCTGCTCATCTGGCATGCCAATTTGTTGCATGGTGGAGAGCCGCGATCAGATAAGAATAGCACCAGGAAATCGATGGTCCTCCACTACTTCGATGCCAATCGCATCTGCTATCATGAGATCACGCAAAGGCCAGCGCTCATGCCCAATTTGAATTAGATCGTTCCATATTCTTGCCCGCGCCTAAACCATCTATTGACTCAGCCGCTATAAATCCATGGCTGATAGCGTATGGCATCTCAAGTTTTATGGGGTTCGAGGATCAATACCTGTTTGCGACCCCTGCGTAGGTGAATTTGGCGGGAATACCACCTGCTTTTATGTAGACCTACTGGTCAAGGAACCAGATGAAAAAGTGATCGTCGTTTTTGATGCGGGAACAGGTATTCGGAAGTTAGGCCAGGACATTATGAGCGGTAAAATCAAGCGGACAGAGTACATCCTCATCCACTTTACTCATTTCCACTGGGACCATATTCAGGGCTTTCCATTCTTTGGACCTGCTTATCTGCCAGACCAGAAAATTGCCCTCTTTTCTCCTCACTATCTCAACGAAAAGCCAGACAAGCTCAAGGATATTTTCGTCAAGCAAATGCAGTGCGAGTACTTTCCGGTTCAGCTGGAAAAGATGGGTGCCGATATGCGCTTTTATACCTCAGAAGAATTTCAGGATGCGCTTAGCCTGGATAAGAATGTGTCCTTTAGCTTTTACAAGCACAATCACCCTGGTGGGGCATATAGCTATCGCTTGGAAGGTTATGGCAAGTCGGTGGTCATCATTACTGATATCGAGCATGGGGAAACCATCGATCCGAAAGTAGTTGAATTCTGCATGGATGCAGATGTACTGGTACACGAGGCACAGTATACCGACGAGCAGTTGAGGTCACACCGAGGTTGGGGACATTCCAGCTTTAGTCAGGCTATCGAAGTGGCCGAACGAGCCCATGTGAAGGATTTGTACATCACCCACCACGACCCTGATCACGATGATGATTTTTTGCGAGAAATAGAACGACAGGGGAGGCAGCGATTCAAGAATTTTCATCTGGCCAGAGAGGGGCAGGATGTGTTTGTTTAGTTAGCCACCGATCACTGTGGCCACCAATTTCCTTCCCGAGGCTCTGTTCCTGAATTCGCAAAGGTATATCCCCTGCCAGGTTCCCAGATTGAGTCGGCCACCGGTGATGGGAATACTGATGTGCTGGCCGATCATAGCGGCCTTGATATGTGCCGGCATATCGTCGGGTCCTTCCAGGGTGTGCTCCAGGAAAGGCAAATTCTCCGGTACCACATGATTGAAAACAGACTCGAAGTCTACACGTACATCGGGGTCTGCATTTTCATTGATGGTCAGAGCAGCAGAAGTATGCTTGATGAACAATTGGAAGATACCGACCCCGATATCGAAGGGTCTCCGCGATGCTCCGACCCGCGGAAGTCCAATTCCTGCTGATCTCGCTGATGAGGAAGCAAGCAGCTCGTCAATGACAATGTCTGTGATCAAGTGGTAGCCGCGTGGGAAAGCTGGCAGCTGAAACTCGTGTTGCCAGCTGTTCATCGGCGTCTGCGGGTGCGGGCACCGTTGCCATAGTCCGGGCAGCGCAACTCACCGAAATAGTAGTTGAGCCCTACGCCCAGAAAAAAGTAGCGATCGTTATTGGTGTCATCGCCCCTCTGTTCGCCTTCCCGGTCCCGTACGGGGAAGCTGTCATCGAAAATGGTGCGATCATACAGCTCCAATGCCAGCGGGCCATTTTCTACGCGGATGCTTTCCAGGTCTGAGCGATCCGGATAGAGCGTGCTCACATCGTCGAGATAGTCGGTGGCGGCATTGCGGAATCCTGCATGTATGTCTACGCTCCAGCGGTAGCTCAGATCAAACTTGAAGCCAAGACCATAAGCCAGGGCAGTACTCAGGATGTAGTACTCTTCCCCCCTGAGCTGGCCCTCGGTACCAAGCTCTCGCAACTCTACGAGCTCTCCGTCATCGGTCACGGTTTGCGGATTGTAATTGAATACGGTCACTCCGCCAAATACGTAAGGCGTAAAGAAGTACTCCTTGCTGCCGTGGATATAGGGTAAGAAGTTGAATTCAAATTGTAGCGTTCCTTCAAAGATATCCGACTGGAAAGAGAGATTTCGTCTTTGTTCGAAGGGGTTGTCGCTATCGCTATCGTAGGCTTCGACATGCCCGTAGTTGAAGCTTACCTTAGTAGCCAGGCGCGGGTTGAAATTGTAGCGCGCGGCAAAGCCACCGGCGAGGTTGGGCCTGTTGAGCCTAAAGTTGGTATTCAAATCGCCTAGGTAAAAAGATACCCCAGCCCATGGACCAATTTCCATACCCTTCATAACAAGCTGACCCTCTGCGCGAGGAAGCAGAAAGGATAGGCACAAGATCAGTGATAGTAAACGCAACTTCATCATTTCTTCGGCAAAACTGATTTTCCCTGCTCAATAAGAAAAGCACGATCGCAATTCTCGCTTCGGGAATGTTGTAGGAATAGACTTACGCAGGATCGGGAACTCTCCTCCAGCTATGGTTAAAACACACCTGCTAAAACGACAGGTCTTTAAGGTAATTGCCTTTTAAAGGCTCAAATCGGGCCGCAAAGGTCTAAATAATATGTTGGTGCTGATAAATTTTTGCACCATAAATATTTATCTGCCCTACCTTCCCGCCATGAGCAAATCCATCGGACTCTTTTTTGGCTCTTTTAACCCTGTGCATGTTGGCCATATGATCATCGCCAATTTTATGCGCACAGCCGCTGGTTTCGACGAAGTCTGGATGGTCATAAGCCCGCGCAATCCGTTTAAGAAAAAGAGCAACCTGGCACACCATCACGACCGCTATCACCTGGTGCAGCTGGCCATAGGCGATAGCCCGGGCCTGCGAGCCAGCCGCATAGAATTTGAGTTGCCCATCCCATCTTATACTATAGATACACTCAGCCATTTGCGCGATAAATATCCAGATGATACCTTCTCACTCATCATGGGCGGCGATAATCTCAAGAGTCTGCCCAAATGGAAAAATTCAGAGCTCATACTTCGCGATTTTGACATACACGTATACGCCCGCCCGAGATACGAGCTGGGCGATTTGGCCGATCACCCCCGCATTCACCTACACGATGGGCCGTTGCTACACCTGTCTGCTAGTTACATACGCGAGTGCCTGCGCGAGGGGAAGAGCGTCAGATACTTGGTGCCGGACGCGGTCTTTGAGGAGTTGGAGAAAGGTAGTTTGTATCGCTAAGTGGAATAACTCGGCTATCGCCTCGCGTGATTTGCGCGGCTATTGCCGACGCTGTGATGGGCAGCCCTGGCCATAGAATGATCTGTTCTACTTTAGAGTCCCAGCGACGGTAGGGAGCTCTTCCCGACGATGCCGATAGGCTAGTTCGTCCCGCGAGGGCCCAAAAGGACCGAATCATCCCGCCTACGCCGACAGGCGAGGCAATACCCACGAGAGCCCTTAGGCTCGAGTTGTCCCACCGATACCGCCAGGCGAGGTTATCCCACGACCGCAGGGAGTCATCACACAGCAAGCACCTCTCCTTCCACCAAGACAAACACTCGATCTTTCTTCCCCACTTGCACCGTATATCCGCCCGTAAACTCTCCGAATGCGGGGAGTAGGCCTTGGCTGGTTCCAAACCAGAAGGCGGGCAGTCGGATACTTCCTCTTTTGCTACCGGTATTGCTCATTCGGACACAGGGATGTACGTGACCTGCTATGATGTATTTATCGATAGGGAGTTGATCTTCTTCCATCGGATGATGAGTCAGCCAGAAGGGGCCCAGTTCTAGAATCTCTTCTTGTAGGAGTAGTCCGGCAGCCTCGTATCGTTTCTGCCCCAAGATGTCGTGGTTGCCAGGGATCAATTCAAAGCTGATGTCTGAATGCTCGGCTATAAAATCTACAAACTGTTCCCATACGTGATTGTAGTCGGAGTGAAACAAATCGCCCAGGAATAGGATCCGCTCTGGTTGAAATTCCAGAAGGAGCTGATTTAACCGCCAAAAATTGCCCGATCCCGTTGCTTCTGGCACAGCTATACCAGATCGTCTGAAGTGAGCTCCCTTGCCCAGATGTAGATCGGACAAGAGCAAAGCCCTTTCCTTCGGCCAGTAAATGGCGCGATAGGGATGCAGGATGAGTTCTTCGCCTTGGAGGTTGAAGGTATGCAAGATCAGACCGAATTTTTACAGAGGCCCGAATATAGGCGCTAACAATAGAACTACCAGTTTCAGGCTTCATTACCCCACAACACAATTTATAAAAATCTCGTTTCTTGCGTAATCTGGTAATCTTCCTTGCTTATTTCGACCTTATGCGCTACTACTTCCTCTGCTCCATAGGCATACTTTTTTCTAGTCAAATATTGGCCCAGGGTCCCTACCACTTCCCATACGACCTATCTCGCCCGCAATTGATTGGAGAACTGGATAAAGATCTGGAGGAAGTTTCCGGCCTAAGCTTGTCTGGGAGCGAGCTGCTAGCGGTTCAAGACGAAGACGGCATCATTTTTCGCCTCAATGCACAGACCGGAGAGATAGAAACCACCATTGATTTTGGTGACGAAGGCGACTACGAAGGCATAGAACACGTGGGCGAGTACGTCTACGTCACAAAAAGCAGTGGCACGCTATATCGAGTGAGCCGGGCAGGTACACCGGATCAGCAAGTCGATAAATTCAATGGGTTCCTCAATGGAGATAACGATGTAGAGGGCCTGGCTTATGACCGGATAAATAATCGACTTCTGCTGGCCTGCAAAGCCCCTGATGTCAGTCCGGAAACCCGACACATCTACGCTTTTGACCTGACTACCCAAACCTTTCTGACAGAGCCCATTTTGGTAGTAGCTAAAGAAGAAATGCAAGCCTACCTGGCCAGCTGCCAGCCGACGGCAGAGCATGCAGCCATCTGCGATTTTTTTGCGAGCGAAGAAGCCTTTCGACTTGGTCCTTCGGCTCTGGCGATCCACCCGCAAACCGGGCAGTATTTTCTGACCTCCTCGCGTGGAAAACTCATGGTGGTATTGAGTCCTAGCGGGAGAATCCAGCATGTGTTTCGGCTCGAGAAGGACTATTTCCCTCAGCCAGAAGGCTTGGCTTTTGCTCCCAATGGCGATCTCTACGTAAGTACCGAAGCAAAGGGTGGAGAGCCAGCAAGGATTTGGAAACTGGCTATGGTTAAGTAAGCATCACTACCTCACACAAAAGCAAGATTCCTGCTCACTGTAGTCGGAAACACGGGTCTCTCCAGTCGTAAGCCTGACTACGACTCTTCCATCGTAAGTATCATTGTTGATAAACGGAGGCTGCTGGATGGGTGAGCTGTTGATCTGATAGGCTCTGGCCGTTCTGGATCTATCTACCGTAGTAGTCCAGGAATATGATGAGCTGGTCGGGTTATTATTGACAAACTGGCTCAATTCATCGGCAGAGGGCATGCCCCAGTCATCGTGCCCATCCTCAGTCAGTGTGCGGCATCTAAAAGCACACTGGGCAAAAGTCAGGTTGGTAGCCTGGGTGCTGATCTCTTCTGGAAACCGACTCGACATACCCGACATTTGATCGTCTACAAAATCTTCCAGATAACGGCGATTGACCACATGCTGCGCTCCAGCGGGATCTGCTACATTGACGATGCGCTGGTCAGCCATATTCAGGTCCTGGCGTATGCGCAGCGTTCCGTCGGTTTG
>JBCBVN010000260.1:0-6376 GCA_039817625.1 Bacteroidota bacterium
CTTGTCTCCCGACTATCTCAGCAGCATGCTCAAGACCCTGACCGGGCAAACGACCCAACAGCACATTCACAATAAACTAATCGAAAAAGCCAAGATCAAGTTGTCTGCTACCAGATTGTCCGTGAGCGAAATTGCCTATGAGCTGGGCTTCGAGCACACCCAATCATTCAGCAAGCTTTTTAAGTCCAAGACTCAGCAAACGCCCCTGGAGTTTAGGAGGTCGTTTAATTGATGGATAAACTAAATCGGGGCACTTCACCTGCTAGTGAAATGCCCCGATTAAAATTCTCTTGACCTACAGTCAAAAAGGTAGTACGCTCCTACCTCACCTCTTCCAGCTCTACATAAAACATCAGCTCTGCATTGGGTGGAATCGCCGTTCCACTTCCGCTGGCACCATAACCGAGGTCTGAAGGAATGATGAGGGTTGCTTTAGCGCCTTCACTGAGCAGGGCGATACCTTCATCCCAGCCTGGGATTACCCGGCCTGTACCTAGTGGGAACTGGATGGGTTCGCCGCCTGTGAACGACTGGTCGAAGACCGTACCATCGCTACTGAGTGCTCCTACATACTGTACAGATACGAGTTTACCAGCCTCAGCTTGAGTACCGCTGCCTTCCTCGTGAATGACGTATTTCAATCCCGAATCTGTGGTCTGCACGTTTTCGAGGGTACCGGCTACATAAGCTGCCTGATTGGTAGCCAACATCTCGAGTACTTCAGGCTGGCGAGCCCGTACGGCCTCGAAGCGAGCCATTGCCTCAGCTTGCTTAGCTGCCTGACGGGCCTGGAAAGTCTCTTCATCTACGCTTTCATAGACTGAGATGTCGTAGTAAATAAATTCTTCACCGTCCAGGAATGGAGGACGCTGGATTTCGGGAATAGAATCTACAGGAAGAGCAGTGGTAATGCTATCGCCGACCTGCAGGTACCTGATGATGTCGAGAATAGGTTCCACATCGGGTGACTGGACAGAATCTGGAAGAATGGGGGCAATCTGTGGCTCACCAGCTTCTCGGGTAGTAAATACGATGCTATCTCTGACTCTCGCGTCGAGATGTATGTACGCGTATTCCGCTGAATTGAGTTTGACTCCGTCTCCTTGCTTGTGGACAGTATACTTGGTTCCTATTTGGGTTGTTTGTTCTCCACCGCCTTGAGTACAAGCCACTAGGAAAAGGGCTGCCAAGGCAGCGATGAATGAAAGTTTACGCATGGTATTGCATTAGTTGTGAAATTCTTGATAGGCCGTGCGAATTTGCTCGGCATAGTCGGGTAGCAGATCGACAAATCTGCGTATGGTACTATTGAGGGGTTTAAAGCTAGCGCCACCAGCTGCGTTCTTGTGGCCACCACCCCTGAAGTGTTCTTTACAAATCTGCTGAACGTCCAGATCTCCTTTAGACCTCAGACTGAGTTTAACGATGGTCGGTTGCTCGTGAATGAAGGCCGCAATCATGATTTGTGGCATTCGCAGCAAGTAATTGACAATGCCTTCTGTGTCCCCGCGCTTGATGTCGAAATCGGCATAGTCTTGCTTGGTCAGGTAGATCAGGCCCGTGTGAAATTCGGGATACACCTCCATACGATTGGCCAGACAGTGGCCCAGCAATCGCAATTGCTTTTCCGTCATGCTATTCCAAATCTGGTCCTGAACGCGGTAGTCGTCGGTCCCAACCGCTAGCAGCTTAGAAGCAATCTGAAAAAGCCTGGGTGAAGTGGCATACTTGAAACCACCCGTATCGGTGATGATGCCTGTGTATAAACAATCGCCAATGGTAGGATCAATTCTTCCCTCGTGACCAAGGTCACTAATGAAAGTATAGACCATCTCACAAGTAGAGCTGGCTGAAGGATCGCTGAACATATAGTCGGCAACGGGCTCTGGATAGAGATGATGATCAATCATAACTTTTGGCCGCTTGTCATCCATAACCAGCTCGCCCAGCTTATCGATTCGCTCAAAGGAGTTGAAATCCAGTAGGAAGAACATGCCTGCTCGGTCTACCAGCTGCTTGGCGCGCTGAGTTTCATCGTCGAAGATGACGACTTGATCTACCCCTGGCAGCCAGGACAAAAAATCTGGATACCCGGAAGGAACGATGATGTGGACTGAGTGACCGACCCTGCGTAAGTAATGAAATAACCCCAGACTCGACCCTATCGCATCACCATCCGGATTGCGATGTGAGAAGATGACAATATCACGTGGTTGTGCCAGTAATTCCTTAACGGCATTAATCTCTGAGGCCATAGGCAGATCGGAAAGCGTGCAAAGTTCCGAAAAAAAGACATGGAGGCCAAAAAATTCCTACTTTTGCGTCGCTTTTCGCCAAGCTGGGCCAAAAGCACAATTTGAAGACTCCAAACCAAGTAATTCCATGGCGGGTAACCGTACTTTCACCATGATCAAGCCCGATGCCGTGCGCAATGGCCATATCGGTGCGATCCTTCACCAAATCAATGCTGCTGGCTTTCGCATCGTAGCGATGAAATTCACCAAGCTCAGTGCTGAAAAGGCAGGTCAGTTTTATGCTGTTCACAAGGAGCGTCCATTCTACGGAGAGCTGGTCGAATTTATGAGCAGTGGCCCCATCGTAGCGGCCATACTCGAAAAAGACAATGCGGTAGCGGACTTCCGCGAGCTGATCGGAGCCACCAATCCTGCCGAGGCTGCAGAAGGCACCATCCGAGCCAAGTATGCAACCAACGTAGGTGAAAACGCCGTACACGGTAGCGATAGTGATGATAATGCAGCCATTGAAGGCGCATTCCACTTTGCCGTAACAGAGATGTTTTAATTTTCAGGGCAGCTCAGGGCATACCACGGGCCTTGAGCTGCCCACTTCACTTCTATGCTCGACTTCTCCAATCTTCGCGTCCTAGTTGTTGGGGACTTGATGCTCGATCGCTACTTACACGGTCGTGTAGACCGAATTAGTCCCGAGGCTCCAGTGCCCGTCGTTCGTTTGGGCAAGGAAGAAAACCGACTTGGAGGAGCAGCCAACGTGGCATTGAATGTGCAGGCCCTCGGCGGGCAAGCTATCCTGGCAGGCATCACAGGGCAGGATGAAAACGGGAAATTGTGCCGGCAGCTAGCCATAGAGGCTCAACTGGAAATTGGTTGTATCATCACCGACACCGAACGCCCCACCACCGTAAAAACCCGTTTGGTCAGTGGGGGGCAGCAGCTGATGCGCGTAGATCGAGAAGAGACTTTTCCACTTAATACAAGGGCGAGCGAACAACTCTTATCCGCTGTAGATGTAGCCCTGGCCGATGGCGTCGATATCATCTTACTTCAAGACTACAACAAAGGCGTACTGACCAGTGAACTGATAGAAAAAATCATGGATCGGGCTGATCGAACCCGAAGCCGCTGGAAGACCGTAGTCGATCCTAAGGATGACAATTTTTTCGCCTACAAGGGTTGTGGGGTGTTTAAACCTAATCTAAAGGAGATTCGTCAACAGTTGCCCTTCCTGATAGAGCCCACCCTACCCGATCTCGATCGTGCAGCCAGCTATGTATTCGATAAATTGGGTTGTCAGGCGGTTATGATCACCCTTTCAGAATTGGGTATTTATGTTCACGATGGCGAAAGATCAACCATCTACCCTACTGATGCACGAGAGGTAGCCGACGTAAGCGGTGCAGGCGATACCGTAATTGCAGTTGTGGCCTGCGGATTAGCCGCTGGGATGCAGCTGCCAGAAATTGCCAAACTAGCTAATCTGGCTGGCGGTCAGGTTATCGCAAAACCTGGGGTTGTTCCGGTAGATTTAGATGGGTTATCCACACAATGGAGCAAGACGTTCTCGTGATTCAGTAGATTAGCCCCTTTATTCTATAACACCCGAACTACATGTCGGAACCACCTTCTAACAACCGTCTCGCCAGACTGAGCTGGAGAGAACGCATAGGCTATGGCCTGGGCGATGCCGGATTCAACTTCTACTGGGCCATCATCGGGTCTTATCTGGTCTTTTTCTACACTGATATTTTCGGTATTACAGCAGCGGCAGCGGCAGTGATGGTTACTGTAACCAAGGTTATTGATGCAGTTACAGATCCAGTAATGGGTGCTATTGCCGATCGGACGGAAACTAAATACGGCAAGTTCAGACCCTACCTACTATTTGGTGCACTGCCAATGATGGGCGCTGGCATCATGACCATGACTACCCCCGATTTAGATTCGACCGGCAAGCTGATTTGGGCATATGTCACCTATAGCTTCTTAATGCTGATGTATACGGTGCTCAATACGCCCTACAATTCTCTATCGGGAGTATTGACCGCTAACACTCAGGAGAGAAATGCCATCAACAGCACCCGGTTTTTCTTCGCCTACTTCAGCTCGATCATTGTTGGTGCAGCCACCCCAGAAATTGCTGAATATTTCGGCGATGGGGACAGATACAGCGCTTACGGCTGGCAGATGACCATGACCATATATGCCATTATCGCCTCTGTTCTTTTCTGCATTACCTTTTTTGCAACCAAGGAGCGCGTTAAACCACCAGTCGACCAAGTCAAAACAAAGCCGATAGAAGACTTCAAAGACCTGCTGTTTTGCAGGCCTTGGATTGTGCTATTTGTATTAGCGATGGCTTTCATGATCACCATGACGATCAGAGGAAGCTCCTCGGCCTACTACTTCCGATATTTTGTTGAGCGGATCGATTTGTTGGGCACTTATGTAGGCTTGCAATTCCTGGGTTTAATGATAGGAGCGATGAGTTGCGCCTATGTAACCCGATTTATTGACAAGCGAAAGCTACTGGGCATCTGCCTGAGCATAGTCGGCATTTTGAGCATAGCGTTCACCTTCGTTCCAAAGCCTACCACGCAAGGAGTCCTGTCCTTAAGTGAGCTGGAAGTCAGTAGCCTGGATGCAGCAGATTTGATCGGAAGTGCGCATTCCGAAGGAGATCAATATGAATGGGTCAGAAGAGAAAAGGTATTCTGGATATTTCACGAGCAGGTAACCTTGGCAGAAACGAGTCAGATATTGGATGCGAGTGAATTGGAAGACGAGGTGATCAGCGTTTCCCGGATCGCCGCGGATGGAACACGAACAGACAGTGCCGCTATGCCACGAGAGATTTATCTGATCTTCTTGTTAAATTTCGTCATCAGTGTTGCTCTGGGATTCAAGCCTCCCATTACCTGGGCCATGTATGCAGATGTAGCTGATTACAACGAATGGAGAACCGGCCGACGAGCTACCGGCATGACTTTTTCAGCCACCACCTTTTCTCAAAAAATTGGTAATGCCGTAGGCTCTGCCCTTCTACTCTCTGTATTAGCAGCCATGGGCTACGAAGCAGGAAAAATTCAATCAGGCGCTTCTTTGGATGGCATCGTTTATATGCAAACCATTATCCCCGGATTATTTGCCATTTGCACAGCTGCAACACTGGTATTCTACAACCTCAGTGACGACAAGTTGGAACAAATTCAGAAAGAGCTAAATGAACGAAATGGCTAAATCTATCACGGAAGTAGATCAGCTGCTGGAGAAAGATCACGAGTCTGGGGAAGTCCACTTGCTCAGCCCGACGGCCATGCCCAAGGCCTCTGCATTTCTGTGGAATGCCAAAATGATGATTCAGGTCAATTGTCGTGGCTTTGCTACCGCCCAGCATATGCAACCCGAGCCGGCCAAGTATGCCTATGCCCCAAATTTGGAGGCCAAGACCTTCATGCAACCCGAACAGCCCTACTATGCCCATCATCCAGGGCGATTCTTCTACATCAAGGATGAGGAGACCGGGTCATTATTCTCTGCGCCTTATGAACCCTGTCGGGCACCACTGGATCAATTTAAATTTGTAGCCAGAGCAAACGAAGTCAAGTGGGTCCTAAAAAAAGATGATCTAGAAGTTGCGCTCAGTTTGTCGCTAGCCAAAGACCAACCCATTGAGCTTTGGTCTTGCACCGTCAAGAATAGCGGATCAAAAGCTAGAAAACTCAGTGTGTACCCTTTTTTCACCATTGGGTATATGTCCTGGATGAACCAAGACTGCGTATTTGATCCTGAGCTCAATGGGATAATTGCCAGTTGTGTCACTCCCTACCAGAAATACCCCGACTATTTCAAGCAGAAAGACTTTAAGGATAAAACCTATCTCCTGGCAGATACAAAGCCAGATGCTTATGAGCTAAGAAGGGAGTCATTCGAAGGCGAGGGCGGCCTTCACTACCCCGATGGGATTCGCGCAAGTCAACTGAGCAATAGTGACGCTCGATATGAAACGCCTGCCGCTGTGATGCAATATAGGTTATCGCTTGAACCCCGAGACTCGCAGGAACTTCGCTTCCTTAGTTTCGAAAAATTGGTTGTCGGTGAAACATTGTGCCTGTATTTGT
>JBCBVN010000261.1:0-6345 GCA_039817625.1 Bacteroidota bacterium
CATGGAAAAAGCTGGTACAGCAATCTTTTATGTGAAGGACGGTGAAGATGGAAGAGAGGGTTCGGTCATTAACCATCAATTTCTGAATGCCCATCAGGAGAAGCAAATGTCCATGCAGCCTGACATGATCTTGCAGTTTGCCCACTATCTGGAAGATTATTACGCAGGCAGAGGAATGGAAGATCCAATGGTACGGGCAGAGGTCTGGGTAACTTTAAATAGTCGTCCTGCAGAGCTGCTGATAGACCCCAATATAGACTTAACAAAACAGACAGACGGTTGGGCACTGAAAGACTGGATTTTACCCTTTAAAGAGCGGAACTCTAGATGAAACTACTCTCCTTTTTAGTCTTCCTTTTTGGTCTGTCCATCTCGTTGAGTGCACAAAATTATACGGTATCCGGTCAGGTACTTGCCAAGACGTCTAATGAGCCAATCGAGGCAGCTACTGTTTTTGTCCAAGCTGTAGAACGGAATGTAAATACAGAGACCGAAGGCTTCTTCGAATTATCACTCCGAGAAGGGGCGTATACCTTCGAAGTATTTGCCGTCGGCATGAAGACCGCTTCATTTGAAGTGAATGTCAAAAGTGATACAGTCATCATCTTCTTACTTGACGAGTTAAATATCGATCTTGAAAGTGTAGAGATAACAGCCGACAGAGCAACAAGCGGTATAGCCAGACTCAAAGCAGTAGATGGCTTTGGGATCTATGAAGCCAAAAAAAATGAAGTCATCGTACTGGACGATTTTGCTGCCAATAAAGGAGCTAATAACGCCAGGCAAGTATTTGCAAAGGTGCCCGGACTCAATATCTGGGAGAGTGATTTTGCCGGACTTCAGCTAGATATTGCAGCCAGAGGACTGGGCCCCAGCAGGACGGCCAACTTCAATACCCGTCAGAACGGCTATGATATGAGCGCCGATGCGCTGGGCTATCCGGAGAGTTATTATATGCCGCCCATTCTGGCTGTAGATAGGATAGAGGTGGTGCGTGGTGCGGCTTCCCTGCAATATGGTTCTCAGTTTGGAGGGATGCTGAATTTTAAGATCAAGGAGGCACCAGATGATCCATTTGAAGTCAATGTCGAGCAGATGATTGGGTCCTTTGGTTTGTCCAATTCTTTTGTAAGTGTGGGAGGCAGAAATGAGGACCTGGACTACTACGGCTATTATCAATATCGCACAGGCGAGGGTTGGCGCGACAACTCTGAATTCGACTCCCACACCGGCTTTGCCAGAGTCGGTTTTCAGATGAACGAGCGATTGAAAATAGGGATAGAATATTCCTACCTCTACTACGAAGCACAACAGCCTGGAGGCCTTACAGATGAGCAATTCAATAGTGGTGACCTGGAATTTTCACAGCGGGCCCGCAACTGGTTTAGCGTCTCCTGGAATCTGCCTGCCGTGATTTTGGACTATCGGATTTCGGAAAACACAAAACTCAATATCAGGAACTTTGCTTTGTTCTCGCGAAGAGATGCTCTGGGCAACCTGGTCCAGATTGGCGTTCAGGACAATCCCAATGCCAACCGAACATTAATCACGGATGATTTTAGAAACTTTGGAAGCGAAGCCAGACTCTTACATCAGTATAATTTCAAAGGAGAGAACGCTGCCCTGATCTTGGGTATGCGCTACTACAATGGACTTACCAGACGCAAGCAGGGCTTTGCTAGTGCCGATAGTACGGCGGATTTTAGATTGCTAAACCCTGAGGATCCGGAGGAATTCAGCTACGACTTTCCCAGTGAAAATTATGCCGTTTTTGCAGAAAATCTGATTTATCTAACACCTAAGCTCAGCCTCACAACCGGCTTGCGATTAGAACATATTCGAACGGATTCCGATGGGAGTTGGCGGCTCAACCGATTTGACTTTGCCGGAAATCTGATCTCTTCATCCCTGAATTTCGATCAAACCTCCATTCGTCGTTGGGTGCCGTTATTCGGTCTTGGTGCGAGCTATTACCTGAGGGAAAACCTCCATCTGTACACCAACTATTCCCGAAACTTCAGATCCATCACATTCAGTGATTTGCGGGTGGTGAATCCCAACTTTCGGCTGGATAGTATGATCACAGACGAGAATGGCTACAACCTAGATTTAGGGGTTAGGGGCCAATTATTTGATTGGTTAAACCTGGATGCCAGTGTCTTTTTGCTTCGCTACAATGACCGAATAGGTGTATACCTGCTTCCCGGGAGTACCACGCTCTTCAGGACCAATATTGGCAACTCTCGTCATGTTGGAGTAGAGTTCTTTGGCGAACTGGATATTTTTCGCCTGCTCAGGCGCGAGCTCGATCTTTCTAAACTGACTTGGTTTGTCAATCTGGCCCTGACCGATGCGACTTATATCGAATCCGATATAACGGCCATTCAGGATCGCAGGGTAGAATATGTACCTAACGTCATGCTACGGACCGGACTGAATTATAAGTGGAAAAATCTGAAGACAACCTACCAGATTTCCTATCTCAATGAACAGTTTTCCGATGCGACCAATTCAACCTTCAACCCCAATGCGTTGACGGGCACCATTCCCGCCTATCTGGTCATGGACTTTTCTGCTGAGTATCAGTTCGACAGATTGAAATTGTCTGCCGGAGTTAATAATCTGGCCGATGAGCAATACTTCACACGAAGAGCGGAGAGCTATCCTGGTCCGGGAATAATACCGGCTACACCCAGGAGTTTTTATTTAGGCGCTGCTTATCGCTTATGAAGTTTTGGTGCTCTGAGGCGTCGAGCGTGGTGAGCTTCTGGGAGGCTTTGAAGTTTCCTACTTTTGCGCAGTGCGACTAACCTTACTCAAGCTGGCCAATTTCAAAAATTACGAGCAGGCTACCATCGAGCCTGCCGCCCGCTTAAATGCGTTTGTCGGGCCAAACGGTGCAGGTAAAACCAATTTACTTGAGGCGATTTACTACTTGTGCATGGGCAAGGCCCACGATAGCAGGCTCGACAGCTATGCCATGCGGCACGAGCAAGATTTCTTTAGGCTTGACAGTAAATTTGAAGATCCAGATCACCGCGTCGTAGTTAAGGTGGCTCGGAAGAAGCGCAAGGTCATCGAAAGAGACGGTCGCCCATACGAGCGCCTGGCTGACCACGTGGGCCTGTTGCCCGTGGTGCTGGTCACGCCTGAAGATGTCCGCCTGGTACAAGAAGGTAGTGAGTTGCGTCGGCGCTTGATGGACAATGCCTTATCTCAGGTCGACGGGCAGTACCTCCAGAGTCTGCTGGTTTATAACCAACTGCTCAAGCAACGAAATGCCCTCTTAAAGAGCGAGCATCCGGATATCAGCTTACTCGAAGTTTATGATCAGCGCATGGCTGATCCCGCCGCTTATATTCATCAAAAGCGCGAGTTGTTTTGCCCTGATTTTTCCCGACTGGTTGTCGAGGCTCACGCTTTGATAAGTGGCGGAGAGGCTGAGCAAATCGGGCTGAGCTACAAAAGCCATTTGGCAGATTCAGACTGGACAAACCTCATGCTTAGCCGACGCGAAAAGGATAGGATCCTTCAACGAACTACAGCTGGGATTCACCGAGACGATCTGGTTTTTGTTCAAGGGGATCACCCGGTCAAGCGGGTAGCTTCTCAGGGGCAGCTGAAGAGTTTCGTGCTGGCGCTTAAGCTGGCCCAATACCATTTGTTGAAAGCACACACAGGTAGAAAGCCGCTGCTTTTGCTCGACGATATATTTGATAAGTTAGACCAAAGGCGGGTCGGTTCCTTACTCCAGTTGCTGATGGCCGACACCTATGGCCAGATATTTGTGTCAGACACCGATGCCGACCGCGTAGCTCAGCTGGTCGATCTGGATTCTGAAAATTGGGCGCTTTGGAATGTGGTGGAAGGAACTATTGAAAAAATAAATCTCTAATTTCGGGCATTGGCCGAAATTTGTGTCGGCTTGGGCCAGTAGAACGCTTGAAGGATTAAATTAGGTACGCTACCATCATATGGATCCATCTCTCAAAGACACATTTCTGAATCACCTCCGCAATAAGGATAATGAGGGCGACTACTTCCTGGCGCGGGCAAGGCGATTTTGGGCGGGTGGCTTTGGCAAGCGCGTGGCTCAGCAAACCACAGAATTGCGCAGGCGAAAGCGCACGCTTTTTATCTACGTCAATAATTCAGCCCTCAGGCATGAGCTGCATATGCTACGAGCGCAAATCGTGCAGCGCCTGAATGAAGAGGCTGGCGAAGACTGGTGGGAAGAGGTGAAAATAAAATAAGGCGTTGGTGCTCAGCACCAACGCCTTATTTTATTCAAAAAGAAAGTAGATGGATGTTATCCACCCTGGTTCTGAATAGCCATAGCCGTAACCACACACAAAAAGAATAGTGTGCCGGCCAGTCCCCAGGTAACTTTTTCGATAAAATCGATAGAGCGCTTCGCACCCAACATCTGGTTGGCTTGACTGCCACCAAAAGTGGAATCGATACCGCCACCTTTCGGATTCTGAATGAGGACGACCAAAACGAGCAGTACGCAAACGATGGCCGTAAGGAGTGTCAGCAGGTTGACCATGGGATTATAATTTTTCCTTCAGTTCTTTTATCTGGGCCGCAAAGGTCGCTTTTTTTTCGGGATGTGCCAAACTCAATTCCTCATACATGCGAATGGCGCGCTGGTATTGTCCTTGACCTACCAATAAATTGGCCAGGGTTTCGCTGGCAACCCCCCTGTGTCTGGAAACAGACCGCCGGGCAATTCGTCGAAGTTTGAGCTCTGCACTTTCGTCTTTGCCTTCAAGTCGAGACTGGATTCGGGAGAGCTGCCGCTTTTTCAGGCGAATTAGGCGAGTCGAGCTTTCTCCTCCGAGGCGTCGAGCCGTAGGCGAGCTCCTCGGAGGTGTAAAGCTCGCGAAGCCCGAGACCTCCGAGGAGCTCGCTTCGCTCGACGCCTCGGAGGACCGTGCTTCGCTCGACGCCTCGGAAAACGGACCAGTAGAGACTTCAGATGTACTTAAGGTAGAAGCTACCTTATCCGATGTCGGTTGCTCCAGTATGATGGGTTCTTTAGTGTCGTCTAGCTCGATCAATTCCAGCGTGTCGTCTTCCAGCTCAACTTCTGCATCCAACCGTCTGATCAGATCATAGAGGTAGGCTCGATCAAAAGTACGGGCAGCCACTTGAGCGGTAATTTGCTCAGCACTGGGATGATTTTCGAGTCGGGTTTTAAGCAGCAGTAACAGTCGAAGGTTGGCAGAGTAAGGGTAATCGAGAACCAGTCCCTGGAGTTCGGTCAAGGACAATTGATAGAGCTTACTCGGCTCTTGAAGATATTCTTGAAAGGTTTGACGGTTCATGCTGCTTGACGCACAATGACTTATGCAAATCTACAATCTAAAAAGGGAATGAAAAATTGTGGGGCAATCGATAGAATAATGACCTGGCTACTCGGATAAGATCTTCATTCCGCTGCTCCTGCTAAAGCGACAGTTGAGTCAAGAGTCCTAACTGAACTAACGATGAGTGAGGATATCGTCATTTGGTAGAATCTCCCATCCCGTGACTTGGTCTACAAGACTTCGTGCGAGGATGTCGGCATTCGGGGAATGCCTCCACCTGCGGAAGTTATAAATATAATTGGTCGCTGTGTTTTATCAATAATTTGCGTAGTTTAGCCCTAGCTTTTGAGGTTTTACATTTATATCGCATGAAATAAGTTACTGAGTTCTCTTGGCCGGTCGGCTGGGTTATCTTCTTTTCACTTCTATTTCGCGAACCATTCCAATTTACTCGAAACTGTTTCGGGCTAAACCTTTTTTTCACCCCTTCACATAGAAAGAATGCACAATATCAAGCACTTTACAAGCATACGATGTTCGGGTCTTTGCTTGTTTTTTTTCTTGCTTTTTTCACTACCACTTATCGGACAAGAGTCGCCACCGATCTACTTGGAAGTAGAGGTCGAATTGGATGATCATTTGGATGTTGAAGTTTTGGAAGAAGCTCATCTCGATATGGATCACTTCCATCCTCGAGTTGGTTTAAACACCATGGTTATTCGCCAGGATGAGTTGGAAAAGCTGAATTCAACTGGGCTTACTTATACCATTAGTGTGCACGATCTGGCCTCGGCCATAGAGGCGCGAAATATTTCCGACTTAGGTAAATACGATCCTTTTGAACCAGGCCAGGAAAAGACCACTATGGGCTTTGAATTAGGGAGCATGGGTGGTTTCTACACCTTTGCGGAGATCGTTGCTCAATTGGATGAGATGGTAAGTCTCTATCCGAATATCATAACGCCTAAATTTAGTATCGGAACTACCTTTGAAGGTCGCACGATTTGGGCAGTTAAAATATCCGACAACCCAT
>JBCBVN010000262.1:0-6286 GCA_039817625.1 Bacteroidota bacterium
CCAGGACTTCCGCAGGTGGATTGTCTACCCGTTTCCCTCGCTCATCTCGAAATTGAAAATCGCTGGGTATTTCAATTCTCCAATCAATTCCTTGCCACTGGCGGGCATTACCAGAATGAAAAATACTGTAGTTCTCATTTCCAATCAATCCATCGAGGAAAAGCTTCCTTCTGCCTTTATGCCAGTTGCCTTCAGCAACCAGCAATGATCCCTCCCACCAGGGAGTTTCCGGCGATTCCTTTCGCACTTTTGCCTTTATCCTTAGGTAATCGTTGTGGGCAATGTCTTCGGCTTCTAGCGTAGGCAACTTGTATATCTGGTGTGGCTCTAGCTTTAACGCTCCCTGCCCCCCAAACACAATCTCTGGCTGTACACTGCTCGAATCAGGTCCCTCCAACTCCTCAAAATCATTATAGTACCGACTGACTCCACTTGTCAGCTTGGACTCGTCTACTCGACGCATTTCACCAAAAAAAGCATAGATCGCATCTTCGGTATGATCCAATGAGCCAAAGACTTCCCAATAATGAGCCGTGTTCTCTTCTTCTGGAAAGAGTATTCCCCTCCTGTGCTGCTCATGCTGGAATAAATTCAATCCTACGCAGGCCGTCACAAATGAGATGAGCATGTAATTAGCCCATGTTTTATTTGTAGACCAAGAAAAAAGAGCACCCATGGGAAAGGCCAACAAAGCGTAGGTTTCAACCATAGGTCTCGAACCAAAGCCATTGATGTAGTACCAGTTCCACCAAGCATAAGTAATATAAATATGTATAGGTAAAAAGACGATAACTGGCCAAAACCATTTTCGATGTTTAAACCATAGGTAGAAGATGCCTACTAAAGACAATATCATCAGAGGGGAATATCTAAGCCATCCATTGCGATAACTGAGTATTCCTCTGTTGATTTTAGACTTATCCCAATAAAATTTCTCTTCTCCATAACTGAAGAAAAACCACTCTCCACTACTGTACTTCCAGTAGAGCAACTGTATGAAACCTACAGCAGCAAAGACAGCTATGGCCAGCACCAATTTAGAAAAATGAGTTTTCCAGGTCTTGAATCGCTCGCCGACACACTTCCAACTAGAAAGGCCATATAGTAAGGGAATGAACAGGCAGATAACCTCCACTGGACGTATCATTGTGATAAATCCGGCACTCAGGCCAATCCATGCCGCTCGGCTAAACGTAGGCTTATCATAGAACCTGATCGTAGCCCAAATGAGTCCTGCATAAAGGCTGAACAAGTAGCCATGAGCCATCACGCCTCTATAAATTAAAAAGTTGTAAAGGTTGGTGCCTACTGCCAGTAGGATAATAACTGAACCAGCAACCAACGGACTGTAATCGCGCCTCAGCGCGTGCCAGAGCCATCCTATACCTAGCCAGAACCAAAACAAGACCGAAATATTGATACAAAACAGATATGGCCAGGTGTAGCCATCAGCTTCAACTCCTGGCAGAATAGTGGCCATACCATGACCAATCCAGAAAAAAGGGAGCTGTAATATGGCCACACCGCTGGTGTACTTGATGACGTGCTTGCCATTCTCGGCTACTGTGAGCATATGGCCTGGCTCTACTACGTCAGGAGGAGCCATCGCATAATCAAAACGCTTGTTGTAGGACGCCCATACACTATCTAAATCGCCATGTATAAAGGCAGCGGGCAAGTATAGATAGTATCCCTGGGTATCACCTCCTTGCAGGATATTAATATCCAGGCGGCCAAAATACAGCAATGAAAAAAACAGAAAAATCCCGAGGCTAATGCGGAGTCGCAGCAAGGTCATGAACGTAAATATACACGCTCTTTCAACGGGAAGAAATAAAAAGTCCACACTGGCCCTTGGGAAGGTTTGATTCCCCGAAAAGACATGATTAAGGTGGCTGGTCTGGTTCAGTAATCCCCTTGTCTGTCAGCCTAAGCTGACAGAACCCTGACAAGTCAAAGGGTTGAGGCCCGCCCTAGTCAAACCAAAGTCCCTCCCTAATTTGATAAAACTGTAGGATCAACCTAGTTTAAGGACCTGTGTGGCTTTGTCTAAACGACTTAAGGAGTCATAGGTTGAGTTTTTAGAAAAAACTTCTTTTGAGCCTGTAAGAGCCAAAAACATTACTTACCTTTGCGGCCCAAAATTTTTGGAGCTATGCCCAAGATGAAGACACATTCTAGTGCTAAAAAGCGTTTCAAGATCACCGGTAAAGGTAAGGTCAAGCGTTTTCAGGCCTATACGTCACACATGATGCGCAACAAGAGCAAAAAAGCTAAGTTGCGCCTGCGCGATGCTGCTCTCGTGAGCGATGCAGACGAGAAGCGCATCAAGCGTTTACTCTGTAAGTAAGCGCCAACCATTTTTTAACGAGAGTGCGGGTATAAAGTACTTCCAGCTAAGTCTCCGCACTGTACTAAAACAACAATTATGCCACGTTCAGTCAATCACGTTGCTAGTCGCGCCCGCCGCAAGCGCTATCTCAAAGCGGCCAAGGGTTACTTCGGAGCCCGGAAAAATGTATACACAGTTGCAAAAAATGCCGTCGAGAAAGGTTGGCAGTATGCCTACCGCGACCGACGTAATAAAAAGCGCGCTTTCCGCCGTCTTTGGATCGCTCGTATCAATGCTGCTGCCCGCGAGAATGGCACTACTTATTCACGTTTGATGCACGCACTCAATCAGAAGGAAGTCGGTTTAAACCGTAAAGTCCTCGCTGACCTGGCCATGAACCATCCAGACGTATTTACCGCTGTGGTAAAAAGTGTCATGTAAATAAAGAGAATTGACTCAATTGATAAAAGCCGTTGGTGCGATGCACCAGCGGCTTTTATCTTTACACCAATATGGAAACTCCTGCACCTGTACAGATGCTCAATCTCAAGCTGCCAACAGACCCCAGATGGGTCAATCTGGCGGAAATGGATCTGGGCGATATTTTGACCGATCACGCTTATTGCGAGCAGAAGGCCGCTACCAGCATCATTTCTCTCATCCAGGCCTACCCCGAGCGGATAGATATGGTCAGAGATCTGGCGCCAATCGTAACCGAAGAGTGGGGGCATTTCAGAGCTGTTCTCGCCGAGCTAGACAAGCGCAATCTTCCGCTGGGTCGCCAGCGGAAAGATGAGTATGTAAATGGCCTGTTGAAGTTTCAAAAAAAAGGAGGTGGACGAGATCAAAATCTACTCGAACGCCTCCTGATTTGTGGACTGATTGAAGCCCGTTCCTGCGAGCGCTTCCGGTTGCTCAGCCTGTACATCAATGATGAGCAGCTGCGTAAGTTCTATCACAAATTCATGATAGCAGAAGCCGGGCACTATGTCTTGTTTCTAAAACTTGCAAAGAAGTACTTCGACAAAGAAGTAGTCGACCAACGCTGGCAAGAATATCTGGAATACGAAGCTGAGTTACTCGCCAACATGGAGGTACGTGGAGACCGAATGCACTGATTCGATTACAAAGATTCAGTAACCAAGGGCGGTCTGGTTATCTATATTTTAATTAATTACCAGGGTCTTGTACCAGGAGAGTTCACGACTACCAATTGCTTGTAATACGTACATCCCAGGACTCAGATCAGAAACATAGAATTGATTAGTCCCCAGAAACTCTTGCAGATTCCATTGCTTGACTGTCCGCCCTTGCTGATCGACCAGCCTTAGACTCTGGATCTGATCAGACAGCGGACTAATGGTCAGCCATTCACTCGTAGGATTAGGGAATACATCAATTTGCGATGGATCTTCTTTATCCATATTTACTGATCTGGGACCGAAATAACTGGTGGCTCCGTCAAAATCAACTTGTCTCAAGCGGTAATAACTCACCCCAGACAATGGCTGATCATCCATAAATTGATAATCTCCACCATTAGGTTGTCCAATACCAGACACTCTGCCTATTTCATAAAATAGACGTCCATCTCCCGATCGTTCGATGGCGAAATAATCATTGTCTATTTCCTCACTGGTTGTCCATCGCACTTCCACTTCGCCAGCACTGTTTGAATAAGCGCGAAAAGCCGTCAAAGAGACCGGCAGGGTAAACTCTCCTAGAGGAACTGGAGTGACAGCAGATGCATTATCGGATTCGCCGTCCAGGGCATCGCATCCGCTGTAGGTCCAATCGGCAGGGTCGAAAGATGTAGTTGGGCCAACATCCATATTTCTGGCTGCCCAACCATCCTGGTATCCCCACGGTATTGGGCAGGCTACTACCGGATACGTCAATTCTCCAAATAGATCATAGAGAACGCCATTTCTAAATAGTTCTATGGCATCATTTCCATTTATAGCCATGGCAAAGGGAGCAAGGTTATCTTCATAGTCAGGAGCGAATCCAAAGAAATTTGTGAATCCCAAAGTTTCATCGGCGAGGTAGAGGTATGTACCCGCACTCACAGCAACTGCCGGGAATTCAAATTCGATACCATCGGTTCCATCGCCATTATTGGCTCCCCCTACGGCAAAGATGCTGAGGTCGGGAATATTTTCAAATGCATAGAGTTCAATGCCTTTGGGCTGACCGCCAGGTAAAGGACCATCAAATACAGCACTGATGACCAGCTGTCCACTCAAGGATGGCGTAAGCAAGAAAAGGAACAGGGCAGATGATATAACAAAGGGTAAAAGTCTTGGCATGTTTATTGGCTTTTGTTTCTCCGAGCAAATTAATCCTTATAAATTAACCGGGTGTAAAACTTCTATCTATGCTTGTCCGACTTCGAGGTCGAATAGTCGATTTGTATGAAACTCTTGGGTATTCGGGACTCACAGTAAATGCCCAAGATGTTGTTGAACTACTAGAGCATACTACCGATAGGCGTGTCCTTTGTCGGTTTCCTGATGCAGATGTGGTCAAGCATGCAGCACTTATGCACGATGGAAATGGCCATTACTTCATCAATATTTCTAAAGAAATCAGGAAAGAAGTAGGAATTGACTTTGGTGATGAGGTAGACTTCGAGCTATCTCCAGACAACAGCAAATACGGCATGCCGCTACCAGAAGAAATGGCTGTCTTGCTGGAGCAGGATCCAGAAGCAGACCGGGTCTTCCATACATTGACTTTAGGTAAACAACGCTCCCTACTCTACCTGATCGGTAAGCCCAAGACGAGTGACACCCGCTTGACCAAAGCACTGGGCGTAGTGGAGTATTTGAAAAGCACGAACGGAAAACTCGACTTTAAAGAATTGAATGCTTCCCTAAAGCAAAAATAGAATTGGAGCGTATCACTCTTCCGCTTCAACGGTCCGACCTACCAGCCGGTATTTTGCTCTATAGCTATCGTCTTTAGCCTGATCGCCATCGTAATCGACCATACCCGCCCACTCAAATTGATCCTGAGTTTCATTGAGGCTGGCTTGAAAAACCTGAAGGATATTAGGTTCGATCACACGAATGCTATCTCCCGTTCCTAAAATTTCCCACAGACCGTGAGTCAGGGTAGGTTCTTCTGAGCCGACTAGTTTATTGCGGCGAATGAATTTACCATCGGCTGAAAATGTGGTACGTCCGGGGCTGACACCATACAATCGAATCCAGTCTGCCTCTTGGATCAGACGATAGTGGTTGCTGTCTAGTCCGTCGATACTGACCTGACTGACCTCGAGTTCGATGAGCTCCCAGGTGCCGAGCATGGCTTCGCTTATGGGCTTCCTCTCCTGGGTCTGATTACTGTCTTTTGGCTCAGCCTGACAAGAAACGAGGATCAGGCAGAGTAGAGATAAGGATAAGGTCTGTAGATTGATCATTCGCATTAGGAGGACTGCTTTTTCTTATATGCACGAGCTTCAGTGGCCAGCGGAAGTCCAATTCCACCCAAAAACAGCAACAAGTTCCAGTACCAGGCCATAGGCTCTCGATTGATTTGCAGGTAGCGGACGTCTTCTGCCAAATCATAGCCCATTTCTGCCCAACTCGAATCAGTCGGCGTCTTGCGTGGATTGGGTGGTCTTACCAGACCCTGGGCAAAAGATGCGCTGAGTTCGTAGCAATCCTGGCGATCATGGCAATTGTTGTCGAACACATTGGACCAGCCCATAAAATGAACCACGACCTGCTCGTCTTGATTGTCGCTTTTCATCTGATCGGGAGCGACCAATGGGAAGACGACTATATCCTTGTCGGTGCTGTGTAAGGCATCGCCGATTTGGTACTCTGGCGAGACCGTGAGGTTTTCCAATCTGACGAAATCTGCATCGCCCAGACCTTCAACAGCTGCCTGGTTGATGTCCAGATTCCGAAGCCTGTGTGTCCCAAAAAACTGGGAGATTAAACTGTT
>JBCBVN010000263.1:0-6272 GCA_039817625.1 Bacteroidota bacterium
GCAAGTGCACCTTAAAGATGGCCTCGCGACCATTCAGGTCAGGGCGGTCGATGCCGATCTGGCGATCAAAACGACCCGGGCGCAGCAGGGCTGAGTCGAGTACGTCGGGGCGGTTGGTCGCCGCCATCAGGATAACACCCTTGTCGGTGCTGAAACCATCCATCTCAACCAGCAGCTGGTTGAGGGTATTTTCTCTTTCGTCGTTGCCGCCTTGCATGTTGGCACGACCACGAGCACGACCGATAGCGTCGATCTCGTCGATGAATATGATACAGGGCGCCTTTTCACGCGCTTGCTTGAAGAGGTCACGCACCCGGCTTGCCCCTACCCCCACAAACATCTCCACGAAATCAGAACCCGACATCGTAAAGAAAGGCACACCGGCCTCACCAGCTACGGCCTTAGCCAGTAGGGTTTTGCCGGTACCCGGAGGGCCGACCAGTAGTACACCCTTGGGGATCTTGCCACCCAGGGCGGTGTATTTTTTAGGATTTTTCAGGAAGTCGACCACTTCCATGACCTCTTCCTTGGCTTCGTCGAGGCCGGCTACATCAGCGAAAGTGATGTTGACCTTGCTGTTTTGGTCGAAGAGGGTCGCTTTAGACTTGCCGATATTGAATATCTGACCACCGGGACCGCCGCCGCCGCCACCTATCCGGCGCATGATGAAGATCCAGATGGCTACAATGATCAGTAGCGGTAGGATCCAGGACAAAATGCTGGCCATGTAATCTGGCCTATTTTCGGGTCGCGGGGTGATTTGTTCGGCTTCGGGCAGATCGGCCTGCGCGTTGCGCACGAAATCGTAGAACTGCTCTGGAGCAACTTCCAGGCTGAAGTCGTAGCGAGGGCCGCCAAAGCCACCGCCGTTGTCTACATCGTACTTGGCGCGACTTTCTTCCTTCAAAAAGATCTCAGCTCGTTCTCTGTTGACGACCTTGATCTCTTCGATGTCGCTGGCCTTCAGCATTTCAGACAACTGCGCATAGCTTGTCTCCTTAGACGAGCCACTTCCCAGGCTGCCCAATACCAGCACCAGAATGAGCAACGACATAGCCGCATACAGCCAGTATGACTGAAATCTGGGCTGGCCGCCGCCGCCACTGTTCTCCGGTTTATTGTTCGAATTATCGTTCATGTCAATAGCGATAACGCATTGGGCCGGAATTCGTTGGCCCAGATCAGCGAGAAAATGATGCTTAGCTTACAAAGTTTCGTACTGAGTGACCTCTGCATCACTCCACAGGTCTTCTAAATCGTAAAATGCGCGAAGCTCAGGGTGAAAGACATGCACGATTGTATTGAAGTAATCGAGACATATCCACTGCGCATTTCGAGACCCCTCTACATGAGCTGGGCGCTCCGATAGATTGGTCTTCAGGTCGCGCTCTATACGGTCTGCTATAGCTTTGATCTGTGTGGTCGAGCTACCTTCGCAAATCACGAAGAAATCAGTAGGCGCGTCATCTAGCTGGCGCAAATCCAGTTTGGCGATGTTTTTACCTTTGGCTTCCTGTATGCTGTCGATGATTTGCTCCAGGGTCGTTTCAGTAGCTGATTCAGCGGAGCGGATAGATGCAGAACTAGTCAAACTGTGTATTTGGTGAATTCAAAAGGGTACATGTCGGCCTTAAACAATGTGAATGTAAGGACTTTTGATGGACTCCTTTAACAAAATCGAGATCGGTTTAGTTTCCGAACGCATGATCGCCGTCGATTCGACCAATACCGAATTGGTCAGGCGCTTGCAGTCGGGCGCAGCCTTGCCAGAGGGATTCGTGCTCTCGGCCCACCACCAAACGCAAGGTCGCGGACAAGGCGGCACCCCGTGGCACACCCAGGCCGGCACCAACTGGACGGGCAGCATCTATTTGCAGCCCGCTCACCTGTCTGCGGATCTTGGTTTCAGACTTTCGCAGGTGGCCGCTTTGGCTACCGTGCGGGTGTGTGAAGTGCTGTTGAGGGAATATTTTTCTCACCCTCGCCTAGTCTCTCCCAGCGGGAAAGGCACGGACTATTCCAATAAAACAGGCAAAATTTCGATCAAGTGGCCTAACGATATCCTGGTTGACGACCGCAAGATTGCAGGCATATTGATTCAGACGGGCCTGCAAGGGCAGCGGCTAGCCTGGGCCGTGATCGGGATCGGGCTCAACGTCAATCAGCTCGATTTCCCACCAGGGCTCAACCGTCCGGCCTGCTCACTCGCTATGCTGACCGGTCAGACCATAGATATAGACGAAGTACAATCCACCCTGATCCAGGCTCTGCAAACGGAGTATGTCCGTAGTCAGGATGATCTGGCCCAGGCCTTGAACCAAGACTACCAATCGCTGCTTTACCGTCGAGGTGAGTTGGCGACTTATCGCGAGCAGGGTCAGGCGCGTACCTTCGTGGGCATTTTGCGCGGCACCGATGCCGAGGGCAGGCTCCTGCTCGATGGCCCCGACGGCCGCCTGCGCACTTACGACCCCAAAAGCATTGTATTTGTATGACGGTTTTCCTTCTTTCTATAGGCGATGAGCTGCTGATCGGGCAGGTGGTCGACACCAATTCAGCCTGGATAGGCGAGCAGCTTACGGCGATCGGCCACACGGTAGTCGAAAAAATGGCCGTGGCCGATACCCGCGAAGGCATCCTGGCCGGAGTAGCACGCGGCCTCAGCCAAGCTGATCTGGTGATCTGCACCGGCGGTCTCGGCCCCACCAAAGACGACGTGACCATATCCGTCCTGGCCGAATACTTCAATGACGAGCTGGCACTGCACGAGCCTACCTGGGAGCGCATGCAGCGCTTCTTCAAAAAATTTGGCCGCGAAGCCAAGCCCGCTCATCGCGAGCAGTGCTACCTGCCGAGCAAAGCCGATATACTGGAAAACAGCCGAGGCACGGCCCCCGGCATGTGGCTCGAAAACGAAAAAGGGCAAGCGGTTGTCAGTCTGCCGGGGGTTCCCTACGAGGTGCGGGCGCTCATCCGCGAGCAGATCATCCCCAGACTGGAAAGCCTCCGCCAGGACGATCAGGATCACTTGGTCTTCCGCACCATACTGACCGCCGGCGAAGGCGAAAGCTGGATCGCCGAGCGACTATCCGAATTCGAAGACGGCCTTCCCGCCCACATCAAGCTGGCCTACCTGCCTCACCTCGGTACGGTCCGATTAAGGCTCACCGCCAGCGGCCCCGATCGCCAGCAACTCGACCATGAACTAGACCAATACCGCGACCGCGCCGTCGATCTACTGGGCCGACTGGTCTTTGGCTACGGCAACCAGACCTTATCCGAAGTTGTGGGTGACCTCCTCCATACCCGAGGCGCCATGCTCACTACCGCCGAAAGCTGCACCGGTGGCCGCATAGCCAACATCATCACCAGTCGGCCGGGCAGCAGCGCCTACTTTGCTGGAGGGGTCGTCTCTTACGCCAACGAGCTCAAGATCAATCTACTGGGTGTAGATCCTGCCCTGATTGAGCAGCACGGTGCCGTCAGCGAGCCCGTGGTCAAAGCCATGGCCGAGGGTGTAATCCGTACGACCGGTGCCCAATACAGCATCGCCACCAGCGGCGTGGCTGGTCCCGGTGGCGGCACGCCCGACAAACCCGTGGGTACAATCTGGCTGGCTGTTAGCGATGGGCAGACGACCAAAACCCGCCTGTTAAAAGCGGGAAAAGACCGCAAACGGAATATTGAGTATACGGCACTACGTGCGTTGAATGAGTTGCGGTTGTTTTTGGAGGCGTGAATTCGACTGGTGGGTAAGCTGGACTCGATTGGGTGGTATATGGATCCGCGTTGATCCGTTCAATCCGCGTCATCGGCGTTGAGTCATATCTGGTTTAGTGTGCCTTTGGCCAAAAAACTATTTGGGCTCGGCACTTAATCGCTAGCGCGCTTAAGGCATAAATGGGTACGCGGATTTGGTTGGTGGTTGAGCTTTGCTCAATTACGTGGTATATATATCTGCGTTGATCCTTTCAATCCGCGTCATCCGTGTCGAGTTATATCTGGTTTGGCTTTTTGGCCACGGGCCCAAAATTTCTTGTACTTACTCCTTAATCGCTGGCGCGATTACGTGACGAAATGGGTATGCGGATTTCGCGGATGGCACAGATTTCGCGGATTTGGCTAGTGGTTGAGCTGTGCTCTATACTGTACCCTTTTATAGGTATTTCTTCGGTGGGTGAGCGGGAAACGGATATATTTAAAGCGTGTTTCGGCACGTATTTATTCGTACGCGTGCAAGGCTATAGTCGGGGAGTGGTTTATGTCGATGATTGGCTGTAGTCGGAGCATTGGGGGGTGTTATGCTTGTACAGGACTGCGACACTCTAACCGCGAAGCCGTGTGTGAATATTTCCATTTGCAAACGTTTGCTTCCGTTTAAAAACGGATATATACGTTTAAAATACGATTAGCTGGAAGGTGCAGGTATATGTTTGGCGGAAAATGGACGCCGTGACTACTATTAAAATTAGGGAGACTACAATTAATGGAAAAGAAGTCTATCTATTCAAGCCGGTAGGGTATATAGATGGTTTTTACGAACAGATTCGGTCTTGGAAAGGGCTGGGGTTTCACAAACCGGATAAGAGCTGGACTTTGCTAAAGCTGGTGCACCGTGGAAACCGGAAAGCGCTTGTTGCTCAATTCGAAGGTGTTTTTGGTCATAAGTGCCTGAGCTGGTCAGGGGATAATGCTGAGCCCCATCAGCAGGCCGTTGGTTTGGATCAGGTACAGAAGCATTTAGATAATTCATGGCTGCTTCCGCACTGGCAAGAGGCTATTCATAGAACCGAAGAGCAGCTGCGCGTTCTGAGGTATAGCTGGCGGACGGTTAAAAGTTATTTGAGCCACCTAAAACTATTTCTACATGCGCACAATCATTTGGTACTGGAAGAAATCGATAATAATGTACTTCGCTCCTACATTGTCTGTCAAGTCAAAGAGCGGCAATATTCAGAGGCCACTCAGAACCAATTGCTGAATGCTATCAAGTTTTGGTTGGAAAAAGTAGAAGGAAGAGAGAAGGCGTTTATTGATCTGAGGCCGAAGAAAGCAAAGAAATTGCCTAGCGTTTTAAGTCAAGAGGAGGTTGTCAGATTATTTGAAGCGGTGGATAATCTCAAACACAGATGCATTTTGAAGATTATCTACGGTGGTGGACTGCGACTTAGCGAATTGATCAATCTGCGGGTTGCCGATATACACTCTGATCGATTGCAAATATTCGTCCATGGTGGTAAGGGAAAGAAAGACAGATACACGACTATGCCACGAAGTTTGCTCTATGAGTTGAGGAATTACTACAGACAGTATAGACCAAACTACTGGTTGTTTGAAGGACAAACGGGAGGGCAGTATTCAGCACGGTCAGTACAGAATATACTTCGGCGAGCCGTTAAAAAGAGTGGAGTGAATCCATTTGCCACAGTACATACACTGAGGCATAGCTACGCTACGCACTTACTGGAACAAGGTACTAGCCTTCGCCACATTCAAGACTTACTTGGACATGCCAGTAGTATTACGACGGAAATTTATACGCACATTTCAACAAAGGAAAGACAGCAGGTCATTAGTCCGTTGGACAATATTGGAAATGAATCAGTACAGGGTTTAATTGCGTTGTTACTAGTAAAAACGTCAACTCCAGTAAACACGTCAACTTTGGCAAAAAGATACTACCTTTCCTATGTGTAGGTAGCTGTTGTATGTGCCATATGGCGGCTTCAAGCTTGTTGAACAAAACCCTTCCATTTTCAAGCCTTGGTTTTTCGATTTTCGATGGATTCTGGTATTAGTCTCCGATTTTAGAGGCAATAGTTTTCATTACAAAACAGGAGCCTATGAGAAAGGATAATGGATACGTTCAAGAGCTTGGCGAGTGGTTGACATTACGCAACTATGCCGAGCCTACGATCAAGAGTTATACGAGTGCATTGCGTCAATTTATGAAGTGGCGAGTCCGTCAAAATTTCGGACCTCAGATCAAACAAGAAGATGCGCGGCGCTATATTTTGCATCGCTATGAAAGGGGCTTGAGCTGGCAGACGATCAACGGTGATTATACGAGTCTTCAGCGCTTTTTCACACATGTACTTCACCAAGATTGGGATGTGGATCATATACCTCGTCCTAGAAAGGAGCGTCCGTTACCTTCGGTTTTGTCTCGTGAGGAGGTGGAGCGGCTCATTAACTTTGGGGTAAATCTGAAAGATCAGGCTTTTATGAGCTTGCTGTACGGTAGCGGTTTGCGTCTCAGCGAAGCTTTGAAG
>JBCBVN010000264.1:0-6271 GCA_039817625.1 Bacteroidota bacterium
GAAGCAGTAAATCGCTTGTGGGCCGAAACTGTGTGTACCTTGAAAACTATCGGACTGATTTTGAGTGTGCTACAAGATCCTTTTAGTAGGTGAGGGCAGGATCTCTAAGCATGGCATTGCTACCATTTGCGCAATTTCACCTTCTGCTCATTCTGACTGGCCTCAAAGCGAAATTTAACTTCTTCGAAGCGGGGTAGCCTGAGGCGAGTACGGGGCTCGCCGCTAAATGCCCATGGCTCGCTGGGCAGGCCAATCCAGTTGGTATCGAGCTCGCCATTGTCGTTGAGATCGTGGAAAAGGGCAATAGCATACTCCTTTCCATCAGTCAGGTTGGGAATGTCGACGATGAGACTTCCCGATTGATTCACGCTGAAAGCTCTGAGCACAGCCTGTTCTCTATCTAAAAAGTCGCTGGAAGACTGATACAAACCCACCCATATTGTGCCCGACTCCGTCTTGATGTTTTCAACCTCCAGCTTCAATGTCCACATCATTTCTTTGGGCTTTGCCGTAGACATGGTCAAGATAGGAAGCCCCAGAAGGAGCATAAGATTAAAGAGGTTGAGCCGTGACATGATCGATCATTTGTTATGCAATACAATCCATCTGGCCATCGTAGTTTAACGGGCGCACCTTACTGTGTCGGCAATAGACAAAATAGGCCTGATCATCGGGCCATTCGCCGAGTTTCCTCGATTCGTTCGGCTGCTTCTTTCAGTTGGACTTCCGCAGGTGGATGGTCTAGTCCGATCCGTTTATGAACGCTATTGCTAGCTCAGTAGTAGGCTACTGGCCTTGGCAAGGGAGGTGTCGACCTGCGGAAGTCTAAAAAATACTTTCGATGGTCTTTGTCATCTGTAGCTAAAACCCTACCTTTGCGGTCCGTTTGGAAAAAGTGAAAGATAAAGTTCAATATGGCCAATCATAAGTCATCAAAGAAAAGAGCTCGTCAGGACGCTAAGAAGCGTTTGCACAACCGCTATTACAAGAAATCAGCTCGTTCTGCCATTCGCGCATTCCGCGACATGGAAGATCGCGCTAAGGCTGAAGAAGCCCTCCCACAAGTCGTTAGCCAAATCGATCGTTTGGCCAAGCGCAACCTCTGGCACACCAACAAGGCGTCTAACATCAAGAGCAGCTTGATGAAGCACATGAACTCTCTCGGATAAGCAGTAAGCTTTCCAAACGGTATAAAAAAGCCGGCCCCGGAGCATTTTGCTTCGGGGCCGGCTTTTTTGTTGCTGGTCTTGTTGGTTTAGTAGTGGTTGTGGTTCCAGTTGTTATTGCTGCCAAACCAGCCAAAGCGCAAAGTGACATTGGCAACTAAGCCATTGAGGTCCGATTCGTTGACGGGATTACCTTCATTGATACCACTGAGATAGCGATAACCAAGACCACCACTCACGCGCATCCATCGGGTTAAATTCAGCTCCATACCAATTTCGGGCGTGAGCACGAAGACCTGATCTACGTCGTCAAAATCTTGTGAAGGATCATCGAAGTCAACTTCAACGGCACCCCAACCAGCTTTTATACTCATGTAGGGGTGTACGGCATTGTAGCTCTGGGGTGTGATGCCAAACCAGAGTCCGCCATGGGCAATCTCTAATCTAGAGATTTCACCTTCGTCCAGCAGTTCGCCCAACGCATCGGTTGATCCCAGTCCGTATAATCCAAAAAAGAAATTGCGGAAGACCAGGCCACCGCCACCGCCGACCATGTTGGTGATTCCGTCGGAGACACCAATTTCCAGAAGAGGTGAGCCGAAACCACCATTTAACTGGGACCTGCCCAGGATCGTTTGGTGGTTGCCATGAGTTTGAGCGCTCAGCATGGCACTGCTTAAAAGTAGGAGTAAGAAAATAATGATAAACGCAAACTGCGATAGGGGGGAAAAGGAATTGGAAGTTTTCATTGGGTTATTCGCTTTGCCTGTATGATGCGTTGCAAAAATCGACACCCCTACGCGCTAAAGTGATTTTTATCGATACTCATCAGCAGTTTATCGATTAACAGCTACCGGACAAGTGCGATTACCTACATTAGCGTTCGATGAATCTGAGGGAAAATATCAGAGTTGCTTTTTCCAGCTTGAGGGCCAATTGGCTAAGAGCTGTCCTGACCATCGTCATCATTTCATTTGGGATCATGGCGCTGGTAGGCATACTCACCGGGATCGATACGGCCATCTACTCACTATCCGACAACTTAAATGGGCTGGGAGCCAACACCTTTTCTGTCGAGCAAACCAACATTGGTGTGAGAGGTAGTAGGGAAGGCAGGAGAGTAAGAAGGCAGCGGTCTGATCCTTTTTCCTATCGACAAGCAATCGAATTCAAGAACCGCTATGATTATCCGGCGGATGTATCGGTGAGCCTATTGTGTACGGGTACGGCAACGGTCAAATACGCAGATCGGGAGACCAACCCCAATACCATCTTCGTCGGGATGACCACCGAGTATCTCACGGCAAAAGGCTATGAGCTTGAAATTGGCCGAAACTTTAATCAGCTGGAAGTCACGGAAGGCGCTCCGGTAGCGATCATCGGATCGGAATTGGTCAATGTGCTCTTCAATGGTAAACCCGAATTTGCCCTCGATAAGGTCATCAACCTCGGCCTGACCAGAGTGCGGGTAGTAGGTGTGACTGCAACGAGGGGGAGTTCGATGAACGACAATCAGGATAATCGGGTGTTGATGCCCCTGCAATTTGCCAAGAGGTTTTACGGAGGCGAAAATCAGAACTATAACATACTGATTGCTGTGCAAGATGCGACCAGGATCGACGCAGCTATAGCTGAGGCTACTGTGCTTCTGAGAAGTGTGCGAAGATTGGGCGCAGGCGATGAAAATGACTTCGAATTGGAGAAAAGTGATAGCCTTATTGGCATCATCAAAGACAACACAGCTACCCTCAGACTAGGTGCTTTGGTCATAGCATTAATGACCCTTTTAGGGGCAGCCATTGGACTGATGAACATCATGCTGGTGTCAGTAACAGAGCGCACCCGTGAAATTGGCGTCAGAAAGGCGTTGGGAGCTACTCGTCAGAATGTACTGCAGCAGTTCCTGATCGAAGCTGTAGTTATCTGCCAGATCGGTGGTGTTTTGGGTATCATTTTAGGGGTTTTGGCGGGCAACGTGGTCACCTGGATTATTGGCGGAAGCTTCCTATTTCCTTGGCTTTGGATATCATTGGCTCTGGTTGTTTGCACGGCCGTTGGCCTGTTATCTGGTTTGTACCCAGCGATGCGGGCGGCCCAACTGGACCCCATCGAAAGTTTGAGGTACGAATAAGTCTTTTTTTAGATTTATCAAACTTGACTTAAACTCTAAGAATACTTAGTCATATTAGGATTATCTTTGTGGGTGAACATCTAAGGCGTTACCCGTTCCGTGTATGACTAAGCAAAATTCGACCCCATTTCCTGATTTTCTTTACGAGCGGCCTGACCTTGATCGTATGGGTGCTGATTTCGATGCGAGCCTGCAAGAATTTCGCCAGGCCAAAAGTGTAGATGAAGCAGCAACTTATGTAGAAAGTATGGATGGTATCAGAGCCGAATTGATGACGGCTTACAACATTTGCCACATCAGGTATACCATCAATACTAAAGATGAATTCTATCGGGCTGAGCACGATTGGTTCGACGAAAATAGCCCCAGGACAGAAGCCTGGCGAAGTGGTTATTATAGCGCGCTGGTAGACAGCCCTTTTCGCGAGCAGTTGGAGGAGCGTTTTGGCGCACAGCTGTTCAGAGTTGCGGAGCTGAGCATTAAGACCTTCAAGCCCGAGATATTACCCTTGCTACAGCAAGAGAATAAATTCAGCAGCTCTTTCACTAAAATGACGGCTTCTGCCGCGATTGAATTTGACGGAGAGACCTATAACCTCAGCAACATACTGACCAAGGAGCTCGATGCAGATCGCCAGGTGCGCAAGCGCGCAGCAGAGGCAAAATGGGGCTGGTATGCGGAGCGCGTTGATAAAATCGATGAAATATTCGGCAACCTAGTCAAGACGCGAACCGAAGCTGCACAAAAGCTCGGTTATGACAACTTTATCGGTCTGGGATATGCCAGAATGCTACGGACGGACTACGATCCAGACCGGGTAGCGATTTTTCGGAAGGGCATCAGAGATCATTTTGTTCCATTGGCCAAAGAGATGTACGAGCGTCAGCGTCAGCGCCTTGGTGTAGATCGCTTGCAATACTACGATGAGGCCTTCCGCTTTCCTGAAGGAAACCCCAAACCACAGGGAGCCCCGGAATGGATCATTGATCGGGCTCGCGATATGTATGACGAGCTGGCGCCGGAAACTGGAGATTTCTTCCGCATCTTGCAAGAACGCAAGCTCATGGATCTGGTCGCTAAGGAAGGTAAAGCAACAGGCGGGTACTGTACCTTTTTGCCCGATTATGGCTTGCCCTACATCTTCAGCAATTTCAACGGGACCAGCGGAGATATCGATGTGCTGACCCACGAGTTTGGTCACGCTTTTCAGGTATACACCTCTCGTCACCAAAGACCCAACGAATACAACTGGCCGACCTACGAAGCCTGCGAGATTCATTCGATGTCCATGGAGTTTTTTACCTATCCCTGGATGAGGAACTTCTTCGGCTCTGATACCGACCGATATTTCTATTCCCATTTGAGTGGAGCCGTTCGCTTCCTCCCATATGGTGTGGCCATTGACGAGTTTCAGCATCGGATCTATGCCGAGCCCGAGTTGGACGGACCTGCCAGAAGGGCGGTCTGGAGCGAACTGGAGAAAGTCTATTTGCCGCAGCGTAGTTACGAAGACAATGACTACTTGAATAGCGGCGGATACTGGCAAAGGCAAAACCACGTATTTGCTGCACCTTTCTATTACATCGATTACTGCCTGGCACAAATTTGTGCTTTCCAGTTCTGGCTGCTCAATGAAGCAGATCATCACAAAGCCTGGTCTAGTTACCTCAAGCTCTGCAAGGCGGGCGGCTCGGGTAGCTTCCTGGAGCTGGTAGAACTGGCCGGCCTGGAAAGTCCTTTTGAAGAAGGGGTTATCGAGCGTTTGGCCAAAGCCGTGGGCGAGCGCCTGGAAGCCATGTAAGCATGAGCAATTTTAGACGACTCTTAAGCTATCTGGGGCGCTATCGTCCCTGGGTCGTTGCTGCTATATTCAGCAATGTATTGACAGCCGTATTTACGGTTGTCAGTATTCCGCTATTGATTCCGTTTTTTCAGATTCTTTTCGACCAGGCAGAGCTGGTGACAACAGGACCAGAGTCCATCAGCAGTGTTTCAGATGTGCAGCTGTGGCTCAACTATACCTTTAGTCAGTACCTGATCACCTATGGCAAGGAGACCACGCTGGGGTATGTGTGTGTGGCCATATTAGCTGCCTTTTTGCTTAAAAACCTATTCCGTTATTTGGCGCTGTTCTTTATGGCGCCGGCCAGAAACGGCATCATCAGAGACTTGCGTACGGAGCTTTATGCTCAATTGCTCAGCTTGCCCCTGGGCTACTTTAGCGAAGAGCGCAAAGGCGACCTGATGGCGCGCATAACGAGCGACACACAAGAGGTGGAAGCGAGTATACTCAATGTGCTGGAGGCCGTGTTTCGGGAGCCGCTGATTATCATTGGTGCGTTGAGCATCATGATTTATGTGAGTCCGGCTCTGACGGGCTTCGTCTTTTTGCTGCTGATTTTTACCGGCGTAGTCATCGGGGGCATTGGCAGGCGGCTAAAGCGGGCCAGTGCGGGGGTTCAGGAGAGGCTCGGAGACATTGTAAGTCATACGGAAGAAACCCTCGGAGGCTTGCGCATCATCAAAGCTTTTGGTGCCGAGGGCTATCAGGGAGATCGCTTCGGAGCCATCAATGACGATCATCGCTATCGCCTGACGCGCCTACTCTGGCGCAGGGATCTTTCCTCGCCGCTGACCGAGTTTTTGGGTATTGCTACGGTAGCCTTATTGCTCTGGTATGGCTCTCGCCAGGTATTCAGTGGGGCATTGGAGGCCGAGACTTTTATCGCCTTCATTTTTGCCTTCTATAATGTGATCGATCCGTCGAAGAACTTCAGCAAGGCCTACTACAACATACAGCGAGGTTTGGGTGCGCTGGAGCGGGTAGCTCAGCTGCTGGACATCGATCAGCATCTACCGGAGGCCGATGATGCGATGGCGCTAAACCGATTGGATTCGGGCATCGCGTTTAATGAAGTCAGTTTTCAGTACGGACCAAACCAGCCGCAGGCCGTCCGTGGAGTCAGTTTATTTA
>JBCBVN010000265.1:0-6252 GCA_039817625.1 Bacteroidota bacterium
ATGGTGGCGAGGCCATCACTCTGACGGAAATTGAACTCGTGCGCTGGAACGAAAGCTCTGATCCTTCAACTCTGGCTTCACACCCAAACCAAAACGAATGGTGTAAGAACCTTCAGGTATATCTGTGTAGTTGAAACTAAGAGTAGAAGGATCAGAGCTTTCGTTCCAGCGCACGAGTTCAATTTCCGTCAGAGTGATGGCCTCGCCACCATCGGTTGGGACCAGCTGCAGATCGGACACATAGAATTGGAATAAAGTGAGCAGCAAACGAGTATCATTAGCTGCATAATCGTAGCGCTCTGAGAAAAGCTGAAGATCCTGGCCGTCAAATTGGGCTCTGAAGTTAATCTCTACATCTGCACCATTATCATTGGTGCTCGAGTCATCATCGCTCGGACAGCCCCAGAATAAGACGCTAAAAGAAAGGAAAAGGAGAAAAGTTAGAATACGTGGCATGCTGGATATTGGTTTTTTGAGGAAGTGCTAGATCAGCTTTTATTCATTGCTGATTAGTCGGGCTTACAAAATAACGAAGGTTCAGCAAAAAGGATTGGTCCGAAGGGCGACCGATTTCTAATTAGCTACATTAATCTTCCGTAACCGAGCTAATGCTTACCACCTGCGGAAGTACCAATAAAAGGTCATCGGCCAGGTCTGCACTATCGCTCCTCAAATCAACACTTTCAAATAAAAGCTGATGGTCGAGCGATAGATCTACCGTCAGATCTGCACCCAGACTAAAGGGGCCATAGGCTGGTAGGGCTAAATTTTGTTCTACGTCTCCGTATAATGAAAAAACCTGGGTACTGTCCGGAAAGACATTGGGCAACTGATATTCCAGCTTAGCCAATACATATCCATTGCCATCGCTAAAATTGAGCAGCCCCTCTTGTCTGGCCAGCGGATGACCACTTGACAGACTCTCGGGAATAACGGATCGATATGGGTCTCGCATCCCCAGTCTGAAAGCCAGATTCGTTGACTCAAAGGATTGCCTGAATTCACCTACGGAAAGCTGGCTACCGCTACTACTCGTTTGGTCGACTAAAACCAAGTTACTATTGAGTGTCTGATCTATGGTATCTCCGACAGCTACAAAGACGCGAACATCGATAGAATCTACCGGCGTGAGCGTATCGCTGGTACTAATCGGCAGCTCAATTTCGCTCAGATACAGACGAAGTCTGGTCAGTTGAAACATATTACCGGCTCCGTCTTCATAAGTGGTATCGAATCTCATCTCTTACCCACCCCAGTTGGCAGCTGCCCTAATGGCTAATTCCGGATAGATGCAGCAGTCTTCATTGGCGCATGGAAAATCTGCTGCCACGTCAAAGTTATTGGCGTCTCGGTCCAGGCACCCCTCCGTAGGCTCGTAGCAAGCCACAGCACTGATAAGAAGCAGTATGAAGAGCGAGTACCTGATCACGTATTCGAGTCTTTGTATTCCTTAGTCAGCTTTCTTACCAGTTCTTTTACCTGCACGGTAAAATCCTTTTTGAGCATCCAGTCCATATAGTTGGGATCTTCTGCGCAAGTTTTACCTACAGGGTGGCCGTTGTACTTGCCAAAAGCAAAGACGGCCTGCCCATCTTGATCGCGCTTGATGCGATGCGTTGCGTCTAAAAAACGATCATTCTCGCAGAAGGCTGCCACCTCATCCATAGTCTGTCCCAGTGGTCGATGAGTTCGATTGCCATCTTCGTCCACATAATCCGTCTCGGCATAATGCTCGAGCTGTCCTTTGAAGACCGCCACCGTTGCACGCACATCTGCCAGGGCATCATGCGCATTGACCATATCCTGGCCGGTATAGTATTTCAGGGCTGCGCGAAGCGTCCTCGGTTCCATGCGATAAAAAATGCGCTGAGCATCGATCAGGCGCCGCTTGCTCAGATCAAAATTGATCCCTGCTCTGTGGAATTCTTCCTGAAGAATGGGCACATCGAAGCGATTGGAGTTGTAACCAGCCAAATCAGCATCGCCAATGAATTTGAGCAGCTCATCGGCCACCTGGCGAAACAGCGGCTTGCGCGCCACCATCTTGGAGGTAATCCCATGAACGGCTAATGCTTCGGCTTTAATGGGTATACCTGGGTTAATGAGCATTTCCAGCTCTTCCGGTTCAGATCCATCTGCCTTCAGTTTAACCAAAGCAATCTGCATGATACGGTCTGTAACCACATTGAGGCCCGTACTTTCTATATCAAAGAAAACGAGGTCTCTGTCAATCGGGATGGGTAGCATAAGCGGTTGTTAAATCGGTTGTGGCCTTATTGGCGGGCACTATAGCTATAGTCCTGCACCGTCCTCACGAAGGCCTTAACGCCATCGAGAGGAGTATCAGGATAAACGCCATGACCGAGGTTAGCAATATGATGAGGACCAAATTGAGCCAACATCTTTCGCGTAGCTCGCTCGATTTCGACTGGCGTGCCATAAAGTTGTGCGGGATCCAGGTTGCCTTGCAGCACTTGTTTAGGATATTTTTTTCGGACTTCCGCAGGTCGGTCCGTCCAATCGAGACCAATAACTGCCGGTGCTACTTCCACCAATTCATAGAGGGCAAAGCCTGCACCTTTGGCAAATAGAGTAACGGGTACTCCCTCCAGCGCATGCGTGATCTCCTTCAGATAAGGAAGCGCAAAGCTGCTATATAGGTCAGGTGACAACAGGCCTGCCCAACTGTCAAACAATTGGATGAGGTCTGCTCCGTGCTTCACTTTTTCCTTCAGATAACCAATAGTGGCCTGGCTGATCCTCTCCAACAGTTGGTGGGCAAGAGCAGGTTCTTTATAGAGCATAGCTCTCGCGCGACTAAAGGTCTTGCTTCCTCCTCCTTCAACCATATAGGCAAAAATGGTCCAGGGCGCGCCGGCAAAACCGATCAGTGGTATGCGGTTGTTCAGACCTGCTTTGGTAGCTGCGAGGGCTTCGTACACATAGGTAAGATGCCCGGGTGCGTCTTCTGCTGGTCTCAGTCGATCTATATCTGTTTGTGAGCTAATCACTTCGGGAAATCGTGGACCCTTCTTTTCTACCATTTCATAGTCTAGGCCAAGAGCTTCCGGGATAACCAGAATATCACTAAAAATGATAGCGGCATCTACGCCGAGTTCGTCAACAGGCTGTATGGTTACTTCAGCTGCGAGTTGGGGCGTAGAAACCAACTCTTTGAATCCACTCAGCTTGGCGCGTAGTGCACGATACTGCGGTAGGATTCGACCAGCTTGGCGCATTAGCCATACAGGGGGGCGCTCAGTCTGCTCGCCTAGGGCAGCTCTTAAAAATATATCGTTATCGTAGTTCGGCATTTAGGGGCCGGTTTGATCGTGATTCGATGACTATTACTTGCCCACAAAGTTGGCCTTGCGCTTTTCTACAAAGGCAGAAGCGCCCTCTATGAAGTCTTCGCTTCTGGTCGTCTTACCGAAACTGTCGGCTTCGACCTGAAACCCGCTGCCCGGATCGCTGTAATGAGCATTGATCGTTACGATCGATTGCTCTATCGCTATTGGTCCTTTTGTTCCTATGGTTTGCAATAACTCATCGGCCTTTGCCAGCGCAGCGTCGCGGTCGGCCAATACATGATTGACCAATCCGATTCTATGCGCCTCTTGAGCATCTATCATATTGCCCGTCAGGATTAGTTCCAGTGACTTGCCTTTACCGACCAACTGGCTCAGTCTTTGTGTGCCGCCAAAGCCAGGTATGATACCCAGATTTACTTCTGGCTGCCCGAAGCGTGCGCTCTCTGTGGCTATACGCATGTGGCAGGCCATACATAGTTCACAACCTCCACCGAGTGCAAATCCGCTGACCACAGCAACAACCGGGCGATGAAAGTGCTCAATGGAAAAGAAAATTTGCTGGCCTGATTCGGCAAACTCCTGCCCTTTTCCAGCTTGTGCCATGCCCACAAATTCCTTGATATCCGCACCTGCTGCAAAAGCTCGATCACCACTGCCATACATGATCACTCCGTGAATGTCCTGCCTGTTTGCATAGTCGGATTCGAAAAAGCTCCTGAGCTCAGACATGAGCTCTTGATTGAGTGCATTGAGTGCTTTCGGGCGATTGAGCATCAGGTAAACGACACCTTCTCTCTCTTCGACTTGTAAGTTTTTATAGGCCATGATCCACAGTAATTTGGGCTGCAAATATCCTACATATTTTCGGCATTATCAGTTTACTACGACTGTATTAAACATGTAATTTGTTCGTCACCTCCCAGCCTCGTCAAACATTTTTAGCCTAGGCGTTTTTATAATTCATGCACAAAATTGTCCTAGCCATAGCTGGTGCCAGCGGAAGTTTGTACGCCAAGTTTTTAATGGATCGATTGCTCGAAGTCTCCGACCAGTGGGAAAAGGTCGGAGTGGTCATGAGCGATAATGCCAAGATCAACTGGAAACTAGAATTGGGCAACGAGGATTGGTCAAAGTATCCCTTCGACTTCTATCAGAAAAGAGATTTCGGCGCTCCTTTTGCTTCGGGCTCTGCCCAATTCAATTGCATGATCGTCTGCCCATGTAGTATGGGTATTCTGGGTCGGATCAATGCCGGCGTTAGCGACGACCTGATGACTCGAGCTGCCGATGTGATTTTAAAAGAAAGGCGCAAGCTCATTCTGGTTCCCCGAGAAACACCGCTCAGCCTCATCCACTTGCGAAATATGACATCCCTGACAGAAGCAGGAGCCATCATATGCCCGGCTATTCCCAGCTTCTACAGTGAAGCAAGCACCAGGGAACAAATTATCCTTACTGTCGTCGATCGCGTATTAGACCTTGCCGGGCTGAAGGTCGATTCTTATCGATGGGGAGATTGAATACAAATGGCTGTCCTTACAACCAAGTGCGGTGCAGTTGCGTCTTTATAAACGCAATCCATTCTTACAAGTAAAATTGAGATCATGAACAAATACCTGGGTATTACCTTAGCAGCCGTCATAGGCGGCATTATTGTTTTACTGGGAGCCAGCCAGCTTGGCTGGGGCGAAACGCGATATGTCCGCCCTGCCAATGAGCCAGTTGTGCAGTTCTCGAATCTGACAGACCCCGCAGATAGAGATGATGTTATTCCAGCCAGTGGTTTTACCGTGGCAGCTGAGCAAGCGCTACCAGCAGTCGTCCATATTAAATCTGCTACCCGCGTAAGCAGCACAAATGGGCAGGGTGGCCGAATGCCCGATATGTTTCGCGACTTTTTTGGGCCCGGATTCGACGATCAGCTCGAAGACCCTGGCCAGGGTCCACTCCAGGAGGGAAGTGGTTCAGGGGTCATCATAAGCCCTGATGGTTTCATAGTCACCAACAACCATGTTGTAGAAGGAGCAGAAACACTGGAAGTAATCCTCAATGACCAAAGCACCTATGAGGCTGAAATCATTGGCACAGATGAAACAACCGATGTTGCGCTCATTAAGATCAATGCTGATGAGGACCTGCCAATGGTCCAATTTGCCAATAGCGATGAATTGCGTATCGGCGAATGGGTAGTTGCTGTTGGTAATCCTTTTAGCCTAACCAATACGGTAACCGCTGGTATTGTATCTGCAAAAGGCCGAAGCATAGATATATTGCGCAGGCGTTCACAATATGCCATTGAATCTTTCATCCAAACAGATGCGGTGGTAAACCCCGGAAACAGTGGCGGTGCTCTGGTCAATATCAATGGCGATTTAGTAGGTATCAACACGGCCATTAGCTCACCAACCGGCGTATTTGCCGGATACAGCTTTGCCGTACCGTCAAACATAGTGGCTAAAGTAGTAGAAGATTTACGTCAGTTCGGAAGCGTACAGCGCGGTTATCTTGGCGCCAGTATCGTTGAGCTCAATGCCAACCTTGCCAGAGAGCAAGGAATCGATCGCGATAATGGCGTTTTGATCTCAGGGGTAAACCCAGGTAGTGCAGCAGATGAAGCTGGCTTGCAAGAAGGCGATGTAGTCATTGCTGTAGATGATGTAGAAACTCTGCGCAATAGCGAATTACTCGAGCAGCTAGGACGAAGGAGACCAGGTGATGAGGTGCGCCTTACTCTTGAACGAGATGGGCAAGAAATGGAGATTACCGCTGTCCTAAAAGCCGAAACCGGATCACCTGCCGATAATGCTGTCGCAAGTGTGGAAGGGCTTGGTATAGAACTGGCTCCAGTCGATGAAGAAGTTGCTAGCAAGCTAAGCATCAACGGAGGCCTGCAAATCGACCGCATTGGTCCTGGTGCCATCAGAGATCAAACTCGCATACA
>JBCBVN010000266.1:0-6204 GCA_039817625.1 Bacteroidota bacterium
CTGGTAACCTACCCACAGGAAGGTTTCCAACTGAAGTCTGAAAATGTTCAGTTCCGATTCATTAGCCTGACCTGATTGATTTAGCGCCAGAATTGTCTGAAGGCTTTGGTCCAAATTAGTCTGGTTTCTTGTTGATGCTGACAGAGGTGTCTGCAAAAAGGTATTGCTAAGGTCTGTGTCTACTCTCGGTCCAAAAGCAGATACCATATACTGACCACCGACCCCTCCTGAAATGGCCCAACGATTAGAAATAGATTTACCAATACGCAGCTCGAGTCCGGTGCTAACAAACCTGCCATAATCCAGATTAACCTGGCTCAGGGCCTGCTCAATTTGATCGAAACTGAGATTATCAGTGCTGCCGGGATCTTGCAAAATCTCTGTAGCGTCATCTTGACTGCGACTTCTTTGCCCTAATCGCAGGGGCACTTGCTCGTGGCGAATGTTAAGTTCCGTGCTCAGTGTCCAGGCATTGCCAAGAGAAAATGTGGGCCCGAAGCCGAGACCGTAGCCAAATCCCGGGGAGGAAGTCCCATGGGAAGCCATAGCATTAAGCTGGAAAGCAATCGGTCTTCTCTCCCTGACCAATTCATTTCCAGCCTTTGCCTGCCCTACCGACATACCAGATACATCCAGGCTGGGTACAAGCAATGGATTATCTAAAGAGGAGATAAAAAATGAAAGCGTTTTCGCGCCTGATTGCGTACGATCGGATTCCGGTTCTATAATCTCACCACTGAATAAGTGCTCTTCAATAGCCTCCTCCACAAAATCTTCGGAAATCACTATTGGATCCACTCCACCAACTACAATATTACTACCTACTGATTCTTCTGCCGATAAGAGCTTGTTATTTGGAGTATTTAAGGTATTTACAGGCTCTGGCGATGAAGACTCATTGACTCCTACTGGATATAAAACTGGTGAAGCATCTGTTGTTTCTAGTGGTTTTTCAGCATTGTTCGATGGTACTTTGGTTTGAACATCACTGGCTATCGGTGGCATTGTTTCGTCTAATGCAGGAGGCTCAGTTGCCGGTTGGGTTGATTCAGCTGACATCACCTTTCCCAGCGCAAACATGCCGCCAAATGCCAGTAAGACCATGAAGATGAGTAACCAGGGAGCAAACCCGCGTTTCTGATCATTTTCCAGTCGGTCTTGCATATCAGACCAGGCGTCGTCCCAGAACTGTTCGTCTGGTGTCCAATTGTCGAAGCTATCCGGCATATCTGTTTGATTTGTAGGCCGAGGAAGCCAGTTTTTCTTTTAAAATCGTACGAGCTTTATTCAAGTGCCATCGGGAGGTTCCTTCTGTCATTCCGAGCTGAGAGGCAATTTCGGCGTGGGCAAAACCTTCTACCGCATGCAACCAAAAAACTTCACGGCTGGTACTCGGTAGCGTATCAATGATTTTGCAAAGATCTTCGGCATAGAGTTCATGTGTAATGGCACCAGGAGTAGGCTGATCCCAATCGGCAATTTCTAGGGTAGCCGGGCGTCGCTTGGAGCGGAAGTGGTCTGCTACCACTCTAAACACGACTCTCTTCACCCAGCCTTCCAATGAGCCCGTCCCCTGAAAACTATCCAGCTTCTGAAATACTCGAAGCATGCCACTGTTTAGCAACTCCATAGCCTCTTGAGGAGAGTGAGCATACCTTCTCACAACGCGCAATGCAGGCGGCGCATAACGCCTGTAAAAACGTTCCTGGGCTGAGCGGTCACCTTTTATACAAGAGGTAACCAGCTTCGGATCGTGCTCGGCAACGGCCATTTTATCTCTCACAAACGGTAGGAAATTCTCATAACTAAGCGTCGGTATTCGGGGCTTCGAAATTCATCTGTACCGAATTGATTGACGCGATAGGCGGTTTTCAGAAACCGGTAACCAACATCTATTGATAGACGGCTCAGCACATCTCCGGCTTGGGAAAAGACCAACCCAACCGACGGGTGGATGGCAAAGCCCCCTTCCCGATCAGTAATCCCCTGGCGGTTGTTGCCTATAGGCCATTCATAAGCTGTTTCGGCCTGAGCAAATAAACCGATCTTTTGCAAGCTTGAATTGAAACGCCATCGAGCAGTCAGACTAGGGCCAAAGGTTCGCTCTCCTCTTTCATACCGGTAGCTGGCGTAATGCAGCCCGGCCATGAGTTGTACAGACTCTCCAATTTCCCGACCGTATTGAACACCAAATTGGTAGCCTGTAGAAAACCGGTTGTTGGGAAAAAAGGAATCAAAGAATTCGGGCTCTGGATTTCTACCAAAGTTGAATCCCATGCTCATGCGAACAAAGCCTTTAGTGCCCTGGCTGGCCGATAAGCTATGCTTGGGTGTGGGAGATGTTTCCGGCGAGAGTCGAAGATAACCGACCCTGCGGTAGTCCTGATCAGACAACTCGTACACTTGGCCAGAAGTATCCGTGTAAATAATACTTCCGTCATCATTCCATTGGGTAATCTGACCCAGTCGGCTTCCACCAAAATTCAGGAAGATCTTATCGAGCGTTTCTGGCTGCTGGGCTAAAGCAGGCAGGCCAGACACACACAACAGAATGATGAGGAGTTGCTTAAGCATATATTTTGCCATTTTGGCTTGGCTAGTCGTCGCAATTATTGATCTCACTGAGATCTTGCAGCTGACCATCGCGATCATAGCTCAGCTGAGACAGTCCATTGTCTTCGATGGTGATGAGCTGATTCATCCAATGCAAGCCAATGACATCCAGTGCTTCTATATCACTGCGGTGAGCGACTTGCTCTCCTAGCAATCCGTTAGGCTGAAGGTCAAAAACGCGGAATCCAAATGGCCCTTCGCACAAGAAGAGTAGATCATCGGTGACGGTTAGGCCAGCAGGGAAGTTGAGGTCGTAAGTCTCTATCAAAACCGGATTGGAGGGGTTGCTGATGTCTACGATCTCCATTCTGTTGGTTATCGTGTTGCACCATTGCTCATCGACTCCAGAGCGCAAGGTTACATAAGCCAAGTCGCCTTTAACAAATACCGGGTCACAGCTTTGTGCATGATCGAAAGTCGATAGTTGAACGGGATTTAAGGGATCCGTTCCATCGAGAATGTGCATGCCTGTTCTGGAGCCAATGAACAGCAAATTGCCTGAAGGGAAAATGGTCTCTATATCCCAGCCGAGTTGGATCGTACCGCGCTCGTCTGGAGTGGAAGGGTTTGACAGATCGAATGTCTTTAGTTCGCTATTGTCGACGGTATACAGGGTTCCGTTGTTGATCGTAAATCTGGCCAGACTACCACCGATGCCTGCTCCACGCCCAGGACCTGCAGATTCGTTGGCTGCTGAGGCAAAGTCTGCTGCCAAAGGAGAGGAATTGTTGACGAAAAGAACTCCTCGCTCTACAAAAAGGTCCTCTCGTGGATTTTCAGAGCAAGGGATATTCCTGACCTGGTCCGTTTCTACATAGTCTATGACGATGGCGTCATCTAAATTGGCCAAGTCTCCGGTTAGGCTGGAATAGGGAGGAAATACATCTTCGATCCGCTCCAGCATATCAGGTGCTTCGGGGGTACTGAGATCGAAAGTAACCAAATCGGTGACATTATTGACGTACAAGATATCGTTATAGACCGCCAGACCAACTGCACCTTTGATCGGAAGGAAAGCGACAAAGTCAGGATTTGTCGGGTCTTGATTATTGACGATATGTAGCCCTTCATTTCTGTCGATAACCAACAGATAGTTTTCGTAATAGTAGAAGCCGGAAGGATTACAGACTCCACGAGATAATTCCGGCTGAATATCGACTCTGAAGTCCTCTGGGTAGATCAAAACGGGCTCATAACCTATGAAGGAAACGACGGCTTCGCAGTCTTCTTCCAGACAAGAGCTGAGCGTGAATAGGCCCATAAAGCACAGGCCGGCAAGTAGCAGTTTAGTTGGCATTTTGGATCTTTTGTATGATAAAATTAATAGAGTTGGTGCTCATTTGATGGGTTAGACGAGTGGATTTAGAAAAGCGTTGGTGGTGTTTTCACTTTTTTATAAAATTTGTTCAAGCTTAAGATCCATCAATCTTTTAGTGCTTTCGGCTTGTTGCTGATATCAGACTTTACGCGCTCTACCAATATTTATGCCAACCACTTCTCCCATCCATGTCATTGATTGCCCAAGAGATGCCATGCAAGGCATCAAACCATTTATTCCGACCGAGACCAAGATTAGGTACTTGCAAAGCTTATTGGCTTGCGGTTTCCATACCCTAGACTTTGGAAGTTTTGTCAGTCCCAAGGCCATTCCGCAAATGAGAGATACGGCCGAAGTACTGGCTGGTCTCGACCTCAGTCAAACGCAAACTCAGCTACTGACTATCGTAGCCAACAGACGTGGCGCCGAGGCTGCGCTGTCTCATCCGGAGATCGATTTTTTGGGATACCCCTTCAGTATTAGTGAGACTTTTCAGCTCAGAAATACCAACGCTACCATAGAGGAGAGCCTGGAGCGGGTTGCCCAAATTCAGGAGATGACTGCGGCCAAAAACAAGAAACTGGTTATTTATATCAGCATGGGATTTGGCAACCCCTACGGCGATCCATGGAATGTGGAGGTAGTTGAGAAATGGGTGGAACGATTAAAGCAAATGGGCATTGGAATTTTTCAGCTCAGTGACACCATTGGCGTGGCCAGCCCTGAAAGCATTACTTACTTGTTCGGCAACCTCATTCCTCGGTATCCCGACTTGACCATTGGTGCTCATCTACACACCACACCAGACACCTGGCGAACCAAGATAGAAGCAGCTGCTGAAGCAGGCTGTACCCGATTTGATGGTGCCATTCGTGGATATGGAGGCTGCCCCATGGCCAAGGATGACCTGACCGGCAACATGCCCACAGAGCGGGTCATCGAGTATTTTGGATTTGAGGCCTGCGGAATCGACCGGGAAGCACTGATCGAAGCGATGCAAGAGAGCGGCCAGGTCTTTTTGTAGAAGAGAGGTAGTAATAGATTGAACCCGAATGTGCGCTCTTATTGCTTTGTAATCAATTGTGAACTAAGCAGATTTCTACGATCATCGTAAATCAGAAACTGGTATACACCTGGCCTCAAATCATAGATCGAAATAGCTTGACGAGTCGTATTGGCAAGCGACAATGATCGGACGAGCTGCCCTTGCAATGACCAAATCTCCAGCTCCCTCACGGGCTTATCCTGGGCGGAAAGGTATAGCAGACCTGCTGTTGGGCTAGGATAAAATGTGAGTTGACTTTGGTCTCCAGCCTCAAATTCTGCAAATACGGGTCCATAGGTAGTAAAACTACCATCATAGTCATACTGAAGAAGGCGATAATAATTTGTGCCAACGGCAGGTGAGCGATCTGTCCACGCATATGCTTTCCTTTCCGTGCTATAGCCTGCTGATGGTATCTGGGTAACCGGATAAAAATTGCGACCTCCATCAGTCGATCGCTCGAGTGTGAAGTAATCTGAATTTTCTTCAGCTGCTGTTGCCCAGTTTAGGGCGACCATTTGCGAAGATGCTCTGTTCTGAGCGCTGAAAAATTCTAGTTCTACGGGCAGTATCATCCCACAGGTACCATCAGGAATGAAGTAATTCAGGGAGCCGAAATTGCAATTCAGTCCCATCAGACTGATGAGATAAGTCCCACCTTCTATCATATTGCTGATGATGATAAATCCTTCTTCATCCGTAGCAGGGTCCTGACCGCCGACCTCAGGTTCGGGTGCCGACGGTGGAGAAACTACGGTCACTGTTGTCATAAAAAACGGATCTGTACCCATAAATGGGATATTCAGATTCACCAGGTCAGGATCGGTAGTTTCTTCTTGACAGACAAGCTCAGCATTGATCAAATTAATGGCTAATTCACATTGAGCACGAGACAGTACTGGCCAACACAGGCCAATAATCAACAGAAAAATTGGGGACTTCATGAATCTAAAGTCGGTAAAAGTTTCGATTCTATTGGGCCGGTACCCGATCAATAGTTTTGTTGTAGCATGCTGGTATACCAGAGTTGAAGACTTCGGGGTCTCTCTTTACACACAAACAAGGTAGAGTAGCAGACTTGGGAAAGCCCGATTCTACGCCAAAAGTCTCTAGGCTGGAATCAAAAAAGAAAGTCCAGGAGTAGGCGTCATCGGCCTCGGTACCCGTCCAGAAACTGATACGCCCATTGGGTGAATCTTCAGGTTTAGCCAGGGTACATATACCTGAG
>JBCBVN010000267.1:0-6192 GCA_039817625.1 Bacteroidota bacterium
AGCTGCGCTTAAGCTCGGCATACGACTGGTTCAGACCTTCATCACTGATTTGGGTACGGCGCATTTGTCGGCAGTTTCCAGTTACAGTAAGGGTACCTGCTTCTCCACCGAGAATGATAGGAACTACGTTGTTGGGGGCGGTGCCCAGATAATAGAAACTGGGCTCTTCTTCCGCGCTCTCATAAGTGTACAGGTCAGCCTCGCTAGCGGCTAACTCCTCCGCCTCGTCAAAGGCAATTCCGTTGAATTGATACAGCTTTACCGGATTATTACAGCCGGTCAGGTTGGCTTCCAGCTGGTTCTGAGCAAAAAGCCCGGATATGGATAGAAGCGCAGTAAATACGAGAAGAAGCCTTTTCATTTGCAAGTTCATTGGGATGGCAAAGATAAGGATTATAGACAGGGGGTTGGTTTTTGATCTAATATTAACCCGCATTCGTCGATATCCATCCAACTTGTCAGCCACCGGACCTGTTAAGAGCCTAAGAACAATCCAAATACAGCATGTACGGAGGACAAATCGGTGGCGGTAATCAATCTGGTGGTGGCTCGGCCCTCAGGGGCTTATTGAGCTTGGTAGCTTTTGGCGTCATAGTTTACTTCGCCGTTTTTGCCTTTGCCTTCATTTATCGATGGCTATGGTATGCGGTGCCCTTCTTCTTAGTGGGTACGGCCTTGATTGATTATAAGCTGCCACTGGGGCTGGCTGCTCGTCTGGGGCGACTGACGAGCCGCAATCCTATTGGAGGTGTGCTAGCCGGTGCTGTTTTGGTGTTTAGTCTACCCTTTCTGGCACCCATTTTGCTGCTGATAGCCTTATTCACCCGCAGCATGAAAAAGCGGGCTAAGACGCAAAGTGACGAGATGAGCGCTATGTTCGATTTATTTCAGCAGCGCCATCGAGAGCGCGAACCCCAGGAAATAGAAATCGATTACGAGGAAATCTCTTCAGAGTCGGGGAACAAATAACAGCCGACCGGTTTTCTATCAGTAATGGTGATAGTTATTGGGTTCCTGATTCTTTTAGTGGTTGGGGTTTATTCGGTGTTTCAGTTGGTCAATTTGTTTTTCTGGTGGAAAGCAACCGACGAGATATTTGAACAGAAGCGTTCGACAGAATGGCCCACAGTAGATGTAGTGGTGCCAGCTCGGAACGAGGCCAGAAATCTACCTCTCTTACTCCAGGATCTACAGAAACTCAATTACCCTTCCTCTTCTCTTCAGATCGTTGTTGTTGACGATTTTTCTGAAGATGACACCCTAGCTGTCGCAAGACGATTCGACGGAATAACCGTACTTCAGTTATCAGATCGAATGACTGATCCTGAGGCGGTGATTGCCCACAAAAAGGCTGCATTGACTTACGCCATAGAGACTAGTCAAGCAGAGGTGATTGTGACGACCGATGCTGATTGTCGCTGGCCAACTGATGGCCTCAAAGCACTACTGGCCAATTGGCAAGAAGGGCAGTTCAGATCGGGATCGGTCCTGATCGAAACAGATAAGGGGTTCCTGTATGGTTTCCAGTCGCTGGATATGATGTCTTACATGTTCCTCACGGCCGCCTATGCGGTACGCAGGAGACCCATACTGGCTAATGGAGCCAACCTGGCCATTGGCCGCCAGTTGTTCAATCGAATCGATGGCTATACCGGCGTAGATCATATCGCTTCTGGAGACGATGTCCTGTTGTTGCATAAACAGAATTCCCTGGGGTTTGCCGGGCGAGTGCGTTTCATGGCAGATTCCCATGCGGTAGTCGAAACAAAAGCTGCACCAAGTTGGTCTGCCTTTTGGCAGCAAAGACTGCGATGGGCAGGCAAAACGGGGCACTATAAAAATGCTGGCTTGGTCTGGGCACAAGGGATTGCCTTTGCGGCATCCTCGGCTATTGTCTTTGGTTTACTGCTCAGTATATTCGATGAGCGACTGCTCACCATAACTGTTCTGGCCTGGATGCTGAAGGCAGGCTGCGATGGTATAATTCTGAGGGTGCTTTGTGCACATTTTGATCGAAAAGAGGACTTCCGCTGGTACTTACCTTCCGCGCTATTGTACCCTTTTTACCTGCTGGCCATAGGAGTCGCTGCACTGCTGGGCGTCAAGGCCACCTGGAAGGGTAGAAGAGTGTAGTGAGATGCCTACTATTCCATCCTGAAATTCAAATAGGGCACCAACCTTGCTCGGTCTGCGTCAGATAGTAGTCTTACATCCCTGAGTGCTTCTGCTCCTTCAAATAGGCCGTGTTGATTGCGATAAGCTACCAAGGCTCCTGCTTGTCTGGCGTTAATGTAAGGGTGAAGCTTCAGCTCTTCTTCTGTGGCGGTATTTATATAAAGTGGTTCAACCGGACTTTCCAGCGTGAGTTGGGGGCGAATGGACTGAAAGGTAGAATCCGGCAGGCCATAAGTGTCTCCAATCTGGTCTATAGCAACGAATCCACCCAGGGCATCGCGAAATTTGACGATTCTTCCTGCCCAGTAGGGCCCAATTCCGCGTAGGCGTTGCCAGTCTTCAGTCGTGGCGGAGTTGACATCCAGGGTTAAGACGGCATTCGATTCATAAGACTGGCCAATGCCCGGCCGGTTATCATAAGACTGGGGAGTGCTTACTTGGTCGGTAGCTGCATCTGCCAGGAGATTGGTCTCATTTATGCTGATCAGTGGCGTTAGACGAGCAATGTCCGCCGCATTTAATCCATATACCCGACCAATGTCTTCTGCGCGTTCAAATCTGGCGCCGCTGTTTCGGTAGCTAATCCAGGTCCTGGCTTGCCTTTCACTTAACCCCAATTGCTGAAGTTCATCAGAGGTAACGGTATTGGGGTCAAACGGAAAGTTTGCCACCTCTGATCTTTCTGGCCCGGCATCCGCCGGCTCCGTCTCTTCCGGTATACTTACCCATGGTTTTAGTCTGGCTACATCTTCGGGGCTCAAGGCCCAAATCCGAGCTATATCATCAGCCCTGTAAAATTTAGCCCCGCTATTTCGGTATCTGATCCACGAACGTGCCTGACCCGCATTTAATCCCAGGCTTTCGAGCTCTGTACTACTGACGGTATTGGGATCGAAATAAAAAAGTGCTGTCGCCGGAGTCTCTTGTGCTGTAGGTTCCGGAGTCGCTGCACTGGCCTCATCATTAGCTCGGAAAGCCTCCACCGCCAGCCAAAATTCTTCGTCGGCAGGTATTTCTTCTACCTCCTTTCGGGGCAATGCACTCCATCCAAAAACAATGACCAACGCAGCCAGTAATATCCAAAGCGCTATTTGCTGCTGACGAGTGTAATAAGCAAACGACCACTTTGGTGGCGCGGGCATCTGTCAATTAGTTTTAGTGAAGCTCGAATATAGGTAAATTGGACATTGAACTCATCTAAGCTTATGTAATCCGTCTGTGCGCAAAGCTAAGTAGAACCTGGACTTCGCCGTTTTTCTCTTCCGTAGCTAAGGCTACGCACTCAAAAAGGCGGCTCGCCAGAACCCACTTGGCTTTGCGCTCGCCAGAAAGAAATAAGTTTAGATGAGTTCATTCAAATTTTTGCCTGCTTTGGATATCGCAAATAAAAAATCAGAGCGACGATACATCCCACTACTGCTGGAACTATGAATATGGAACCCCAATCGTGAGTGCCTGGCGATAAGGTATGCCTGGCTACTTCTGCTCCGGCAATCCACGAGCCTATAAATGCGCCAATACCCAAGGTGCAAAAGGCAATAACACCCTGAGCCGTTGATCGCAAGTAGGGCGGCACCCGGCTATTTACGTACAACTGCGCAGCCAGGGTCGTAAAGGCAAAGGCAAACCCTTGTACCATAATGGCGATGTAGATGAGGCTCTGGAAGTGATCGGGCCTTCCCACGGAAAAGGCAAAATATCTCAGTCCCCATACCGAGAAACCGATAAATAGGATGTTCCGTAGTCTAAGGTTGCTGAAAAACCAGGGCATACCCAAGACGGTGACTATTTCGACCACTTGCCCCAGGCTCATCGTAGCAGCAGGATTACCAACTCCTACTTCGGTTAAAAAGGAGTTGAGGAAAGCATAATAATAGGCCGATGGGATACAGATCACGGTTAGGGCACCGATCATAGTCAGCAATGCACGGTCTTTGAGCAATGAACGCACATCATCACCTCTCAGGCTGGCCCAGTTGAGCCCTGGCTGTGGAGGGGTATGCGGCAAGCTGAGGTTGTAAATGCCGTAAACGATGCTGCCAATACCTGCAATTAGTAAGGGAGTAGCTTCCGTTTCAATAGCTAGCCAACTGATCAATACACTGGCCACTACCCAGGCAATAGTACCCCAGACCCGTATGCGGGGAAAGTCCCGACTTGGATTTTTTAAATGATAAAAGCACAGGCTGGTGCTCAGACTAAAGGTTGGAACATAGCAGAAATTATAAGCCAGCATCAGTCCGTAGAATGGCCAAAAACTGGTGGTGAAGTATACAGCGATCAGGCAAGCACCTCCCAGCAAATGCAACACAACCATAACCCGGTCGCCACTAAAGTACTTATCGGCAAGTACGCCCATCAGAACAGGAGTCACTGTAGCAGCAATAGAGTTGGTGGCATAAATCATGCCGACCTCTAATCCGCTGAAATGCAGGTTTTGCAGTAAGTAGGTGCCCAGGGTAACCATCCAACTTCCCCAGACGAAGAACTGGAGAAACATCATGATGGAAAGACGAGTGGACAAAGACATACTTCAGCGGCCCGAAACCATTAGAGGGTTTCGAGCCGCCAAAGAAACTACTTTTATAGTGTCTTTCTAACTAGTTTGGTGTAATAGCAAGCACACTAACAGCTTTCCAAGGGCCTGATTCCAATACGCACTGATAGTATGCAGGAGTTAGGTCTGCCGGGATTTGCCAGCGTACCTCCTGGGCGCCTCTGGCCTGAAGACTATCTACTAAAGTGGAAACCTGTTGCCCTTGCATATCGAAAATGGACAACTTGACAGGGCTGGATTCGGATAATTCGTAAGCTACATTCAGATAATCACTAGCTGGGTTTGGCGAGACGCTGAGCTTGAAATCATGAGATTCTATCGGATTCCTATTCGAGCTTATGCTCCCATTTATTCCAGTAATCAACCGAATTCGCGGGTTCAAATTTCCATCAGAAACGAGTATAGAATCACCATCTGCTGAAATACCCATCCCATTGGGGCGGTTAAATCGGGCTTCGGATATATGTCCATCTACGTTTCCCGGAGAGGTACTGCCCGACCAAACCGTAGCTACTCCGTCTTCATCGATTCGCCATATGCTATTGCTGAAAAATCCACCGACATAGTATGATTCACCACGGCGAACCAGGTATCCGCTATTTGGTGAGCCAAAAAGGGTAGTATATAGGCTGATTTGCCCCGAAGTGGTAATTCTGAAAATTTTATTGTCGTTAAAGTTGTTGACTATTAGATCTCCATTTGGTGCATAGATTATAGCATCTGGACCGTTAAGTCCCTGGCCCTGAACGAAAACATCCGATGTTCCATTGGATAGAAATACCCGCCTGATCAGAGAGTTGTCGTAATCGGCTACATAAAGTATTTGCTGTGCGCTGTCTACCAATAAACCGGCGGGGCCGCCCATGCCGGTTGCTATGATCGAAGTTTCACCGGAGGGGGTCAGCATCCAGATCTTCCCAACACCTCTGTACTCTGAAACATAAAAATTACCGGCCTGATCCCAGGCTCCACCCAGTGGGTCTCCGATAGAATCAATTAATACCTGCCGGGTTCCGTCCAGAAATATTTCATGTACCTGGTTATTGGTAAAATCGGGAATGAGAATACGTCCATTGTCGACGTTCCAATTGATGGCTTCGTAACCAATGCCCGCTTCGACGGGTATTAGTGTACTGACTTCTTGTGCGGGTAAAAGAGCCGCTGTGTAAAATATAAAGAACCAATAAATGTGCTTTGACATAGATAAGTGATTTGAGTTTTTCAAATCTATCGGTGACTTGCCGCTGCCCTTGTATTTTTTGATTATTGGTTTGTTCGTCTAGTACCAGACGGAAAAATAGGATTCATTTTACCTCTTTTACCATCCCTGAGCTTCGATATTTGTGTGGTGCACTTCAACCTTTGGTCCATTACTCTGCTCTTCTGCAGCATGCAAGCCTGCTTGTTTCTGATAGGCTTCAGTAGAAATAGCAAACCCTGGCGATCAGAAAATCGCCAGG
>JBCBVN010000268.1:0-6173 GCA_039817625.1 Bacteroidota bacterium
CGGGCCTGGATCAAGTCATCAAAAACCTGAAGCAGCCTACCCTGGGCGTTTGTGTGGGCATGCAATTGATGTGTGCTCACTCTGAGGAAAATGATACGGAATGCCTCGGTATTTTCGATCTGCAAGTCAAGCGATTCCAACCGAAAAATGGCGAAAAGGTGCCCCATATGGGTTGGAACACCTTACAGCTCGATGATGAGCAGCAATGGCTCAGCCCGGAGCTGGATGGTCAGTATGTCTACTACGTGCACAGCTATTATGTAGAGGCCAATCCGTACAGCTCGGCTCAAACAGACTATTGCGGGCCTTTTTGTGCCATGATGCAAAAGGACAACTTTTATGCCGCCCAGTTTCACCCGGAGAAAAGCGCTAAGGCCGGGGAATTGGTGCTCAGTGATTTTTTAAAAATACAATAGCTTACTCCATGCTCATAATTCCGGCGATTGACCTCATAGACGGGCAGGCCGTTCGTCTGACCCAGGGCGACTACAACCGCAAGAAAGTGTACCACCAGGATCCGGTGGAAGTAGCTAAGACTTTCGCAGGTAGTGGCCTCACCCATGTACACGTGGTCGACCTCGATGGTGCAAAAGGTGGTGGTATTGTCAATCACAAAGTACTGGAGCGCATAGCGACAGAAACAAACCTACATATCGACTGGGGTGGCGGCATCAAATCAGATGATGACATACGCATCGCCTTCGAGAGCGGAGCGCAGCAGGTCACGGGCGGTACCATCGCCGTGAAGCAGCCGGAGGTATTTCTGCGCTGGCTTAAGGAGTACGGACCAGAGCGCTTGATACTAGGCGCCGATGTGCGTGGAGAGCACATTGCTGTAAGCGGTTGGCAGGAAGCCAGCGATCGACGACTAGACGAGTTTCTGGCTGATTATGTAGCTAAGGGACTGCGCTACACCATATGTACCGATGTGGCCAAGGATGGCTTACTACAAGGCGCATCCCAGGATGTATATAAACGAATAAGGCATAATCTGCCCGAATTAAAGCTCATCGCCAGTGGAGGCGTAAGTGGGATGGCCGATTTGGAGGCCTTGCAAAACATCGGGTGCTACGCTGCTATTGTGGGGAAAGCGATTTATGAAAATCGCGTCTCACTGAAAGAGCTGGCTGAATATCAGATTCAAGCATTTTAATAATTAAATTATATGCTCGCCAAACGCATCATACCCTGCCTAGACATCAAAGACGGACGCACCGTAAAAGGCATCAACTTCGTGGGCTTGCGCGATGCAGGCGACCCCGTAGAGCTCGGCGCTAAATACAGCGAGGAAGGAGCCGATGAGCTGGTTTTCTTAGACATTACCGCTACGCACGAAAAGCGAAAGACCCTCGCCAAACTAGCTCGTGAAGTGGCCAGTCAACTAAATATACCTTTTACTATTGGCGGAGGCATCAGGGCGATCGAAGATGTAGATGTACTACTCGACGCTGGTGCCGACAAGGTGAGCATCAATTCAGCAGCCGTCAGACGGCCGGAACTGATCGACGAGTTGGCCCATGGTTTCGGCAGTCAATTTGTTGTTGTAGCCATAGACGCGAAAAAAATTGGCGACCAATGGTATGTACACCTCAATGGCGGCAGACTAGCTACGGAAATCGATCTTTTTGAGTGGGCGAAAGAAGCCCAAAATCGCGGAGCCGGTGAGATCCTTTTTACCAGTATGGATCACGATGGCACCAAGGCAGGCTTTGCCAATGGAGCCCTGGCCAAAATGGGTGAGCACTTATCCATTCCAGTCATAGCCAGCGGTGGCGGAGGCACCGTAGATCATTTCGTGGATGCCTTCGAGAAAGGACAAGCAGATGCCGCATTGGCTGCAAGCGTCTTTCACTTTGGCGAAATCCCCATCCCTGTACTCAAGCAGGCGCTTTATCAGAAAGGAATACCAATCAGAAGATAGGTAGCGACTAGAAAATCCGGTTAAGGCCGACTACGGTAAATGCCAAGGCAGATAAGTAGAATAATAGAAAGATTACCGTAAGTATCCCAAAAAGTCGAAAAGTTGCCAGTACAGAGCTACTCAACCTTTGGGCGTCCTTTGCCTGCTCGCTTCCCAGCCCAATAGCTCGAGCGCTGTTGTAGAAAACGAAGTACCAATAAGCGACGGCACCATTAATGCCAAGTCCAATTAAGGTAAACAGTAAAGTAAAAAGAGCCTCTTCGCCAGACAGGCGCGGAAGTACGCTGAGGGAGGCTACAGAAAACAGTAGGCTGAGGATGGATAAGATGGCCAGGAACAAAGCCCAGCCACCCGCTGTGGATAAGTCGCTTCGATTGCTGGCTGTGAAATTTGTTGGTTCATTCGCGTCGTAAAAACCGCCTGGGTTTTGTACCGAATATTGATCTTCAGGTTCTAACATAGCTGAATAGGGTTTTGGGTTTAGAAGTTGATGTTGAACAAAAGAGCCAGAACGAGCATCATGATGGATATCAGAGAAAATACACCAAAAGTGGTGAATACGCCTTTGAGCGCACTGCAAATTTGATCGGTCTTAACTCGGTTTACACCACCTATACGTAGAGATTTGGTCGCATTGGCCAGCCTCATGAACTGGTTGCCCATAATGAACATACCCGCGATAATGACCATAAAAAGGAAGAAGACGAAAAACACTTCTCCACCTCCTCTAATATTTGACGCTCCAAAAACAATGGCAATTAAAAAGCCAAGGCTGAACAAGCCGCCTAAAACGTATAGGAGAATGCCCAGAAAATTGATCCAACCGCTCGCTTTGATAAACCTAGAAGCACTCAGCGGGTCGAAGCCAGACTGGGCAGATGCCTGGCCATCGTCTAAAATATTCGTTTCTAACATAGTCTAGAGTATTGGGTGGTTATTCGGGTAGGGCTGCACTGGTGTTCATTGCAATGACCAAATATACCACAGCAAAAATAATTGTCAGCGCCAGGAGGCAAATCCCCATGAACGTAGCTCTCAAATGACGAATGGTTTGACGAGACGGCTTTTTATGCAATTCCAGGTCGCTTGAGAGCTGCCGACTAAATACAGCCGATCGCGTAAACGTGAATGCCGACAGCCCCAGAGTGAGAGCAGAAAGCACCACAAGCACATTGAAGTGAAAGCCCAGCCACATATAAATGATATGCCACATATAGCTAGACATCGTCAGCATAGATATGACGCTACCCACTACCAGACAGCCTGCATATACCAGGCCCACAACACCGAATATCAGACTCCAGTCTGTAAGCTTTCGAACCGTTAGATCTTTATACATATTGGAATCCAATCAAAAATTATACACGATGGTGGAGAGCACCCATCTGACCAGTAATATCATGATCAATATGCCCAGGAACATAAATATTCTGACTAGCAGCTGGGTATAATTATCAATTTGTTCACTCGTCTCAGATTCTTGCAACTGCCGGGTTAAGCCCGCAAATCTGATGCAGCTCCAGCCCGAAAGGACAAGCATCATGGCCGCAGCCACGAGCAGCCCAAGATCAATAAAATCATACAAGCGGTAATATCTGAATTGCCCGATGAAATCGTGATCGGCAAATACCGTCAGATACCCCAGTAGGCCGACAACTAAGCCCACTAATATAATCAGGCACGCACCAGCAAAATTGGCCATGCGACCTGTCGTTTGCCAAAGATCAATTTCTTCGGCGGTAATGGGGCCAGAATGATCGGGTAAAGCATCGAGCGGTGCATCTTCTTGAGCCATAAAATAATTTAATCCTGATTAAGGTATCGTAGAGGGCAAAGGCAGTTTACTCTTTATACCGACAACTAAGTGGTTTACCTTCGGTGATCGCCTTTGGCTCAGAGTTGGGAAATAAAATCCCTTCATTGTCGAGTATATACTCGCTGTCGGAGGGATCAAATTTCCCAAAGCTCTCCGACCGCGGTATAGTTTACCAATCCTCTAAACCATGCGCTTCCCTATCCTACTCCTTACTGCTTTATTCATGTTTGGCAGCTGCAATAATGCTGACGATGATGGTGCGCCATCTGACTCGCCTGTGCTGAAGCTCCGCCTGCAATTCGATCAAAATCAGGAGCGGCTCAACAACCTCGGGCAGCCCGCTACCATTCCTGCTGGTAACGCGGCCCAATCACCCAATGTCTTTGGCATGGCGGGCCACTTTATCGAGCTGGTACCCACCGAGTTTACGCCCTACCGTTCCGGTGCCATCATCTACGAAGGTGCTGAGGTACCAGCCAGCAATCCAAATCCATTTGGATTTACTTCGGCCATCGACTTCGACCGGGCCATTGTAGCTGAAGACAGCGAAGTATTCCTGGAAATCCCGCTAGACGATATCCCGGCTGGTTCTTACAACCACATTCGCGTATCCCTCGCCTATCAGAACTACGAGATATCCTACAACCTCCGAGACATCCCCAATGTCGATGACTTGCTCGACCAGACGGGCCGTGTCGCTTCCTTCGTTGGTTTCAATACCCAAATCAATTCCCTGCAAATCGCCGATCAATCTCTCGACGTCAATGCGCCCAAGCTTCAAGGCTTTTGGGCATTCGAAACTCAATTCTCCGGTACTTTATCGGCCTTCAATCAGGTCCTTTCCGGCGATGCCCCCACCAATGCGACGACGGTCGTCAATCCCTTCCCCAATTCGCCAGTTCCTCCAGGTTCTTGTGTCGTCTCCGGCAGCCTCAACCGCACCCTCGACATCACCGGCGATGAAATGGAAGACATCACCCTCACCCTATCCTTCTCCGTCAACCAAAGCTTTGAATGGAACGACACCAATGGTAATGACGAATGGGACCTCTATGTCGAAAACCCCAGCCAATCCGAGCGCGTGGTGGACATGGGCGTGAGGGGGTTGATTGGGGTGGTGGAATGAGGGGTGGTCCCGGGTGGAATCGAACCACCATCTCAGGCTCCGGAAACCTACATACTATCCGTTGTACTACGGGACCGTGCTTTCATCAGCTAATAAAGCCAGTGAATGCATAAGAGAGCGCAAAGATAGTCCTTAAGATGTATTTTTGCATTCTTTGGATGTAGCCGTCCGGAGAATGCAAAAATCGAAACATGATCATCGGTACTCGAGGTAGTAGACTCGCACTTTGGCAGGCCAATCACATCAAGGATCAGCTGGCGGAAAAAGGTATAGAAGCAGAGCTGAAAGTCATCAAAACTCAAGGAGATAAGGTCCAGCATTTGGGGTTTGACAAGCTCGAAGGAAAGGGATTTTTCACCAAAGAGCTGGAAGATGCCTTACTGACCGACCAGATCGACATTGCGGTACATTCCTTAAAGGATCTGCCAACGGAGGGCGTGGAAGGTTTAAGTCTGGCAGCCTTGTCAGAGCGAGCAGACCCTGCAGATGTGTTGCTGATCCGTCAGGATGCCATCGATCAGGAGAAGCCCTACCGCCTGAAAGCAGGAGCAAGGGTGGGTACCAGTAGCGCCAGACGACAAGCGCAGCTCCTGGAATTTCATCCCGAGTTGGAAATGGTTAACATCAGAGGCAATGTTCCGACCAGGGTCGATAAAGCGAGGACCGGTGAAGTAGATGCCGTATCCTTAGCCGCCGCCGGACTAGATCGTTTGGAATTAGACACCTCCGAATTCCTGCGAATTCGGCTATCACCACGTGAGTTTATCCCCGCTCCAGCTCAGGGCGTCATGGCCCTACAAGTTAAGTCCGACAACATGGATTTACGACGTCAACTCATGGCCCTCCACAACATTGACGTCGGCGAGTGTACGAATGTGGAGCGCAAAGTGCTCAACTTGCTGGAAGGCGGCTGCCAGCTGCCACTAGGCGTGTATTGTAATAAAGACCTGAATAGCCATTATCACGTCAGTGCAGCCCTGGGAACAGAAAATGGAGTCATCAGAACACGGGTCTCTCAGTCTACACATGCCGGGCTTGCAGAAGAGGTGCTCAGAAGACTAGGTGTCTAGCTTCAAAATTCTCTAGGGTAAGAGCTTGCCGCCTCCTCCAACCTCCTCCGGTTGAGTTCCCCTCGCATGGTGCGCCTCAGGGCTTCAGCATCACCATAGACAGGTAAGACTCGGCCTTGCCACCATTCCAGGAGTATGATCACACTCATACATAGGAAAGCGAAGGCCAAACATCCATAAAACGGCTCTCGCCATCCCTGCATAGCGCCAAGGGAAGCTCCAACTAAAGATATCGGTAAA
>JBCBVN010000269.1:0-6147 GCA_039817625.1 Bacteroidota bacterium
ATCGGTGGTTGGAGACCAGTGTCTATAACCATGTGTGCACTCAACTCAAACCAGTGAATCTGTCACCGCAACGCAGACGCCAAAGGCGAATTGAGCTATACCCGCAGGCAAAAAAGTTCATCTTTCCCGACGAAGTTGGGAAAGATGAACTATCTGTTTACTTTATAAAGTTGCTTGAAGCAACTAAATAATTTTTACTCGAGAATCTCAGTTACCTGACCGGCACCTACCGTACGGCCACCCTCACGGATAGCGAAACGGAGGCCCTTCTCCATTGCGATAGAGTTGATCAGCTTAACTTCCAGGGTAACATTGTCACCAGGCATAACCATCTCAACGTTTTCTGGCAAGCTGATGTCACCAGTAACGTCAGTGGTACGGAAGTAGAACTGAGGGCGGTATCCCTTGAAGAAAGGCGTGTGACGGCCACCTTCATCCTTTGAAAGGACATAGATCTCACACTTAAAGTGCTTGTGTGGCTTTACTGAACCTGGCTTACAGATTACCATACCACGCTTGACCTGCTCTTTGTCGATACCACGAAGAAGTAGACCGGCGTTATCACCAGCTTCTCCACGGTCTAGGATCTTACGGAACATCTCAATACCCGTGATGGTAGAGGTCAGAGGCTTCTCACCTTCTTTCTGCATACCAAGGATCTCAACAGGATCACCAGAGTTGATGACACCACGCTCGATACGGCCAGTAGCTACTGTACCGCGACCAGTGATGGTGAATACGTCCTCAACTGGCATCAGGAAGTCACGATCAACCAAACGCTCCGGCTCAGGAATGTCAGCGTCAACGGCCTCCATGAGTTCCTTGATCTTGGCTACAGCACCAGCGTCACCTTCGAGCGCCTTAAGAGCAGAACCGATAATGATGCTGGCATTATCGCCATCATACTCATAGCTGTCTAGAAGTTCACGAACTTCCATTTCTACGAGCTCTAGCATCTCCTCATCGTCGACAAGGTCGGCCTTGTTCATGAATACTACGATATTAGGTACACCTACCTGGCGAGCCAAAAGGATGTGCTCGCGAGTCTGTGGCATAGGACCATCAGTAGCAGCTACCACCAAGATAGCACCGTCCATCTGAGCAGCACCAGTTACCATGTTCTTCACATAGTCGGCGTGACCTGGGCAGTCAACGTGTGCGTAGTGGCGGTTAGGTGTCTCATACTCTACGTGAGCAGTGTTGATAGTAATACCACGCTCCTTCTCTTCTGGAGCAGCATCGATGGCGTCGTAGTCCATCTTGTCAGCAAGACCGTCACTTGAAAGTACCGTGGTAATTGCTGCGGTTAGCGTAGTTTTACCATGGTCTACGTGACCAATGGTACCCACGTTTACGTGGGGTTTGGTTCTTTGGAAAGTTTCCTTAGCCATTGGTAATAGCTTTGATTGGATTTAATGATTCAATGTGCAGGGAGCCGACCGCAACACCGGCCGCCCCTCCCCCTAATGCGAGCAAAAGGGGTATTCTTGGGATTTCCTTTTTGCAAAAGCAAAAAGAAAAAAGTTCTTTTGAGTCGAAGGCGGGATTTACTCCCAAAGTCGTGATCGCTGAGCCCTGCTGAACCCGATGAGAAACGACACCCTTTAACTCATCCTGGAGCCGAAGGCGGGATTTGAACCCGCGACCCCTTCCTTACCATGGAAGTGCTCTACCCCTGAGCTACTTCGGCTTGCATGGTTGTTCTTGAAGCCGTTGCTTCAAAATATTGAGCGGGCGACGAGACTCGAACCCGCGACCCTCAGCTTGGAAGGCTGATGCTCTACCAACTGAGCTACGCCCGCACTTTGTGCGTCGTGCACAACCAAACTGGTTGAGCAAAACACAAAACTTGCCTTGTGGGGGTGGTAGGATTCGAACCTACTCAGCCGAAACACTGGATTTACAGTCCAGCCCACCTCTCCAACTGTGGCGCACCCCCATATCAGCAAATGATATAATAATTTCAAATGAGCCAGTAGACGGACTCGAACCGCCGACCAGCTGATTACAAATCAGCTGCTCTACCAACTGAGCTATACTGGCTGTTGATTGTATGTATGAAATCCTGATTTTTAACTCAAGCTACTTGAGCTAAAAGCTGAAATTCTGGTCACTTTTGTACAATCTTTTCCGGGCGTTTCCCGAAAGCGAGTGCAAATATACGGGTTTAACACACAACGGACAAGACACCTGCTTTTATTTTTTCAATAGCAAAAGTGAAGACCTGACAGATGGCACACATCTCCCCCCCTTTGGCGAGTGTCTCTGCTATGCTCTGACCTGCGCCTGCCATACGCTGGCAGGCAAGGAAGTCCTGAAAAGCTCCAATTCCAGATAAAATAAGATGCCTACAAGCACCTAACTGTTTGCTCTATTATTTCCCGCGACGCTCTTTGTACTTGCGCAAACTACGCCTTAGGCTTTCTACAGCCCGGTCTGCTGCTGCCTCAAAACTACGATCTATACTTTTTGCAAATAATTTTTCCCCAGGCACATTGATACTGATCTCAGCTACTTTGTCTTTGACTTGACCGTGATTCTCTAGCTTGAGAAAGACCTGAGCTCCGATGATGCGATCGTAAAAGATTTCGAGCTTGTGCAGTCTCTCGTTGATAAAATCTAGAAGCTTTTCGTCTGCTTTGAAGTGGACTGCGCTGGTTTGTATTTGCATGTTGAGTTTGATTTGTCGAGCTAAAAGAGCACTATGGATCAGAAGCCCGTGGTATAAAGAAGGCCTGCACTTTGGGTGCAAGAGAATTGGCTCAGGTGGTTACATCTTTAGATTTGCTGAACTCTCACTAAGAATAGCAGAGTTAGCCCTCCCATTTTCGTTCCGCTGCCGGATGCGCCTGTTTATATACAGCGCGTAAGTGGTCGACGCGCTGATGCGTATATACTTGAGTTGCCGCCAGACCTGCGTGACCTAGCAGTGCTTTTACTGCGTTCAGGTCCGCTCCGTGTTCGAGCAAATGTGTCGCAAAAGAATGACGTAGTGTATGTGGGCTGGCGCTGTCGTAATACCCCATTCCAGTCAAGTAGTATTTGACTTTGTTGTAGACAAATTTGGGATAAAGTGGACGCCCCTTATCTGTAAGGATAAGTTGGTCGGGGCCATCTGCGCCAAAAGTACTTTCCCGTACATTTTGATACCCTTCTAGCTTCTCTGCGAGGCTTTTTCCGAAGGGCAGGATACGTTCTTTGTTGCCTTTTCCAATAACTCGTATAGTCCGCTGCTGTATGTTTACATTAGACTTTCGCAGGTCGATGAGTTCGCTACGCCTCAGACCGGTTTCATACATCAAAGCAATGAGTAGGTAATCTCTCCAGTCTGAAAAATTTTCACTGCCTTCGGCCATTCGATCAATTAACCGCTTCAAATCGTTTTGTGGCAAGACTTTAGGCAGTCGCTTAGGTGGCTTAGCTGTAGGTATCCGCAAAGCCGGATTTTTCTCCTGAAAGCCTCGTTCCTGTCGCCATCTGTAAAATGCTTTTACGGCGGCCAGTTTTCGACGAATGCTGGTTGCTTGTAAGCCCAACTCATGCAGAGAGACCATCCATGTGCGGATATGAATGCGCTTAACTGCGTTGGGCTGCTTGTGCCCATAAAACCGTTCTTGGTAATCGGAAAACTGCTCCAAATCCTTTTTATAGGCCACCACTGTATGCTCGCTGAGTCGACGCTCATGCCTTAAGTGATGTAAAAAAGGGAGTAGAAGCATACAATTAAATTGAGCTAAACTTACTCTCTAGATACCAGATTTGCAAATATGCCTTACCAATTAATGGTATAAGAATAGGCACTACCCTGGTTGCCCTTTTCTTCTTTCTCGGGATTAGCCGCCTTCTGAGACGGAGTGATGGTGTAGCTGATCTGAGTGGTCTTACTCTGCGGCTTAGGTTTGCGCTTAGGAAGCTTAAAATTGACATCCAAATGCTGGTGATATTGAACCCTAAGCTTTCGTTCCTTTGGCACCTCAAATTTCAACAACTTGACCACTCGCTCTGCTTCTTCTCTTAAGCCCCCTTTTTTAGGACCATCTACAGCCTTAACTTTTATGACCCGGCCCGATTGATCTAAGCTGTAATTTACTCTTATTGTACCCTCTATTTTCAAGGCTCTTGCCTCTTCAGGGTATTTGAGATGCTTCTTGATAAATGCGTTCATGGCCTTATTACCTCCGGGATACACCGGCTTGGGCAGGAAGTTTTTGCTTTTGGCCATATCTCATTTATTTCTCTGAACGCTATAGCTCAATCACTTCAAACAGCGAAGATACTGTTGGATGGTATTGGACAAGCCTAAATATAGGGCATCGCAAATCAATGCATGACCAATAGACACCTCCAGCAAAGCTGGTACATGCTGCTTAAAGAAAGCCAGATTGTCCAGGTCCAGATCGTGGCCTGCATTTATTCCCAGGCCTAATTCATTAGCCAATTCAGCTGCCTTTGTGTAGGGTGCCACTGCTGCTGAAGGGTCTTGATGAAAATCAAGAGCATAGGGTCCCGTGTACAATTCGATCCGATCGACACCGACTTCCTTTGCCCCTTCAATCATAGCTGGGTCTGTATCAACGAAAATAGAAGACCTTATGCCCGCATCGCGCAATGTCTCAATAATCTCCTTCAGGAAATCGGCCTTGCGCAAGGTATCCCAGCCGTGATCACTGGTCAGCTGGCCGGGTTCATCGGGTACGAGTGTTACTTGATGAGGCTTGTGCTCGACGACCATCTGCATGAAAGCATCACTGGGGTATCCTTCGACATTAAATTCAGTTCCAACCACCGACTTAAGGAGGCCGATATCAGCTTTCCTGACATGGCGCTCGTCGGGTCTAGGGTGTACTGTGATGCCTTCTGCCCCATAAGCCTCGCAGTCTTTGGCCACCTGAAGCAAATTTGGCCGATTAGCTCCACGGCTATTTCTGACCAGAGCGACCTTATTCAGATTGACACTAAGACGAGTATGTACAGACATAATTCATCAGAATTTTTGATCGATCAACTTTCTGAAAAAGCTTTACTGATCAGTTCAGCAATCTCTTTCATGCGGTCAGGCTCAATCTCAACACTTCTTCCAAAACCAAAATCTCTCTCCGTCTGAACAGGAACTAGATGTACGTGAGCATGAGGGACTTCTAGACCCAAAACAGCAGTAGCGATTCGCTCACAGGGTATGACAGCTTCTATAGCCTTAGCCACTTGTTTGCTAAAAACTGTCAGCTCTCTGAGATCGTCATCCGATAAATCGAAATAGTAGTCTATTTCCTTTTTGGGTATACACAAGGTATGGCCCTCCTGCATAGGACGTATATCCAGAAAAGCTAAGAATTGGTCGGTTTCCGCGACCTTAAATGCGGGCAATTCACCATTGATTATTCGGGAGAAAACGGTTGCCATCGAGGATATTCTTAAGCTAGACGGTGATGAAGTTAACTAAGTTTTGTGAACGAGCAGGCACATCCCAACTTGTGAGGATGAACAGAAAAAGTTTTGACTAGAGTGAAATATCAACTACTTCGAATTGCATCTCTCCGTTTGGAGTTTTCACAGTGGCCACTTCGCCAACGGCCTTGCCAAGAAGTCCTTTACCCATAGGAGAACTGACACTAATCTTCTTCTTGCTTAAATCCGCTTCTGACTCAGAAACCAATTGGTAGGTAATTTTTGCTTTGTTTTTCAGGCTTTTGATCGTCACCTTACTAAGTATGGTTACGGCTGAGGTGTCTAGTGTGCTGGTATCTAAAACCCGTGCGTTGGCGACGACTTTCTCCAATTCATTAATCTTCATTTCGAGCAGGCCCTGTGCTTCTTTTGCCGCATCATATTCTGCATTTTCCGAAAGGTCTCCCTTTTCACGGGCTTCCGCAATAGCAGCGGCCACTTCCTGACGCTTAGTCGTCTTTAGCTCGTTGAGCTCATTCTTTAATTGCTCGAATCCTTCTTGTGTCAGATAATGTGTAGCTGACATAGTCTATATATTTAAAGCGACGGATACCCCTAGCCTCGATTGATATCGAGGGCACTAGTAAGTACTAAGTCGCAAGTTGGTAGGGTGGATAAAAAAAGAACGTTCCTATCCGTGCATGGATAGAAACGCCTGAGGCTTCTTAATGTTACAAAAGTAAGGCTTTTTCGCAAAAGCTA
>JBCBVN010000270.1:0-6114 GCA_039817625.1 Bacteroidota bacterium
CCTGCCAACAATACGATATCGTATTGTTGGCAGGCGAGAGCGCTTGCCCGTTAAAGTCCAGATCGATTTTAAGTCTATTGGGCTTAATGGTCTCGATCATGATGTTGCGGCTAAAGGTCTGGCCACCTACGCGTACGACTGCTCGCCAGTTGCCGGTCGGATCATCGGGGTCTGTCTCGAAGTACAATGGATAGATGTCACCGACCTCGGCCGTAATACTTCGCTTTTCGATGCTGCGACCTCGTGGGTCGATCAATTCGAATTCTACCGGATAGCCCGGTGGCAGTTTTGCCAGGCGGTCTTCGATTACGAAGTTGAGGAAAACCTCATCTCCAGGGCGCCAAACACCCCTTTCGGCATAAAAGGCTCCTTTGATGCCCGCACGAGCAGACACACCAGACACATCGAATTTGCTCATTGATAAAAGATGCTCCGTATCCAGCTGAAGGAAACCGGCATCACCATTTTTGGTAACAATGACATAGGCTGGTCGACGTTCAGTTTGAGTTTCGGTGCGCCCGTCGATATCGGTACTTAGGGAAGCTAAAACCTGCTGCTGAGCATCGTACAATACCACCTGAGCTCCGTCTACCGGACGGGCGGTGATCAGATCCGTGACCAGTATCATGGTCGACTTATCCTCATTTCGCTTGGCCATCAGACCGAGATTAGAACTGATCAGGTTGCGGCTAACGAATCGGTCATTGTTATAGTAGTATGGGTGGCAGGCGTTATCACGTTCTCTCCACTCGGCATCGGGTATGTAGCCGTACACGCTATTGTAAGCCGACATAAAGCTGCTTCCTTCTTCGGCAAAGCCTACCAGTGGTGCTTCTTCGTTCAGATAGTTGTTGGTCACGCCAAAATCTTCGGGCGTTTGCGGGCAGGTTCTGAAGGCATCGTCCATATAGAAGCCCAGGCGGACCTGATAGATGGCTCGCGGATCTTCAGACACGTATTGGCTGAGATCTATGGCGTAGCGAGTCCAATTGCTCAGATCGGCATCGGAGGCGAGCTCAGACAGCATGAGACGATCGCGATAAACGACTCGACCTACGCGATTGAGTCTGTAGTTGTTGCCGCCATAGTCGAGGTTGCTCTCTTGCAAAAACTGAATGACATTATTGTCAAATATCCGGAAGACTTCCAGGCGAACCGCTTGTAGCCCGACCGCTTCAAAGGGGAAGAGTCGCTGTCCCTGGTGGGGTAAGACAACTCCATCTCCCACTAATCTGATGGCCGGGTCGGGCTGGCTGAGGCTGATCTGGTGCTCGGTAGCACGGCCGAGTTCGCGACCCGCGGTATTCTTGATGCTGGCGTCTATGCGTAGGGTTTCCTGAGCAGTACGGTCTTCGTTGAGGTAGGCGTAGACGATGTTGCCGCTGATGCGCGTACGCATGGAAGCGCCATCGCTCAAAGAGATCAAACCCGTTAGGTCTTGACTGGGATCTATGGGATCACTAAAACGGATGCGCACCCGTGGTTCGGGATCGCGCTCGGCGATCACCTCGGTCACCGAAAAGTCGGAGATAGAAGGAATATTGACTTGTCTAGAACCGCTAAGCTCTTCGTTGCCGAGAACGGTGCCCGACCAGCGTAAGTCTAAAAATTGAGCCTCCTCTACTCGCTTAATGCCAGACACCACATAAGTATACTGGCCGCCTTCTCCCTCATAAGCTACGCTAAGCTGCTGATCATTTTGAGTGGCTGTAATGAAGCCTTCCAGGTCGGTTGCTTGCACGGGGTCGCCCAGTATGATGCGACCGGTCAACTGCTGGTCGGCCAGATTGTCGCCAACGGCCTCTAAGCCATCCACAACCAGGCGGAGCGTCTGCTCGCGCACCCTAAAACCAAAGGTATATGTCTTGGGGCCATCCTGGAGCGTATCGATGGCACGATCCAGGTGTACAGTGGCAATATAGTCTTGGCCGGGAGTCCAACCATCTGTGGGTTCAAAGCGTATGGTCCGGCTGTTTTCCCAAACTGATTGGCCAGCGATATTGGGCGAAAAAGTAAGCCAATCGGCAGGTGCCGCCGACTCTGCCTCAGAAAACTGGGCCATGGGCTGTGCAAACTGAACACGGACGCCTTGCTTTGGACCAATGACACCGCTACTGAACCCCGTGAGATAAGCGGAAATCTCTTCGGCTGAGGGTTGGTTGGCTAGCGGGTCTCGATTGCAGGATTGGCTGACAAACATCAGCAGAACGACCAAAAAAAGGTAGGAATGACGGGAGTGGAAAAAGATAGGCATGAAAATGGTCAGGTTTTCGGTAAATGGGTGAACAAAGGGTTACGCGGCGCTATTTGAACCTTGACCATGCCCTGTGCAAGCAGGCGCTCTTGAGGTGATCATGGCCAACAAAACAGCTTTTACGCTGATAAAAGATGTCTACACCTGTAAAATTACCGCTTTTTCCTTTGCAAATTGTGGTCTATCCAGAAGAAGACCTCAATTTGCACATCTTCGAACCGCGCTATAGACAGCTGATCGAAGATGCTGAGGTATTGGGACAGAATTTCGGTATCCCAACCGTCATCGACGGGCGGATGCTACCCATTGGCACCGAAGTGGAATTGGTAGAGATTAGCAAGCGCTATCCCAGTGGCGAAAGTGACATAATGACGAAGGGACGCAGGCTGTTCAGGCTGGAAGATTACCAGCCCAAATGGGGCAACAAACTCTATGCAGGCGGTGAAATATCGTGGCTTGAACCGGATATGGAAGAAGATCCCATCGTCAATCACGAGATCGTTTTACTGACACGGGAGATTTACGATCGCCTGGGCGTAGATCGTGAAGTGAGCGACCCTGATGAGGGCTTTGTCACCTACGAGATCGCTCATTTTATCGGAATGACCCGCGAGCAGGAGTATGAGCTCCTTACGCTCATGGATGGCCATGACCGCCAACAGTTTTTACTGGCCCACCTCAAAGATATCCGGCCAAGAATTGACGAGCGAATAGATATACGCGCCAGAGCCCTCATGAACGGGCACTTCAAGCATCTGTCGCCACCAGATTTTTAAACCAGGCTCGGCAACCGAATTTGTTCCCTGCCTTATTTCGGAAAGACCTTTCGTTCCACCTCTTCACATATGATATGCCCAATCAGCATATGTCCTTCCTGTATTCTGGGTGTATCGGTACTCGGCATCGGCAGCAGCATATCTACCAAACCCGCTAATTTTCCACCCCCCTGGCCCGTCATCCCGATCAGGTAGGCGCCGGCTTGTTGGGCAGCCTCTGCTGCTTTCAAGATGTTTGGCGAGTTGCCTGAGGTTGAAAGGAGGAAAATCACATCGCCCGATCGCAACATCGCTTCGGCCATACGCGCAAAGCTGGCTTCGTATCCATAGTCATTGCCCACGGCTGTGAGGTAGCTGGTGTTGACGTGCAGTGCCTCGGCAAAAAGCGGTGGACGGTCGAAGTAGAAACGTCCTGAAAGCTCTGCCGCCAGGTGTTGGGCATCAGCTGCACTGCCGCCGTTTCCACAGAAAAGGACCTTGCCATCAGCTTTGAAGCAAGCTACGCATCTATCAATCACCTCCTGAACACGGGCAAGCATTGCATCATCTGCGAGGATAGCTTGTTTGAGGGCGATGGCATCATGAATTTGTTGCATGGCAGTGTTGTTGTGCACCTTCTGCAGCATTTATGCTGTGCATCTTTCAGGTAGGCCTTAAACAGCTTTGTCTGAAAGTACAAAAGCATTTTTGAACATGCACGCTCCAAAGGGCGCGGAAGGTGTTGGACTTAGGCTCCGAAGTCAAACAGAAATTTATTCTTCTTTCCGTTTTCCAGCAATATATACCGATTGTGCAGCAGGTCTTCAGTTTGGAATACATGCTCGGCATCTGTGACTTTGACCTTGTTCAAACTTACGGCATTGTTTTTCACCGCTCGCCTGGATTCACTTTTTGAGGAGACAACCCCCGTCTTTTCCATCCAATCGACAATGCTTAGCTGGCCGATATCGCTTTTATCGAGATCAAAGCTTTGGATCGTCTGCTTCAATCCCGCCAGAGCCCGGGCCTCGATTTTCAACAGATCCTCTCGGGTAGCGCCTCTACCATACAGCAGCTGAGTGACGCGCTCTGCTTCTTCCAGGCCAGCGGCACCGTGAATGCGTTCGGTCAGTTCGGCTGCCAACTCTTTCTTTACCCCTTGCGGGTCTTCTTTGGCTTCAATCCGAGCGATGAGGGTATCCATCTCTTCTCTCGACCTTAAACTGAAATACTTGATAAATTTGGGGATATCCTCATCACTAGATCGCAGCCAGAACTGATAAAACTCGTATGGGCTGGTCAAGTCAGCTGACAGCCAGATGTTTCCTTTTTCAGATTTGCCAAACTTGCTGCCATCCGCTTTGGTCAGTAGAGGAGTCGTTACGGCATAGACCTTTTCGCCTAGCCCACGGCGAACAAATTCGATCCCCCCGGTGATATTACCCCACTGATCGGAGCCCCCCATTTGCACCAGGCAGTGGTGCTGCTCGTACAAGCACTTAAAATCGTTGCCCTGCAGCAGCTGATAGCTGAATTCGGTGAAGCTCATGCCCGTTTCAATCCGGTTCTTGACTGAGTCTTTTGCCAGCATGTAGTTTATCGTCAGGGTCTTACCTACTCCGCGCAAAAACTCCAGGGCAGACATATCCTTATAGAAATCCAAATTATTGACCAGGATGGCTCCATTGGGTCCATCAAAATCAAGTAGTCGTTTCACTTGTTCGACTTGTGCCGCCAGGTTAGCGTCCAGCTCTTCGAACGTTTTCAGCTCACGCTCTTTGTCTTTTCCACTGGGGTCTCCGATCCGCCCGGTCGCCCCGCCCATCAGCACAATAGGCCGATGGCCACTCAGCTGCCACAAACGGAGCAACATGATCTGCACATAATTGCCGATCGTCATACTTGGAGCCGTAGGGTCGAATCCGATGTAACCCACCACACCAGGTTCTTTGAGTATGTCTTCTATACCTGGCGTTAGCTGATGTAGCATGCCTCGGTATTGGAGTTCGGAGAGAAAATTCATGTTTGGGAGTCGAAAAACTTAAATTTGCTTACTTGTAAATTTACAAGTAAGCATAAAAACGATATTCTGCCAGAAGAGAAAAAACCATACCCTTCCAACATTTTATTTCTTAAGCTCCGTATAATGCTTAAAAAACTTTGGGATAGTCTCTATTCCAAGGTAATAGTTTTTCAGGCCGTAGTGCTCGTTGGGCGAGTGCAGACCGTCGCTGTCCAGGCCAAAGCCTAGTAGTACGCTCTTCAATCCAAGTACCTCTTCAAACAGAGCCGTGATGGGAATACTACCGCCATCTCGAGTGGGGATCGGCGCCACACCAAAAGTCTCTTCAATGGCCATGTGGGCAGCCCGATACTCATCACTATCTACAGGCGTCACATACGGCTGCCCACCATGGTGAGGATCTACCGTCACCTTGACAGAAGATGGTGCAATGCTCTTGAAATGCTTTTCGAAGAGTTCCGTGATCCGATCAGGGTGTTGGTTGGGCACTAGCCGCATGCTAATTTTTGCATAGGCTTCAGCTGGCAGGACCGTCTTGGCCCCTTCGCCTATATAGCCACCCCAAATACCGTTCACGTCCAGGGTCGGGCGAATGCCCTTGCGCTCTATAGTCGTATAGCCTTTTTCCCCTCTGATATCCGAGATGCCGATTTCTTCTTTGTACTTCCGCAGGTCGAATGGTGCCTCGTTGAGGGATGCTCGCTCTTGCTGGCTCAATTCCTCGACCTCGTCGTAAAACCCGGGAATAGTAATATGACCGTCCTCATCAATCAGGGAGGCAATCATCTCGCAAAGCACATTGACCGGATTGGCAACCGCACCACCATAGACACCAGAGTGTAAGTCTCTATTTGGTCCCTCTACCTTCACTTGTACATAGCTCAGTCCTCTCAGGCCCACAGTTATACTCGGTGTGTCCAAACCTATCATGCTGGTATCGCTGATCAAAATTACGTCAGCAGCCAGCATCTCCTTGTTTTCGTGTAAGAATGGCCCCAAATTATCACTGCCGACCTCTTCTTCACCCTCGATCATCATCTTTACATTGCAGGGCAGTTCGCCACTGGCAATGATTGCCAGTG
>JBCBVN010000271.1:0-6110 GCA_039817625.1 Bacteroidota bacterium
TATGCACCGCTTTTCATTTTTTGTATTTTGTATTGGCTTTTCCCACCTTGCTTTTACCCAAAACGGTCTTGGAGATAGACTCGTAGTCGACAATGATACCATCTGGATAAGAAACTATCTGAGTAGTTTCGTAGAGGAGCATACTGATATTTTTGTCGATCTTTCATCAGAATGTCGTCGGAAGTGTGGTTGGGGAGGCTATATCAACTTATGGGAAATAAAATCTGACAGTCTTTACTATCTGGGCAGATTCTGTAGAACTGATTCCAGATGTAAAGCTTTTGGAGAAACTCCTGTATTTGCCTCCGGCTTCTCGGACACCATTTATGCCCTGACTGGGCAACGTCTTTTTACAGACGGAGACTGGGGGCCTATATATGACTACGAAACCGCCTACAGTATTTCAAATGGTATGGTCGGTAGGAGTCAAGTGTTGGATAATACGGCAACATTCAAATCCGAGTATTTCAGATCTGTAGATTTGCTTCACGAGTTCTTCAGAGAACGAATGCAGCAAACTTCATTCAATTTCGCCACCATAGCTGAAGATGAGTTAAAGCGAACCATAATCATCAGATTCGATATTCTGGATGAGACAGGAAAGGCCAAAAACATTACAACAATAGGAAGAGCAGGTGCGCCTATTCTGAATGAACTAGCTGCGCAAATGGTAAGAGATTTGCCCAGTTGGGCCGTATTTTACCAGAGAGGTGAAGTACAAAAAAGAGGGTGGCTGATACCAGTTAACTTTTATAGGCTACTTAACCCTTAGCAAAAAGAGTCTAAACCACTAAGCGCTGACCATTTGTTTCGCAAGAGCTAAAACTCTGGGTATACCACCTGGATTTTTGCCTCCTGCCGTGGCAAAAAACGGCTGTCCACCGCCTCCACCTTGCACTTCTTTGGCTAATGTGCGGATGAGATTTCCAGCATGCAAGTCGTGAGATTCGGTGAGTTCCTTACTAATGGCCAGTGTCAGTAATGCTTTTCCACCCTGATCAGATGCAAGAAGAATAAAGGCATTGTCCAGTTCGCGTTCCAATTGGAAAGCCAGATCCTTGGCAGATGCAGCGTCTAGATCAACTTTGGCGGCCAGGAAATTTATGCCCTTGAGTTGTTCGAATTGACTCTTCAACTCGCCTTTCACATTCTGTGCTTGTGCAGACTTGAGTTGCTCAACTTGCTTTTTCAGTTCCCGATTCTCCTCTTGAAGATTACCGACCGATTTAACCAAATCAGTTGATCCCTTAAACTGTGTTCTGATCTGATCCAGCTCTGTGAGCTGGTCATTGAGATAGGCCTCTGCACCTGCACCAGTGACGGCTTCAACACGTCTGATACCTGCGGCTAGTGAGCTTTCCGTAATGATTTTGAAATATCCCAGCTCCCCGGTCGCGTTTACATGCGTACCACCGCACAACTCTCGACTATAGTTGGGGTCGAAGGTGATGATTCGAACTTCGTCTCCATACTTTTCCCCGAAGAGCATCAAGGCACCGGAATTCCGGGCTTCATCAATAGGTACACTTCGCTGTTCCTGCAATGGAATGTTGCGACGGATTTGCTCATTGACCCTTGCCTCAATTTGAGCAATTTCCTCGTCGGTAGGCCGCTCAAAGTGTGCGAAGTCGAAGCGCATTTTGTCGGGTCTCACATCTTGACCTTTTTGAAGCGCATGCTCTCCTAACACCTCGTGGATGGCCGCATGGAAAAGGTGTGCCGCAGTGTGGTTTTGGCAGGTTGCCTCACGAAGTTTGGTATCTACCTGAGCATGAACCTCGGAAGTAGGCTCTTCCGGGAGGGCGCTTAGGATGTGAATCGTGAGGTCATTCTCCTTTTGGGTATCAAGGACCTTTACGGTTTGTTCGCCGAATTTCATGATGCCCCGATCGCCTATTTGACCACCACTTTCTCCATAAAATGGCGTTTGGTTCAGGACGACCTGGTACTGATTTTTCCCCTTGGCCTGAACGGTGCGGTACTTTAGTAATCTAGCATCAGCTACCACGAGTTGATCGTAGCCAACAAACCTGCTCTCTGTCTGATCGTCGATGACCGTCCAGTCACCTACTTGCTTAATCGCGTCAGCGCGGCTTCTTTCTTTCTGTTCTTTTAGCGCGGCCTCGAATCCAACTTCATCTACACTCAGGCCTTGTTCACTGGCCATTAATCGAGTGAGGTCGATCGGGAAACCAAAGGTGTCATATAGCTCAAAGGCTTCCTGCCCTGATATTTGTTGGTCTTTTACGGTCGGGACAAGCGCTTCAAATCTTCGGATTCCGTTTTCCAGGGTGTTCAGAAATGCCTTTTCTTCGCCCTCGATGACCCGACCTATCTGATCAGCTTGTTTTTTGAGCTCAGGAAAGGCATCTCCCATTTCATCAACGAGGGTAGGGAGTAGTTGGTGTAGGAAGGGTTGGTTGATATCCAGAAAGGAGTAATAGTATCGAACTGCTCTTCGAAGGATTCGCCTGACCACGTAGCCAGCTCCGGTATTGGAGGGAAGTTGGCCATCGGCAATGGTGAAAGCTACTGCTCTGAGGTGGTCCGAAACAACACGCATGGCCATGTCAATCTTTGCATCCGGAGCATAGCTACCCGTGTAGGTTTTCTGACTGAAGGCTTCTATCTGTTTAAGCAAAGGCGTGAAAATATCGGTATCATAGGTGGCTTTCTTCCCTTGCAAGATCATGCAGAGACGCTCAAAGCCCATGCCGGTATCGACGTGCTTTTCGGGCAGAGATTCAAGTGAACCGTCGGCCTTGCGGTCAAATTGAATGAATACATTATTCCAAATCTCAACTACACCAGAGTCATCGATATTGACCAACTCACGACCGGGAGTCGTTTGTCGCTCATCTTCTGACCGGGTGTCTACATGGATTTCGGTACACGGCCCGCAAGGACCCGTCTCGCCCATTTCCCAAAAGTTATCCTTTTTGCCGTAGTACAGGATTCGATCTTCGGGTAAATACCTCAGCCAAAACTGCTTCGCCTCCTCGTCTGCTGGGACACCTTCTTCGGGAGCACCTTCGAAGATGGTTGCGTATAGGCGATCGGCTTCTATGCCCATCTTCTCTGTTAGAAATTCCCAGCTCCACCCAATCGCCTCTTCTTTGAAATAGTCTCCTATACTCCAGTTGCCGAGCATTTCAAACATGGTGTGGTGTGTGCCATCTCGACCTACGTCTTCCAGGTCATTGTGCTTGCCACTGACCCGCATACACTTTTGGGTGTCTGCGATACGGCGATTGTCCGGCACTTGGTTGCCCAGGAAAAAGTCCTTGAACTGATTCATCCCCGCATTGGTAAACATCAGTGTTGGATCGTCTTTATTGACGATGGGAGCAGAGGGAACAATCTTGTGGCTGCGCTCGCGGAAAAACTCTAAAAACGCAGTGCGAATTTCGTTGGCTTTCATGGGCTGAATTATGAAGGTGCGAAGATAAGGGCTTGTCGGGTAAGCTAGACGTATAAATACATGAATAGATAATGTTGGTTCTCAAGTTGATTTGGTAAATGAATAGAATAGATTGAACAGATCAATCTTCTAATACAAGAATATGTTCGTGCTCGACCTCAAGCTTCCTCCTTTTTAAACATCCTCATCAACTCTTTTATCCCAAATACCAGCTCAGATGGACCCTCCTGGCCGAGTGTTTTCAGCATGTTTTTTCCGTCTTGCAGACTAGGAAACTGACCGGATGGTATCCACCAGATAGCTAAATGTGGACCTTCCATCTTTTCAAACCATAGCTTCTTTTTGCCCATGATTTTACTGTGATCAGTGCGGTAAACATAGTTGATGAAATGACGAGGAGTTTCCCAAACAGACATATTGACTACAAGGTGTGAATCTTCAAATGGCGGATCAACCGTATCGCCCTCTTCGTCGTCTTTGAGTCGCCAGACGAAACCTTCGCTGGCCTCGGCAAGCGCATTGATTCGATCGATATTGTCAAAGAATTCCTGGTTCTGCGGAGCATCAGGAGCTAGCTTGAAACGGGCAATATTTATTTGTGCAAGTTGGTACATCATTCTGCTCAGGTTCAATATCGTTTACAATACATTAACGCTAAAAGCAAGGGAAATTCAGAAGTATTCTCTTCCAACGAACTACTTTTGTAGCCAAATGGGTTCCCAGCTCTTACATATACTTCTGGCAGTTTGTCTGTTTGTCGGACAATCGGGTATACCCGTTTGGGCACATTATTGCAAAGGAGAGGCTCAGGGGATGAGCCTATTCGCTCAGGCTGAGCGTTGCCACAGCGAAGCTAAAGAAGTAGTAGCAGGTTGCTGTGCACACGACCACGAGTCGCATCACCCTGGCGATACGAAGGAAGAAGACAAAGACGATTGTTGTTCGGACGAGTTTTCTTTATTCAGACTTTCGCAGGTGGAATCCGCTCCTGTAGAAATCGCAAACTTCCAGCCTTACTGGCTAAGTTACCGACCCGCGGAAGTCCAAAAAACCATAGACCACATTACGGTTCTCCATGGGCGAGAGTACGTCAACGCTGAGTATGAGGAGCCGCCTCCGCTTGAAGGCCGCTTAAAACGCATTTCGCTGGCCTCCTTGTTGTGTTAGTAGAAAAATGGAATAGAGCATTCGGACGGAGTGCTCCTAATACTTCTTTTTTTCTATCAGTAACACATTTCAATGCGACTGACTTTTTTAATTTTTATCAATTGCTTGTGGGTGATTCCCGCATCTGGTCAGCAGCTTATCGGTTGTATAAAGGACCAGTCGGGCGAAGCTTTGCCCGGAGCTACTCTTCGCTGGGCAGCGGGTAGTGGTACCATTACCGATGAAAAGGGGCATTACCAGCTGGAGGTGCCACAATTGCCGGATACCTTATCCATTACCTATGTGGGTTTTGAGCGTATAGATACTTTTTTGACGACCATACCTCAAGACCACCTGGATTTTTATTTGTCAGATGGCTCTCAGCTTCAGACCATAGAAATAGAAGGTCGTCAGAGGGGTAATTTCACATCTACACTCGAGACCAGAAACGTAGAGTCCATAACGACCACAGAGCTTCGGGCTGCAGCTTGCTGCAATCTGGGAGAGAGTTTTGAAACCAACCCATCTGTAGATGTCAGCTATGCGGATCCACTAACCGGTTCCAGAGAAATTCAACTGCTTGGCTTAAGAGGTGATTACACAGAGTTGTTGATTGAGAAGCGACCAGCACTGAACGGACTAGCCAGACCATTGGCACTGGACTACGTACCGGGAACCTGGTTGGAGAGCATACAGATCGGGAAAGGAACTGGCTCCGTACAATCCTCTCCTAATGGAATAGCGGGTTCCATTAACTCTGAAATTGTAAAGCCTTGGAAGGAACCGTCATTATTTGTGAATGCCTATGGCTCGCACAGGGGTAGGGGAGAGCTCAACCTCCATCTCAACAAGGAGATCAATGATCGCTGGAGCCATGGCTTGTTGACTCATGGAAGCTATCGGCAGAATCGACATGATCATGATTTCGATCGCTTTCAGGACATGACGGACATCAAAGCGGCTATAGGTATGTACCGCCTCTTCTACAGGGGACCAGAGTTCAGGGCGCAATTTAATGTGCACGGCATCCTGGATCGTCGTTCTGGCGGACAGACCAGTGTGCACAATCATGGTCAGCCCATTCTGGATCCTTATCGAATGGAACAGGATAACCGCAGGCTGGAGGTATTCGGAAAACTCGGTTTCATCGGTTTTGATCAACCTTATAAGAGTATGGGCCTGATCTGGCAAGTAGCTACCCATGAATTGAATAATGTGTATGGCTTAATCGATCACCGAGCTAGCCAGCAATCTGCCTATGCCAACTGGTTGTATCAAACGATCATAGGGACGACAGAACACAGCCTGACGATGGGCATAAGTGGGCAGTACGATAACTATGACGAGCTATTGGGTGAAGTGGATAACAGTCGGGAGAACCGGCAATTGGGCGTATATGTCGAGCACAGCTGGGTACGCGAATCATTAGAGGAGAATGATGCTGGAAGCACCGTGCTAGCAACCAGTTTGCGTTTGGATCACCACAATCTGGCCAGTTGGCAGTTTGCTCCCAGATTCAATGCCAAGTTTAATTTTGGGGAGG
>JBCBVN010000272.1:0-6093 GCA_039817625.1 Bacteroidota bacterium
CTACATTGCAGGATGTCATGAGCGCAGCCTCTGAAATGGAATTAAAGTTGCAGAGGCTGCGCTCATGACATCCTGCAATGTAGGCCCTGCTAAAACTGGCAACCGGAATATCACTGCTTGCTTTCCTATGGTAGCTCTATAGCCAGACCTGTATTCATAGTGCTTCTTCAGCGGTACACTCAAGCCGGGCTTCAATTCAATATGGGAACTTATAATTTTGTACGACCTTGGCATATGTCTACTTGGAAGTAAGGCGATTAGTCATTGATTAGTCTAAATTAATTCAATGGAAAACTACATGCAAGAAAATCAAGGACACGAATAAGCCCACAGCAAACCATCTAATTCCCTTAGAGTCTGCATAGAACAACGAGCGCAAGTTAACCCACCGAGACCTACCAATAATGACTTGGAAAATAAAGAAGGAAAGCGCAATCACTATACCAGCACGAAGAAAATAATTTAGCTCAGTATAGCCATATTGCTCGCTAAGGAATGCACTCCCATATTTTAGTCCAAAGTTAAGAGGCACGGTAAAAACGAATGCTAAGAGTGTAAACTTAATCCTGGGACTAATCAATAAAACAGCAGAAAGCAATAGCACAACCAGGCCACAGTTGACAAAGTACCGGGTTTCATTAAGAAAGTGAGTGAACGCTTTGCCGCCATCGCTAAATTTTACGCTCAATAGTAGAAGACCAGTGGCCAGGCCTGTTAGCAAACAGACTAAAATGGTTTGCCTACCAGCCCGGACCAGATCATAATCCGTAGCATTCGATTTTATGTATTTGCCATAAATATCAACTGACCAAAGGGTTGACAAGGAGTTAAAAGTAGAATCGACTGTACTCATTAAGCTGGCAAATAAAGCACAAAGAATTAAGCCCGCTAAACCAGAAGGCAGATAAGTTTGGACCAGGTAAGGAAAGGCAGCATCTACCTCAGACAATTCATCGCCGATAAGCCCATAGAGTGCAATTCCTGGAACGATAATAATCACAGCCATGAAGTACTTCATAACTCCACCAACCATTAGTCCCAGCTGTGCCTCCCTTAAGCTTTTCGCTGCTAATGAACGCTGCATGACTGCCTGGTTCCCGCACCAGTAATTAATATTCAAAAAGAAAAGCCCAAAAAGTAAAGTCCAGGGCAAATTCTCATGGTCGGCGGGCAAGTGCAAGCTCATGTGTTCAGCTGGTGTTCGGGTGTACAATTGTGACCAACCGCCCAACTCATTTACAGCAACGAGCGTAATGGTTAATCCACCAGCTGCCAGAATGACAAATTGAATAATATCCGTTTTGACAACCGCCCTTAAACCGCCTAGGTAAGTGTATACAGCCGAAAATACGCCAAGAGCAATTAGTACAGTAGAGGCACGAGTAAATCGATCCTCTGACATCCATCTCAGGTAATCTCCAAATACGGCTTCAGCGGCATACGCACCCCACATGAGTGCAGCACCAAGTCCAACTGTAGACAACAAGGCAATGTTGGCCAGGCTATATCCTAAAGCTGCTTTTTCGCCCAATCGACTGGAAATAAACTGGGAGATGGTGATTACCCGTTCCCTCAAGTAGAGGGGCACAAAGACCAGAGCAGCTAAAAGAATACCTTGAACAGCATTGATTTCAAGATTCGCCTGAGCAAGGCCATATAGATAGGCAGATCCCATCATGCCCAGGAACTGATACCCCTGAACATTAGTAGCAATAGTAGATATGGCGATAGATGGCCAACGAAGCTGCCTGGAAGATAAAAAGTAGTCTTCTACGGTTACGTCCTTACCCATTTGACGCCCTCTAAGGGCCAGGACCATCACCAGAACAAAATAAGTTAGGACAATACTGAGGTCAAAAAACATAATAGAATTCTAGACCATTGCCTGCTCGACAGACTCAATTAAGCCTTTGAGCAGCAACTTACCGTCTGTGTTCCCCAAGATGTCTTCAGCCGCACGCTCAGGGTGAGGCATCATACCAAAGACATTGCCGCGCACATTACGAATACCGGCTATATGATCGAGGCTACCATTGGGATTACCCGCATCAGTCAACTGACCATCTGCGTCTGCGTACTTGAACAAGATTTGATCATTGTCATACAACGCCTTCAAGCCAGTGCCATCAATGTGGTACCGCCCTTCGGCATGTGCAATCGGAATACTCACGAGTTGATGTAGACTTAATGCACTAGTGAGTGCACTATTGGTGCTTTCACAACGCAAGTGCTGATGTTTACAAACAAATCGCTGATTGGCATTCCTAAGAAGCGCACCCGGCAACAAACCCGCTTCACATAGAATCTGGAACCCATTGCAAATACCCAGAACACGCCCACCTCGCTCAGCGTGAGCTGAAACAGCTTGCATAATTGGAGAAAACCTGGCTACAGCACCAGCGCGAACATAGTCTCCATAACTAAACCCACCCGGTACAATAACACAGTCTTCTGATCCGATATCAGGTAATTCTGTTTCCTTATGCCATACCTTGAAGGTCTTTCTACCCATCACCCGCCCCAAGGCATGGACCATATCATCATCGCAGTTAGAGCCAGGAAAAAGTAGAACAGCAAATTTCATAAAGGAATTCATATTGCGAGCTCAAAGGTACGGCAAGTGACTAAATTTGAACTAGAAGACTAAAGAAGCTAGACTCAGACAACATTGTTTTTCTTTTAAGCCCTTATAAATCAAAATCGATGAAACCATTCTATCAAGTCCTAAGCATCAAATTGCTATGCCTCGTTTTCGCTCTTAGTCTGCCAGAATTTGGCTTCGCCCAGTCTGTGGCGAATGCCCGAGTGGTTGATGCTAACACCGACGAGCCCCTCCCCTACGCCACTATTGCCGATCTAAGCGGATCCAGAGGCACACTATCCAATACAGACGGCGTATTTGCACTAGAGATAAAAAATCCTACCGACACTATCTCTATTTCTTTTCTAGGGTACCAGACCGCCATTCTTTCTGCTGAAGAGCTGCTAGCTTTAAATGAAATTCGTTTAACGCCCGAAGTAACTCAGCTAACCGACGTCATTGTTACAGCAGATGATGACTATCTCTACCAAATCATCAATCAGTGTAGAGCCTCTGTGAAGGATGCGCCTATTGAATGGAGCCGTGCATTTCTTCAGCATGTCACAAGATCCAACGACCACCCCATTGAAATGATACAAGCCTATTATAATGTATCATCCAGTCAAAAGGCAATAGACGATTTAATCCTAAAAAATGGACGGGTTGCCATGGCCCCGATAAACGGTAGATATTTCGTCAATTTAGGGATGACACAAGCTATTACAAGGCTTGATTTATATTCAAAAAGCAGATCCTTCAACTCCCATCCGCTTCAGTTAAATTTAAGACAGCTCCGAAGAAGATACGAATTGGACAGAAGGCCATCTCTTGGGAATGCCAACCTTTACCATATTGCCTTTCAGCCCAAAAGAAAGCATGCGGCTTATTTCTCTGGCGAGATATGGATAGACAAATCCACTTATAATTTACGTAAAATCATTCTACGCGATGATTCACTAGAAAGGCACCCCTTCGTCTCTGTATTTCCAGACCAGGAAATTGAGTACATAAATTTAGAATTGGCGTTTACCTTTTCCATGGATGAAAATAGCCAAAGGCTTAACCACTTGCAATGGAATTACGAACTCAATCTCAAGCCAACAGGCAGACGACCCACAGGTGGCCTGCAAAGGCTTTATGCACGTATCAGCAATAAGGTTAGCGCAAGCGGCATCCTACATTGCTACCAATACCGAGATTTATTTTGGGAACCCTTTTTCGAATATTCACCCGAACACAATGACTACCGAAAGATTTCCTTTCTACCCTATAATCCTAATTTCTGGAATGCTAATCATGGCCTGGTGTACTCCGAGCAGCAGTTGTCAGACATGGCTTATTTCCAGGAAAATGGATTTCTGATGAATCACGCAGACTTCCCTTCAGATGATGAGCCTTTCTTTCAATTCAACAACCCGCACTGGCAGGCCGATAAGCGGGTCCGCTATAAATATGAAGAACAGGAAGGCAGGCCTAACCCAGCCAATAATGTGCCTATGACGAGGTTTGATCCCTGGTCTACCATTGATTCTGAAGACGATATCGCGGTCCAAATCATGCTGGATATAAACCGCCTTGAAGACAGCATTAGTTTTGTATCATCCACTGTCCTAGACATATTCGAAACAGAGTCCGAACCACCTTATGACAGCCTTGACCACTGCCTCCTCAATATGTATTTTGATCTATGCGAAATAGAACGGCGCCAAATGATTGCACGCATAGCTTCATTAGATGACATCAATTTCGAAAATCTAAAACGCGAGCACGAAATTTCAACCCAGCAAATTAGAATATTACAGAGAGACTTTTTCTCGGAAGTAAGGGGAGCCAGACCGAAAAGAATGATAAAGAAGTGGAATAAAATTATAGTCGATAATTTGGAGATCGATAACCTTGAGACATTCAAAATAAAGCTGGAGTGACCACCATCTAAAATACATCAAACTCATCTGGCTCATCTTGAATAAGAGACTGATCATATCTTTTAAATCCCGAATCTAAAAAGCCCTCGAAAGCGGGATGAATGCGCAAAAACGCCAGCATATCATGTGTCATGATAGCATCTTCATCTGCCAACCCAAGCTCAATGGATTTTTTGATGGCCTCAAAGCCTTTTTTTGTTTTCTCCTTTACCGAATAAATGCAGGCTAAGTGAAATTGAATTTCACTATCTCTTGGATCGTACTTCTCCGCCTCTAGCATTTTTTCCAATGCATCAATGAGTTCATAGTTTTTCAAATGTAACAACCCTTCTTTTTTCGCTTTATTGACCGGTGCCTTAGCAGGTCTACTGGGCCTTGAGCCATATCTGGCAGGAATATTTTGGCGAATCACCCTGCCATTTCGAGACAAATCCAGAACAACTTCTCCCATCCCATTGAGCCGAGTAGTTAATACGTATTGAGCGTTGTGCCCCTTTTCCATAATGGTAAAATGATGATTGGTGCCCCAAACAGAAGATTTTCGAGACACAACCTGCCCGTTTACACTTACAGTTTCTTTACCTAGCCAATTATTGAAAAACTCTATAACGGTGTCGTCAAACTTGATTTGTTGATAGTGCATGGGCCGAAGGTAATACAGATAAGATTGACCGTCATTCAAATGTGGCCATCAAAAGAAAGAAGCCCTCCCGCAAATGCGAGAGGGCTTCTAATCCTTAGTCGTTTAATCTAAAACTTCTAGGGTCTGACAACCAGGCGCTGTGTAATCTGCTCATCGGCAGTTGTCACTGTCACCATATAAATACCGGCTGGCAGGTCAGATACTCGGAAACTGACACGCTCCAATCCATCTACCTTGCGAGTCATGACGACCTGACCAGTTACTGAAGTCAGCGTATAAGACTCGATCGGATCGTGAGCCTGAATGGTAACTAACTCGTTAGCTGGGTTTGGAGAAATAGATAGGTCTACCTCGATAATACCAAACTCGCTGGCGGGTACAAATCCTGGGATCTGCACAATAGAGTTGCCTGCATTATTGCCGCCAAGTGGGTTACCAGTCAGCGTGATTTGATCGATATATACCTGGTCTCCGTTGCCACTGGCGTCGCACTGAATGCGGAATTGGGCAGTGCTACTTAGGTTGAAGTTATTTCCACTCATGGAGACCGTAGCCTCATAGAAAGTACCGTTCTGGAATTCCGAACCACTAGCATAGGTAGCAATAGTCTGCCAGCCACTGCCATCGTTGTAACGCACCCAGAAATCCTCTCCATTCTCCATACTATTGGGGAAGAAGAAGAAATTAAGTTCGGCATTGTCGTAGCTGCTGAGATCATACACTGCAGAGGTCATAGCAGATCGAGTACCACTATTGTCGCGCAGACGAATGGAGAAGCTACCCTCGTAGGAGCGAGAGCCACTGTAGCGGAAGCAGTCACTGCCACCATCTACCCAGTCATCCCAGCCCGTTTCAAAGAAGTGAGCAAAGACCGTCTCAGGGCCACTAGGTGGGTTGTCGTCCAGAGTGGTTACGTTGACACTTGCTGGGTTGGACAAATTGCC
>JBCBVN010000273.1:0-6084 GCA_039817625.1 Bacteroidota bacterium
GTAAATAAAAACAGAATCTTCATCTTCCAAGTGATAAAAAAGATAATCTGACAGGCTACTATATTCTTTTCCAGATGTATCTCTGACCTCTATTCCCTCTATAAAAGCAGGCCCAATTCCCTCGTTAGAAAGTACTTGCTGATAATTCAAAGACCCAGAATAAGCATTGCCTAAAGATAAGTGTGGATAGACCGACAGATGTTGCTGTTCTCTGATCAAATTCGTCTGATATACAAAGACAAACAAGGTCGCCAGACTAATGAAAATAGCAGACATGCTTACAATTCGATCGCTTGTCCAGAATGGTTTGCTCATGTTCTGATGACTTTAATGCTGTAAGGATGGTTGATATACTCTCTTTTTAAGCGTGAAATTCCACGAATTGTTGAGAATTAATTGGGCAGCGACCATACAGAGCTGGCACTTGATGTATCTTCATAGTAACGCCTGATATTATGTTGCTATCTCAACTTCGCGCCAATGGCAAACTCCAGCAAGGTTATCTTCTCCTAGCCCTCTGTATAGCCTGCTTTAGCCTTTCCCTGGTCAGGGTTTACTATACCGAATCGCGAACCTATCTTTTCCTGAACTGGAATTTGTTTCTGGCTTTCATTCCCTGGGCCCTGAGCAGTTGGCTAACCATCAGGCCCAAGCTCGCTAAATCGTGGCTAGCTCTTCTTCCCGTTTTAGGAGCATGGCTGCTGTTTTTCCCCAATGCCCCCTATATACTGACCGATCTATACCACCTCAAACCTCGATTTGGTGCCCCCGTCTGGTACGATCTCATCCTTATCCTATCTTTTGCCTGGACCGGTCTGATGTTCGGCTTTTTAAGCCTGATCGATTTAGAAGAAATATTAGCACGCAAACTTCCCAAATGGGGCGTCATTCTCAGTACCGTGGCATTGCTCTTCTTATCTGCTTTCGGCATTTACCTGGGCCGCTACTTGCGCTGGAATAGTTGGGATATTTTGACTCAACCTTTCGGCCTATTCGCAGACATCGGCGATCGATTTGTAAACCCAAGAGAGCACCCCAGAACATGGGGCGTAACCATATTTATGGGATTTTTCCTGAATATGCTCTATTGGTCATTTAGGCTAACCAGACGGAACTAACCTAGTATTCCCATTTTTAAGCGCGATTAAGCAGACTTACGCAGGTCGGAAACACATACGCTAAAAAAGAGACTCCGAGCACAAGATCATTACCAAAGGTGCCTTGATTTATGCGGTAAAACATTTTATCTTCATTTCTAGATGTGCACCCGAGAAGCCATTAAAAACCCATAAAAGCGAATACATGAACAACCGCTTTAAACTAGCTTTACAAGTATCCTTTCAGCATGAATATTACGGCTCGGATTTTGGTAGCTACGCTCAGATTGGTCCTAGTACTGAAACCAATCAATGGCTGACTCAGCACCGCTGCCGCTTTCGTTCTACTTCAAACGGTTTCGAACTATATGTGCCCGAAGGAATAGACCTGACGACTACCGAGCTCGACGAGCTGACATTCACCATTCAGCCGATCAATCCCGATTTTTTCCAAATAACTGACCTCAAGCTGCTGCATTATGAGCAGACGAACGTGCCATCTCTGAAACAAGCTGATTTGACAGAGAATGAAGCCTTCCCCATCAGCATCAAGCTAGCTCTTGCGGTAGCCGATCTGGGACCAGACTCCGCAGTGGTCGTACATTTTGAAGTGCATAAATGTATTTGGCAATATTTCATTATTTCACCAACCACATCAGATTACAGCCATCAGCTGGTTGGCGAACTGGCGTCTCAGTTTTCGCCACCCGAGGAGACGATCATCTCAAATGGGCAAAATGCGGTATTGTTTTCCAGCTATCCCAATCCAATAGCTATTCCGAAACCGGGAGATTCAATATCGTTATCGTTAAAATGCACAAGTACCGACGGTCAAACCTTCAGTGTTGATCTTCCGACACCAGGTCCTCAAGGGATTCAAGCTAATGATTCAGGAGAGTTAATGGCTTCGGTGTACGTTTACATATAAGAAATGCCTAAAGCTGATTCTACAAATTCTTCCAACCAGGAGTTCGGGAAACCCCCGACCTGAGATGCCTCCGACCTGCGGAAGTACAAAATAAGCCCTCCGAACCCAGCTGTAAGAAACCTTTCCAAAGCGAATTCTCGTTTTGACCAAAATCAATCGGTCCTAATCGCCAATCGAGAATCACTAATCATTTACCTTTGCGCCCATGATTAAGATCAGCTTCCCCGACGGTAATGTACGCGAGTACGAAAGTGGTACTACGCCTATGCAAGTGGCCGAAAGTATTAGTAGCGGCCTGGCTCGAAATGTGTTGTCTGCCAAGGTGAACGGAACGGTAACAGACGCCGACCTTCCCATTGATCAAGACGCGACCATAGAGCTGCTCACCTGGCGTGATAAAGAAGGTAAGCAAACCTTTTGGCACAGCAGTGCTCACCTCATGGCCGAGGCTCTGGAAGCGCTCTATCCCGGTATAAAATTGGGAATAGGTCCAGCTATTAAGGCTGGGTTTTACTACGACGTAGACCCTCCCGAAGGTGTGACAATTTCTATCAACGACTTGCCAAAAGTCGAAGAAAAAATGCTGGAATTGGCTCGGCAAAAGAATGATTTTCAGCGCCAGGAAATCAGCAAAGCAGATGCCATTGCCTACTTCCAGGAAAAGGCTGATCCCTATAAATTGGAATTGTTGGAGGATCTTGAAGACGGCGACATTACCTTCTACACCCAGGGTAATTTCACCGACTTATGTCGCGGGCCACACATTGCCAATACGGGTGCGATCAAAGCCATCAAGCTGACCAAGGTAGCTGGTGCCTATTGGCGTGGAGATGAAAAGAATAAGCAGCTGACTCGTATATACGGTATCACCTTTCCTAAAGCGAAGGAGCTAAAGGAATATCTCGAAATGATCGAGGAAGCCAAGAAGCGCGACCACCGCAAATTGGGCCAGGAGCTGGAGCTTTTCATGTTTAGCGAAAAAGTAGGAGCAGGCTTGCCCATGTGGCTTCCAAAAGGGGCACAACTTCGCGAACGGCTAATAAATTACCTTAAAACGCGGCAGGAAGCCGCTGGCTACCAACAGACTTATACCCCACATATTGGCAAAAAGGATTTGTATGTGACCAGTGGTCACTATGCCAAATACGGGGAAGATAGTTTTCAGCCCATCAACACACCACGTGAAGGCGAAGAGTTTTTGCTCAAGCCGATGAACTGTCCACATCACTGCGAGATCTATAAGTTCAGGCCTAGATCTTACAAAGAACTCCCGCTGCGTCTGGCAGAATTTGGTACGGTCTACAGATATGAGCAAACTGGAGAGCTACATGGATTGAGCCGTGTTCGTGGCTTCACTCAAGACGATGCGCACATATTTTGTATGCCCGATCAAGTGAAGGACGAATTCATCGATGTGGTCGATATCGTCCAGGAGGTGCTCACCATGTTTGGCTTTGAAAAGGTTTCCGCTCAAATTTCTTTACGCGATCCCAATACGCCAGAAAAATATATCGGCTCCGAAGAGAATTGGGAAACCGCAGAGCAGGCCATTATCGATGCCTGTGCCGAAATCGATATTGAAGCACGAACCGAATATGGCGAAGCAGCCTTCTACGGCCCGAAGCTGGACTTTATGGTCGAAGACGCACTCGGTCGCGAGTGGCAACTCGGGACTGTTCAGGTAGACTACAATCTTCCAGAGCGATTTGAACTGGAGTATATCGGAGCCGACAACCAGGCTCACCAACCGGTTATGATCCACCGGGCACCCTTTGGTTCGCTCGAGCGTTTTACCTCTATTCTGATAGAGCATACCGGAGGTAAGTTTCCTCTTTGGCTGACACCAGATCAGGTGGCTGTCTTACCGCTGAGTGATCGCTTTAACGACTACGCCGAGCAGTTGCTCCGTGATCTCGCTCCACATGATATTCGCGGGTTTGTAGATGATCGGTCAGAGACCATCGGAAAAAAGATACGCGAAGCGGAAGTGAAGAAGGTGCCGATCATGCTCATCATTGGAGACAAGGAAGTAGAAGCTGGCGGCGTTGCGGTTCGCGTCCAAGGGGAGGGTGACAAAGGCACCATGAGCATGGAGGAATTTGTCGCTTTCTTCAAGGAAAAACTGAATACTAAATAAGCTGGATGAAGCTGATGGCTATTTTCTAAACATTCCGAGCAGACATCCGCTTATAGAACTCATTTCTAAGGTCGTTGAGGTCATCGGTCAGGAATTTCTGCGCCTTGTCCATAATGTCTCTCGGCACCTCTCCATAGTATGCCTCGGCCATACTACCAGCCATAGCGGCAATGGTATCGCTATCGCCGCCGATTGAGATGGCCAGCCTGATGCAATGCTCGAAGTCTTCAGATTCAAGGAAGGCAATAATGGCCTCTGGAACTGAGCCCGCACAACTCACATCAAATGCATATTCCGGTCTAATCTCATCTAAAGTGCGATTTAGATCATAGCCAAACTGATCTTGTACATATGCTTTGATCTCATCTTTAGACGCCCCTTTTCTGGCATGCCATATCGACGATGCTATGGCCTGAGCGCCTTTGATACCTTCTGGGTGATCATGAGTAATCACGGCACTTGCCCTAGCTTCACGCAGAACCGTTTCCAACTTAGAGAACCACCATCCTATGGCAGAAACCCGCATGGCCGAGCCATTCCCCCAGCTATTATAGGGTCCCTCGATCATTCCGAGCATCCATTTTTTGAATGTGCCTCCATAGCCCGCCAATGGAAATGCCCGGGCGTAACGCTTAACCGTATCACTATACCTTTTTTGGCTAATTAGTGCATCGGCTATGGCAAGGGTTAGGACGGTATCGTCTGTAAAGCGACACCGGCGATGAAAGAGCTCAAAATCTGTTTGTTTATGATTGCTCCGCTCAAAGCGAGACCCTACTATATCGCCTACTATGGCTCCGTTCATGTGATTATTATTTGCACCTAAAACGCTAGCTCAGGTATTTGGCCACAATCGGAAGACGGCGGCCCATGCCAAAAGCTTTCTTACTCACTCGCAGAACGGGTGGCGTCTGAAAGCGCTTAAACTCGTTAATATTGACCAATCTCAGGGTGCGACGCACTAATGCCTCATCAAATCCAAGATCTATTATGTCCTGTGGGCTTTGCTCTTGTTCAATGTACTGGTATAGGACCTGATCCAGTTCATCATAGGGGGGCAAACTATCGCTATCCTTTTGGTTTGGGCGCAACTCTGCACTGGGCGGTTTTTCAATTATGTGGTTGGGTATAATTTCTTCCTCTCGATTAATGTATTTGGCCAACTCGTAGCATTCGGTCTTGTATACATCGCCAATTACACTCAGTCCTCCACACATATCGCCATATATGGTGCTATACCCTACTGCGATTTCGCTCTTATTGCCGGTATTGAGCAAAATAGGGCCAAACTTATTGCTGAGGGCCATGAGTATTACTGCTCTGGTTCGAGCCTGAACATTTTCTTCTGCCAATCCAAACTCTGTCCCAAAAAAGTGTGGCTGAAGGGTGGCTTCAAAGGCGCGGTATGCATTTTCAATTGGGATGATATCGTATTGACAACCCAGATTTTGAGCCAGCTGCCGAGCGTCATTGACGGAGTGATCACTACTATACTGGCTTGGTAATAAAACGCAGCGAACATTTTTGGCTCCCAAAGCTCGAGAGGCCAATACGGCGACCAAAGCCGAATCAATTCCCCCACTCAAACCCAGAATAGCTCGCTTGAATCCTAGCTTTTCAAAGTAATTGCGCACACCCATGACAAGTGCGTCGTGTATGAGCGATATCTTTTCTTTCGGTTGTTCTCCTCCGAGTTCTTCGCCCGATTGTATAGCCACTGTTTCTACTAGTTGGAGACTTTCCTCAAAATAGGGTAGCTCCGCCAGCACTTTTCCTTTTGCATCAATGACTAGTGAGCCCCCATCGAATAAAATTTCTGTCTGAGCGCCAACATGATTGACATACAAAAGCGGTAGTTTATATCGATCTACATTGGCTTGCATCACCTCGATACGATCTGATGCCTGCGTATAACTAAATGG
>JBCBVN010000274.1:0-6072 GCA_039817625.1 Bacteroidota bacterium
ATTTAGGTGGAGATCCTGGCGCGCTCCTGGCGGGTTTGATCCGACTGCCGAAGGTGGCTGAAACTCAAGATCAGGAGCGCGCCAGGATCTCCACCTAAATTGAATGGTGCATAGGCGACCAATTCACTGTGGAGGCGCTTCAATAGAGGCAAATTGAGAGAAACACCATCTTCTCCATCCTCCCGGCGGATGTCTACAGTAAGTTCCAGCTTTCCCCGACTCGCAAAATCGGCAACTTGCTTGCGGAGCTTCATCTCGTATTCGCCCAGGCTCTGCTGGCAACGGAGGCGCAAATCTGTTTGCTTACTGTTGAGGGACCTGAGCTCGACTATGAATGTCTTGCCGTCCAATATGTGTTGGCCCCTTCCGTAGCCGGTCATCGATAAAAGCATAAATTGGTTTTCGATTTGCCTTGAGAGCTGGCAAAGATAGTGTTTAGAGGGAGACGGCGTGCGCGTAAAGCCCACACTACACTGTCAATATATTAGACAGCCAGATCGAGTGATTGATATTTTACAGCACCGAGAACATGGAGGTACAGGCAGATAGGAAACCGACCTGCGGAAGTCTGCAAAAAGATATAACTGCTTGATAGTAAATAAAATATAAAGATTCTTTGGCTAAGCAGACTATAATTTCTCATATTTGCCCCGCTTCGGGAAATTCCCTTTGCTTATAAAGTAAAAGCCATGAGAAAAGCAGACCTGGTTGCCGCTATTTCAGAGAAGACAGGCATAGCAAAAGTAGATGTGTTGGTATCGTTGGAGTCTTTTTTTAAAGAGGTCAAGTCTAGCCTTGCAGACGGAGAGAATGTATACATCAGGGGATTTGGTTCTTTTGTGGTCAAGAAGCGGGCAAAGAAAATTGGTCGCCATATTAAAGAAAACAAAGCGATAGAGATTCCAGCTCACTACATTCCTGCATTCAAGCCAGCAAAGATTTTTGTTGAGCAGGTTAAAGACAATGTGGACGGTTTACCTGAAGAAGAAGCAGAAGACTAATAATTTATGCGGGCACCACAGTACATGGCGGCTTTTGGAGCATTAGCTCTCCTGCTATTCATATATTTTTTATGTCCGGTTCAGGCCCCTGAAATGACTCAGGCAGAGGCAAGCCGGAAACTACAGCTCAGTGCAACTAGTCTGGAAAGTATGATTCGGGATGCCAGGGATGAGCTCGGACTGGCACAAATTACAGCATTAGTAGAGCTGGAAGATCAATTGGATACGGATCCTCCCCCCGTAGACAGCGTGCAGCGCTCGATTCTGACCCAGCTTGCAGGCGAGTGGTTTGGCCTCGGATATCCAGGAATATCTGCGGTTTACGCTCAGCAAATTGCAGAACTTGGCAATGAAGCTGAAGATTGGGGAATAGCTGGTACGAGTTACACCATCTGTGTACAGCGAACGGAAGAGGAAAAGGTGCGTGACTTTTGCTATCAGAGGGCTGAGCAAGCTTACCTGAACGCCATGAGCTTAGACCCAGACGAGTTGGAGTATCAGATCAATTTAGCGCTCACCTACACGCTAAACCCACAACAGCCTATGCAAGGCATTCTGAGGCTTAGGGAATTACAAGAAAATTATCCTGATGACCCCAGGCCGTTAGTCACACTGGGCAGGCTGGCTCTGCAAACCAATCAGCTCGAGCGGGCAGCAGAAAGACTGGATAATGCCTTGCAGCTTGACCCCGACCTGCAAGTCGCCAAATGCCTGAGGGCCGAAGTCTATTACAGGATGGGCGATACAGCAGCTGCACAGCAGATTGGGGAGGGATGTGGCACTCAACAATGAGTCATCTACTAACGTTATGACTTAGGTAGAGACTGATGGGTATAGTTCTGGTAAAAAAGACTACCTTTGCAGGCCAATACAGATCCAGGTATGTGATCAACCTGCGCTTGTTCTAAGCGCGCTCAGTATCATAAGCAAGGATTAAACGAACCAATTTTTTAACCAAACCATAGCAATATGCCCTGTGGAAAGAAGCGCAAGCGTCATAAGATTGCGACGCACAAGCGCAAAAAGCGGCTGCGCAAGAACCGCCATAAGAAGAAGAATCGCTAGTGCTAAGCGAGTTATGTACTCGCTTGCACTTGCTTTTTTAGCTGAGGGCCAACAGTCCCTGAGCTTTTTAATGAAGCAGTTTTTGCTTCGGGTTATGTGCAAGCTAGTTTGGCGGCGAAGCCATACCGTTTCAAGTTGAAAGGCTATCGCCCCGGAAATCGATCAATTTACTTTCGCCCAACTGAGGCAAACACTTGAACAAATAGTCAAGTAAAAAGAAATCTGACTCTACTGATACAATGAAGTGCTCCAATTGCTAGCAATTTAGTTGTGCAAGTGCAATGAAGCCGAAAAAATAAATGGAGGCCGGGGTTGCTTTCTCTCGATATAGACTACCCCCTTATGACCAACCTATCACAGGCCTCCCCAAGTAGTAAGTCGTTTTATTTTAGGATCGCTTTCCAATATTAATTTTTAGATAGCTCTTTTCTGGAACGCATCTGGAAGTGCGCCACTCTGTCTGTCATAACCAACAAATTTGACAGCGTGGAAAAGGAAATGATCGTATACGCCACAGGCAAAGCTGTGGAGATCGCGCTCATGGAAAACGGTAAGTTAACCGAGATCCATAAACAAAAAGCCACTGATAATTTTACAGTAGGCGATGTATTCTGGGGAAAGATCAAGAGGATCAATGCCCCGTTGAATGCAGCATTCGTTGACATTGGCCATAAGAAGGATGCCTTCCTTCACTATACTGATTTGGGACCTAAGGTCAGAACATTACAAAAATGGGCAAGCCTGGCTTCCAATGGTCGTCTGAAGGCCAAGGGCATTGACAACTTCAGGCCCGAAAAGGAGATTGTCAAAACAGGCCGAATAGATCAAGTTTTTGAACGCAGGCAGAATATTCTTGCGCAGGTCCTGAAGGAGCCTATAAGCACGAAAGGACCACGCCTGAGTTGTGAGATTACTCTACCTGGCCGCTTTTTGGTGATCACCCCATTTAGTGATGTGGTTGCCGTGTCGAAGAAGATCAGTACCAGCGAAGAAAGAAAGCGCTTGAAGCTGATCGTCGATAGCATTCGCCCCAAAAACTTCGGTGTCATCGTTCGCACGGCCGCCGAAGGCCGAAACACCGCTGAGCTACTGGAGGAAGTCAACAACTTAGTTGGGAAGTGGAACACCATAAAAGAGCAACTCAAGACGGGTAAGCCCCCCATCAAGTTGCTTAGCGAAATCGATAAGACCTCTTCACTTTTACGTGATTTGCTCACCGACAATTTCAACCGGATTGTCATCGATGATCGCGATTTGTATGAGCGTGTGAAGAACTATCTACAAGGCATTGCACCTGATAAGGTCAAACTTCTTCAGCTGCACAAAAGCAATCGTCCCATTTTCGATGTCTGTGGAGTAACGAAGCAGATCAAGTCTAGCTTCGGCAAAACGACCACAATGGCCAGCGGTGCCTACATCGTGATTGAGCATACAGAAGCTATGCACGTCATAGACGTGAACAGTGGCAACAAAATGCCTTCTCAAAACCAGGCCGAGGCCGTGCTGAAGATTAATTTGGAAGCGGCCGAGGAAGTAGCTCGTCAGCTCAGGCTAAGAGACATTGGAGGCATCATTATCGTAGACTTCATAGATATGCGAGATGGCGAGCACCGCAAAAAGTTGGTGACGGCCATGCGCAAGTTCATGAAGAAAGACCGCGCTCAGCACACCGTACTGCCACTAAGCAAGTTTGGACTGATGCAGATCACTCGGCAACGAGTGCGCCCGGAAGTTAAAATCACGACCGACGAGAAATGTCCAAGCTGTAACGGTACCGGAAAGATCAATGCCAGCATCTTGCTCACAGACGAGATAGATCGCGATCTAAACTTGATCATGGAGGCTCAGCCAAAAGCCAAGCTCAAGCTTAGGCTGCACCCTTACGCTGCGGCTTTCCTGAAGAAGGGCGTGCCAAACCAGCAAATGAAGTGGTATATGAAATACTATCGCTGGCTGAAAATTATTCCAGATGCTGATTACCCGATTACGACCTACAAGTTTTTTGACCAGAACGACGACGAAGTTCGTCTAAAAGCCTAAAACAGTAGCAGAGCAAAGGGTGTTAGTAGAGTCTCACAGCTCTATTTGAGTGCAAATAAAATAGACTTTGTTTCCAACGTATGATGTCATAGTAGTAGGAGCGGGCCACGCCGGTTGTGAAGCGGCAGTAGGTGCATCCCGCCTGGGATGCCGGGTTATGCTGGCTACTATGAATATGCAGACGATTGCGCAGATGTCTTGCAATCCGGCCATGGGTGGCGTAGCCAAAGGTCAGATCGTAAGAGAGATTGATGCCCTTGGTGGATACAGTGGTATAATCACTGACCGTACCATGGTACAGTTTCGTATGCTGAACATGTCTAAAGGTCCGGCTATGCACTCGCCAAGAGCACAGAGCGATCGCATGGCCTTTGCCTCTGAGTGGCGTCAAATGTTGGAGCAAAACGAGTGTATCGATTTCTGGCAGGAGATGATTACCGGCATAGTGGTCAAAGACAAGCGGGTCGTTGGTGTGCGTACCAGCCTGGGTCTGGAAATCCCCGCAAAGACTGTAGTGTTGACGAACGGTACTTTCCTAAATGGCATCATTCATATCGGAGAGAAGCAGCTCGGTGGTGGCCGAGCCGGAGAGCGCGCTGCTAAAGGTATAACCGAGCAGCTGCTGGAACTCGGCTTTAAATCGGGCCGAATGAAAACGGGAACACCGCCGAGGATTGACGGCAGAAGCCTGGACTGGACAAAAATGGCCGAACAGCCGGGTGATGAAAACCCCGGAAGGTTCAGCTATACAGATACACCTGAGCTGACCAACCAGATGCCCTGCCACATCGCCTATACCAGCCAGGAAGTACATGACACCCTGCGCGAAGGCTTTGATCGATCACCTATGTTCAATGGGCGGATTCGGGGCCTAGGACCCAGATACTGCCCCAGTATAGAGGACAAGATAGATCGATTTGCAGATCGCGATCGCCATCAGCTCTTCGTAGAACCCGAGGGTCGGCATACTTGCGAAATCTATGTGAATGGATTTAGCAGCAGCCTCCCGGAAGATATTCAATATAAGGCACTGCGCAAGGTTGAAGGTTTTGAGAACATGAAAATGTTCCGACCTGGCTATGCTATAGAATATGACTTCTTCCCGCCTACCCAGCTCAAGGCAAGTCTGGAGACACGCTTAGTTCACAACCTGTTTTTTGCAGGCCAGATTAATGGAACCACTGGTTATGAAGAAGCCGGCAGCCAAGGGTTGGTGGCAGGCATCAATGCCGCCAGGCGCGTGCGCGAAGAGGATCCGCTGGTATTGAAGCGAAGCGAAGCTTACATCGGCGTACTCATCGATGATCTGGTCAATAAAGGGACTGACGAGCCTTACCGCATGTTTACCAGCCGAGCTGAGTATCGCATCTTGTTGAGACAAGACAACGCGGACCTCAGGCTAACGCCAGTTGCCAGTGCCCTTGGAATACGGGGTTTGGAAGATAGACTTTCGCGGGTGGATACTAAGCGCCATGGAGTGGAAGCCATCCGGCGCGAATTACAGAATTATAGTGTAACACCAGATCAGCTGAATAACTTCCTGGAGACCAAGGGAAGTGCCCCATTAAAGCAGGGCGTTAAACTGCATTCTGTGCTCCTGCGTCCAGGTATCGGACTCAATGAGTTGGCCGACGCGCTTCCAGCTTTGTCAGAATTCCTGACTCCTTACGATAACGAAACTCGCTCCTTGGCCGAAACAGAAATCAAGTATGCTGGCTACATCCATCGCGAGCAGGAGCAGGTAGCCAAAATGAATCGATTGGAAGGGATTCGCCTGGTCGACGACTTCGACTACGCCAGCATTACAAGTCTGAGCAAAGAAGCCCGCCAAAAACTCAGCGAGCTACAACCCCGAACAATCGGTCAGGCAAGCCGCATCAGTGGAGTCAGTCCAGCTGATGTTAGTGTGCTGCTGGTGCATATGGGGAGGTAAATAGTTACCTATCATACCCAAACTTCCTTAGCT
>JBCBVN010000275.1:0-6023 GCA_039817625.1 Bacteroidota bacterium
CTTTTTAGATGATGGTCTGACGGGCTTTGTGGGGTCATTAAATTCATCCTTTTTTATGACGGATGATGGTGGTCAAACCTGGACAGATATAGCCGATCAGTTGCCAGGTGAGGATAAAGATATTTGTGGGTTGGCACATCAGGGGGATTCAATTTGGGGCGTTGGGGTTTTCGCAGATCCGGCCTATTTGATTCAATCCAATGATCGGGGGCAGACCTGGAGCTGGACAAGCATGGAAGATCATGCCAATGCCTTAGTTGAATTGGCTATGAGTCCATCCGGGGAGCTTTTTGCGGGTGGCAGAACCGATACCGGAGCAACTATCTTACGCTCTACAGATGGAGGTCAGGTATGGGAGACTGTGTTTGCGAATAGTGATGGACTAGAGTTTATCTGGAAGATTGATTTCGTTACAGAAGATGTGGTCTACGGTACGGTAGAAAGTTTTAGCGGCAGTACATCTATGGTCAAAAGTGTGGATGGAGGCAATACATGGGTAGAGCTACCGGTAAGCCCTTTCTACTATGATCTTCAGGGCATAGGGTTTATCGATGAAGAAACAGGCTGGGTCTGTCCAAGAAACGCTGCGCTGTGGCTGACTACAGATGGCGGTCAAAGCTGGACTCAAGATGAGACTTTTTTTAACGTAAATCGGATTACATTTTTTCCAGGTAATAGAAATCGGGCATTGGCAGCTGCGAGTTCTATTGCTTACTACCAACCTGAATCCACATCGAATAGCAACAATTCGCTTGAATTAGTGCTTCCAACTTTTGGCCCTGTCTTCCCAAATCCAGTAGCCGGGCCAGCAGAAGTAGCATTGGATCTCATTAGAAATACCCGGGTAAGCATCGATCTGCTGGATCTGTCGGGCAGGCAGCTCAAAGAAATATATCGAGGTCGCATATCTGCGGGTGAACATTCTATTGCTTTAGGTGATTTAAGCGGATATCCCCCAGGGAGCTATTTGCTGGCCTTGCGGACCTCTGAGGGGCACCAGTCAATCAGCCTGATTATTCAATAGAAACTTTTTTGGATGGAATCCACCGACATTAAACTTACAGAGTATTCACACGGTGCGGGCTGTGGCTGCAAAATTGCACCCGCAGTGCTGGATCGCATTTTAGGGCAAACCAAAGCTGGTCCTTTCGATCCGAGATTGCTGGTGGGCAATGGAGAGCGAGACGATGCGGCAGTGGTCGATTTAGGAGATGGGACGGCCCTGGTCAGCACGACCGATTTTTTCATGCCCATAGTAGATGATCCCTACACCTTTGGTCGCATTGCGGCTACCAACGCCATCAGCGATGTATACGCTATGGGTGGCGAGCCTCTGGTGGCCATAGCCATACTAGGCTGGCCTATTAATCAGATAGCACCAGAGATTGCGGGGCTTGTCGTAGAAGGCGGGAGATCGGTTTGTACTTCCGCAGGTTGCAGCTTAGCTGGTGGCCATAGCATCGACGCTCCTGAACCCATTTTTGGACTGGCCGTGACGGGCAGAGTGCCCATTAATCAGCTGAAAAAGAATGGCGGTGCTCAAGTAGGTGATACCTTGTTTTTGACCAAGCCATTGGGGGTGGGCATCCTCAGTACGGCCCAGAAGAAGAAGCTGCTGAAGGAAGCGCATAGCCACCTGGCTGCCGAGCAAATGCTGCGACTGAATAAAGTCGGTGCTAAATTGGCCAAGTCAGTAGCTGTACATGCTATGACCGATGTGACGGGCTTCGGCCTGCTGGGGCATCTCACGGAAATGTGTGCCGCCAGCGAGACCAGCGCCGTCATTGAAATGGATCAGGTTCCGCTGATTGATGCCGCGATTTTAGACCACTATCTGGATCAGGGCGCTATACCCGGCGGTACCCGCCGAAACTGGGACAGCTACGGCCACAAAGTCGGTCCTATTTCAGAAAGAAGTCGAAACCTGTTGGCAGATCCGCAAACCAGCGGCGGATTGTTGGTAAGTGTCCGACCTGCGGAAGTCCAAAACATCCAAACGCTCCTTCAGGAAGAAGGTCTGTATACTCAGCCAATCGGAAGAATGGTTGATCGCGGAGAGAAACTGGTGGAAGTGAATATGTAAATTCGGGGAATCAGATCCCCGTTCTATGATTTTAGCATCTACGGCTCATTCGACTTCGGCTTGATGATTAGCCTCAGGCTTTGGTTGTAGTTGATGTAATTGGTGAGCCAGTTGATGAAGACGAAGAACTTGTTCTTGGTGCCCAGAATGGCAAATAGATGGACGACGAGCCAGGCCAGCCAGGCGAAGAAGCCACTAAAGTGAAAACTGGGCAAATCGACTACCGCTTTGGCCCGCCCTATGGTGGCCATGCTGCCCTTGTCCTTGTATGTAAACGGTTTGAGGTCTTTGCCCCTGGCCAATCGATTGAAGTTTTTGCTGAGGTTTCTCCCCATTTGAATGGCGGTCTGGGCTACCTGCGGATGTCCATTTGGCCAGTCTTCAGTGGGCAAACAAGCGATATCGCCTATGGCATAGAGTCCATCGACACCTGCTACCTGATGGTAGGCATCGGTTTGTAGTCGATTGCCTCTGACGATTGCATCTTCTGGCAAACCTTTAAATAATTCACCCGTAACTCCAGCCGCCCAGATGACTTTATTCGTGGGAATGGTAGAGCCATCCTCCATCGTGACCAGCTCTCCATCAAAGTTGGTCACCCGGGTGTTGAGCAAGACTCTGACGCCTAAGTCTTGTAAATACTTTTCTGCTTTCCGGCCTGATTTTTCACTCATTCCGGCTAGTAGAATGTCTCCTGCCTGAACCAGGTAGATGTCCATCTCGGCTTCGACATTGAGCTCGGGGTAGTCTTTGGGCAATACGGTTTTACGCATTTCTGCCAGGGCTCCGGCCAACTCGACTCCGGTGGGGCCGCCACCCACAATGACGATATCGACCAGCTCCTGACGATCGTCGTAATCGGGTGTAGAGACGGCCGTTTCGTAGTCGTCCAGAATGGTGTTTCTAAGGAACAAGGCTTCACTGACCGATTTCATAGGCAGTGATTTGGCCTGAATCAGCTTGTTGCCAAAGTAGTTGGTATTGGCGCCAGTGGCGATGATCAAATGGTCGTAATTGCAAATGCCCAGTGGGGTGTTGAGCCGCTTTTCTTCTAAATCCACCTCCTGGACTTCAGTGACTCGCACATAAATATTTTCCTCCCCGTGGAAGAGTTTTCGGAAAGGAAATACGATACTGCTGGGCTCTAAACCCGCCATAGCCACTTGATAAAAGAGTGGCTGAAACTGATGAAAGTTATTGCGATCGATCAGCACCACCTGATAGTGCTTACGCGAAATGCCCCTGGCCATTTTTAGACCCGCAAAGCCACCGCCAACGATGACTACTCTAGGGAGCTCACTTTCAGGTAAATTGATTCGGGTTTTACTGCTTTCCATACCTTCACAATATAGGGCATTTCATGGCCCTTTGTATATATATTGTTGCACTGCCGATACGAATGTCTAACTTCGCCTTATGGGTTCACTTTTTGATCAACTGACACTTACTGTAGGACTGCTTATTGGGTTGACCGTTTTGGTTTCTCTACGCGCATTCAATGATCCTTCCCTGCGGGCGAGGCTACTTTTTCATCCGGCTTCGATCAAGAATCGGGGAGAGTGGGATCGCTTTTTTACGCATGGCTTCATTCATGCCGATGGCATGCACCTCTTCTTCAATATGTGGGCCCTTTTGATCTTTGGACCAGCAGCAGAGGAGGCATTCAAAGTCTTTATTTTTGGTTCAGAGCTCGGTGGGCGGTTGGGCTTTATGGCGTTTTACCTCATTTCGATTGCCGCATCGTCTCTGCCGACCTACATCAGGCATCAGGATCATATGGGCTATAGTGCCCTGGGGGCGAGTGGCGCTGTTGCCTCCACCATGTGGCCATACATTATGCTGGCACCCTGGAGCTGGTTTATTTTCCCGCCACTTCCAGCTATTTTTATTGGCATTGGCTATGTCGTATACAGCCATTATATGGACCAAAGGGGGAATTCCAGGATTGGCCACAATGCCCATTTGTGGGGGGCTGTCTTCGGCCTGGTGGTGTATGTGACCTTATTGGCCGTCAAGCAGCCGGGCGTCCTTCAGTTCTTCTGGCAGCAGCTTTTGCAACCCAAAGGACCCTTTTGAAATGTTTGAAAATTGAATTAATAAAACAAAAATTTGTTTTTTAAAACATTGTGTTTGATATTTGTACCCGTTGCAAATACATACATGATGTCTAAAGTTAATCAAACTGCCCCCGCCTTTGGGATATTTATAGGGCGTATATTCAGCTGGATACGTCGCCATGCTTTCGAGCTTTTCGTCATTTTGCTCATCTTGCACATCTGCTTAAGCCGTGGCTTGAGCTTTAAGGTCAATGTGCATGATCCACAATCGGCCCTACCGGGTGCAGTGATAGAGTGGGCAGGAGAGGAGCGTGCTAATCGAGCCGGCATACTTCCTGTCATTTCCTGGATCGGTCGTCTTTTTCAATCCGGTGCTTCTACCCAGTTGGGTGGTTTAGGGGTAGGGACTTCCGCGGGCCAACTGGCTACTATTCAGGCCGGTCAGCCAAATCCTAATGCCCATATTGCAGATGGTCGGTCTGTTGCTCTCGGACAGGGCAGTATCGCCTCTGTTGCCCAGAATGTAAGTCTGCTGTCTTCTGGTAGTGCTGCCGGTCCCTCTACTACGGCCGTCAATTCTCCAGCCAGTCGGGTTGACGGGCAGGATCACTTCAATTCCGTTGCAGAGACCGACGATCCTGCTCCTCACATCAACAATTTGACGCTAGTACTGAGCCCGTCTTACTTCAGTCGCCACAACATTCCGGCACATATCTTACAATCCAAGCGCGACCGCCTCCAAAACTACCTGAATACTTATGCGCCCCTTGCTCAAGCAGAAATGCGTAAGCACGGCATTCCGGCCAGTATCACCTTAGCCCAGGCCCTTCTCGAGAGCAATGCCGGTGATAGCCGACTGGCTACACAGAGCAACAACCACTTCGGCATCAAGTGCAAATCGCGCTGCCTGGGCTGCACCTGCCGCAACTATGGCGACGATACAAGCTATGACATGTTTCGCGTCTTCACTTCCGTGGCCGAGTCCTTCGAAGAGCACAGCGCACTTCTACTTACTCAGCGTTACAGCCGCCTACATACCTACGGCAAAGACTATAATCGTTGGGCACATGGGCTGAAAGCCTGCGGCTACGCTACCGATCCCAACTATGGCTATAAGCTGGTGAAGATTATAGAGGGGCTTGAGTTGGATAGGTATGATGTGGGGTAGGGGATAGTCTAGATGTTTTTATTTGATTGCGGGTATGCTTGACATATTGCGTGTTTACATCGATTGTGTGTTCGTGTCAAAAGGGTTATATTTGGTGTAGGTGAATTGGGTATGGGTGGTGGATTTGCTTAATGTGAAAAATGAATATAGAATTAGTACCAGTAATCGAAATGACGTACTATAATAGTGCGCCTTTTCCTGAAAAGGGACCTTATTGGGAATACCAAGACGATTGGGAGAATTATGCACAGATCAGATTGAAAAATGCTGGGTTTGTAGATGACTTTGAACCATATATAAAGGGCTCTTCTTTCTATGAGCCTCATAAACTTAGTTTGCCCAACCTCAAAAAGCTAATAATTGACTGGTTTGAGGGTTATGATCTTTCGGATCTGGACGATATTCTCCCACTTTATGGCGGATATGTCTTAAAAGTAGACAATGAGAATATTTATTTCCCACAGTGTTGTGGCGACTTAGGAGATATCGTTTACTGGGAGAAAATTATCAAAGAAAGCAAGAATTGTTACTACAATGGACACCCTGCTCCATTGATTTCATTTACGCAGTCAGAAGTAGTATTTAGGTTTGATGAAACTTATGAAGAGTTTACTCCACCCGTTCCTGATAGTCTGACCTTAAATTTGAACCGGATGGAAAAAGCCTTAAATGTCACTTTAAGCAAATTGAAAGAATTTGAGCAAAGGATACTAAT
>JBCBVN010000276.1:0-2309 GCA_039817625.1 Bacteroidota bacterium
GATGCAATTATCCGATGAATTTTCATGGATAATTGCATCACCTGGAATTGTTGATACAATTACCCACTTGGAAACATCCTTTTACAGGTTATTTAATATTAACCAGGGATCAGTCACAACGGATGCTTACTACGCCCACGTGTACAACAATGACCCAAGCAGCTGTTTCCCCCGCTATGGGGCCATGATCGGGCCCAATGCTTTTATTAGTACGTCCAGGAACGGAAATATTCTGACTATTTCTGGAAGAGATTGCGATGGTACTTACACGGATTTTGATGCTGTAACCACTACAGGAGGTGCTTTTGATTTGGTTGTCCTACAATTTCAAACGCCTGTTAATTTTGGGTATTTAAATTCGGGCAACCCTGACAATTTAACCCTGGCAGAAAACACCACACTGGTTGTGCCGATGTTCTTTGCCAAGTTCATGCTCGATAAGCTGGTCGATGGACAAGCAGATAAAAACACCCGAATACTCATCGACGCCATTGGTATAGCTATAGGAATAGCTACGTTCCCAGCTTCAGGCACCTTTTTTATTGCTGTAGCAGTAGCAGACATAGCTTACAATGCTGCGGATATGTTCTATTTCGCAGAGGAGGATTACCAGTATGCCACTACGGGGCAGCAAACAGTAGACGAAGAGTTTAAGGCCATCTGGCAAGCTCTGGGCTATTTCTCCATGGGAGGTACTAGCATTACGATCCTGCAAAGTGTTGGAAAAGGGACATCATTCTTTGCCAATAAAATTGGAGCTTATTACAGCTATCTGAAGCTAAACGATGTAGAAAAAATCCCGCTGCTCAGAACAGCAGCAAGAAGATCCATTGCTGCCCTAGCCAGGGAAAACATCAGACTCGGTGGGAATAACACCATCATTAATGGAATAATACGAAGGGTTAAAGCTCAGCTTTTAGCCATCGATATGACAGAGGCAGCAGGACCCGCCTTTAACTCTTCGAACTACAAGTTCTCTTCTTCACCTCTTGATGGTAAATTATATATTTCCAACAATGGTAGTCTTCCCGTTCCAATAGCAGGGTCACAGTACGACAATGGTCTATTTACCCTCCTGCCAGATGCTGATGATATAGTACAAACAGTCAACGGCACAGTGGTTGCCGAGCTAACTGATGTCGTTGTTCAAGTTGATAATCAGAGGTCTATTTGCCGCCTGAAAGTAATTAGTCGAATAGTTGGTGGGCAAGAGAAGTTTGTGTTCCAGATGCTCGATGTAGTTAGCCAATCTAACACCGCAGCTTATAGATACCCCCAATACTATAGTCTATTCCAATCTAAAAGCAGCTGGGATTTCAACACCTTTTTCACTACCGACATCCTCAATTTCTTAGACGGGCTTCAGGAAACCATCCATGCAGGATGGGTAAATGTCTTTGATGAGTTAGCAGATAGCCCGGAAGGCTTGGCAAAGTTGACTACGCTCTTCGATGAGATGCGAAATACGACTGGCGTGTCTACAGCTTTATCAAACATGAGCGATGCCGAATCTATCGTACACCTTCTCTTGAACATTGAAGATGCTGCGAAAAGGGGACCTCTCTATGCCAAACTGAACCAGCTTAAGAATAGTGTCGAAGATCTTGAAACGCTTCACAATAAGATTTTCACTATTGTCAACTCGGAAGATGGATTATTCAGGCTGACACAAAAGATCAATTCGACGGATCTTTTGGTCGATTTAATGGCTAATATCAATCGCCTTGATGCCTTTTGGGTATTGCGGAAGTTTCCAAATTTTTCAGCAAGTGTAGATAATCTGGATGCTCTTATCGAGATGGCACCATACTTCAAATATGGTGGTCTTGACGACTTCCCAGCCTTAGAATCATTCTTTAGCGGCAGCACACCTAAAGCCAAGACACTAGCAAATATCAAAGGCTTCTTAAATCAATCTAACTTATCTCCTTCAACGGATTGGTATATCTCCGGCGTAAAGACAGGAAGACTCGATGTCTACACTTCTACTCAGGTAAAAGTCGCATCCTCCTTACAATTGCCGTCAGGTGATATCAGAATTACTCCGGATGCATTTTTAGCTGATGGCACAAAGGTTCCAGGTATGGAAATAAATGGCTTTGAGCTCGTGCAAAATGGTACAAATTTTGGTTTCAAAGTTATTGATGACTCCATAACAAAATTAGGAGCACCTTTTGGCGACTTCAAGAGCTCCATCGGAAATGTTTTACCCAATGACGCCAATATGGTTCACCGCTATTTTTATATGTATGCGGAAAAAATGTGGCCGGAGCTGGAAGAAATAATGAAGACGAATAGGCATAACTTAA
>JBCBVN010000276.1:2408-6014 GCA_039817625.1 Bacteroidota bacterium
TCTACGGGCCAGATGGAAGACAATTGGTTTGGCCACCAATGAATGGCGGTTATAATGTAGAATTTGATGTTAACCTGGCTGCGGGAACTGTCCTTGACCGCTACGCCGAAGCTTGGGAAGGGCTTGTTTCTTCTGGAAATCCAAAGCTAGGAGGTAGCTTCTTCTCTCCCTTAGACCCGTCAAATAACCCGTACAATTATGCGGCCAGAGCGCTAAAAGCTGCCGAAGCTGACAATGTCTTCTACTTCAAAGTTACACTACAAACCAACCTGCTTGCAGAGAGAGCAACGGTTATTCCATGGTTTGGACAACCAGGAAACGGCGTACAGGTAAGGGTTAGAATGTCACCAAACATTACAGAATTTGCTGAAAATGGCGGTGCCATAATCGAAATCATTTCCTCTCCTTCCGCCAACACCAACGCCCTTCCTTTTGTCAACACAACTATTCAACAATAGCCCTATGGAGTACAAGCATAAGAATATATCTATAGAATTAGATAGAGTGATTCCAATTGGATCTCACACCCAACCATTAACCATTAAGTCTTTTGGTCATCAGCTGAAGCTCAAAACAAATATTGAAGACTCTAATGAGGAAATTGAAACCACCTTCTTTTACTCAGATGGCCAACTAAAGTCGACAGCTTTCATATCACCTCGTCTTTCCACCAAATACTATGCAGAAGATATATTGCTGATGATACGTGACATCTTTCCAAACCTGACCAATGCTGATATTCATAAAAGTGGCTTATTGTGGGCGACACCTAGCCAATTCCTACAAGTAAAATTAGCCATATCACCAAGTCAGCAATCCGACTCAGACCTGGGCATCATATTTAGTGAAGATTCCGGAGATGATGAGCGATACCCAGAAAGCCACTTCAGACTATTTGACGTAGCTAATATTTCCAAAGACTTGAGCAGAAACATTCAGGACCAAGCCCCATTTCAAATCAGCTAGAGCTATGGGAAGACTATTCAAAATTGTCGTTTTCCTATTGTCGATAATAGTCGTTATCGGAAGATTTGCTGTCCTTAAAAATCAAGGGCGGAAATCACCAGCAGCTGCAGTCACACCAATAGACCATATTGTTTTGACATTCTACGATTATTACAGCCATAAAATGAGATGTGGTGACCAGGATTATTGTTGGTCATTTCAATTTACCAGCCAAGGCATTAATAATACTGGCATAGCTACAGTTCAAAACCTGGCAAATAATGCCTTTCTGGACACCCTGTCATTTACCGCCTTTATTAAACCCGACACAAGTGAAGTTTTTCTAAACTTCAAAGAAGGCACCATCAATTGCGACAATTGCGGTTGCGCTTTTTCTTTCAACCCAAATGAAGCGGCTTACAGAAAAAACATAACTACTGAAGATAGTACAAGAGAAAATCTGATCATAAGAAAAATAGAAATTCAGGAATTCACAATTGGAAGTAATTGCAAACCCTAAAAGCACTATCCAGAAAACTGGGAATATGAATACTGCGGTAAAAACCAGACTTGTCTTTGCAACAGAACCAAACTGGCGATCAGTTTTGAAGCTAATTAATGTGGCCATATTAATTTATTTAGCCCAGGCCTCCTCTGTCACTGCTCAAACCTCCATTTGCGAACTACCTATTGAAGAGGCTATTCAACTGTATGATGACAGTCTACTTACCAAGGAGGATCTACCGTGCCACCATCGCGTGTTCCTGATAGCTGGCTTCTTAGACCGCTCATCTGCCCTAGAGACCGTTCCCTTTGAACTACGCCGAAGCACAAGAAACATGAACGCCTACGACCTGGCCATGATACGCACGGGAGACGCTTCCCGCATACGCAGATTGGAAATCCTTCTGGAAGGAGCTGAAGTCGATGATAATTTCATCTACGAAGTTGCTCCCAAGCTCCTATACACTCGGCGACGAGAGGTTTTAGACTTTTTCTTTCAAGCCATCCTATCCGACGAGAGAAATTGCCGCCCTGCTGATGCACATACCTTGGGGCAAATCAATTGTGCATACAGGTTACTTGAAATGATTGCACCCGTCATTAAAGACTTTCCGCTCACTGTTGGACCTAGTGGCGACTTGGAAGTTGACGACTACCCCAGAGCACTTGACCTCGCTAGATTATGGATAAGCGAAAACACAAGCACCTATCAAATCATAACCGAAACCTACTAATATGACTACTCGGTATTTTTGGTTGTTCATCATTCTATTGGGTTGCTTGGAGGCGCCATCCATTTTTGGTGCCAATTCTCCGCTTGATTCCGTAATCAACTCTGATACTGGGCGGGTAGTCACCCTGCAGGCCATACCCTTAGGCACTGAAGCTAGGCCCGTACGTAGGAGTTTTCATTTTTCCAGCGAGTTGGAGGCCCCACCCACTACAAATGATAATGACAACCTGGCGCAGGATTTTCTAGCCATGGAGAGTCAACTGGAGAACATCCAGGCCATTATTGCCGCCCGCGAAAAAATTAATGATGCGATTGCCGCAGGCCGTTTCCTGCAGCGCCTGGATTCTCTGGCCTGGATAGAGTTTCCAGTCGTGCTGGCAGACACCATCAGCAATGTGCCCATACATATCGTCTTCGACGACCTGAGATTGTACCCGGACTATGCTCAGCTTGAAGTTGTAATAGGTATTGAGTTGCCACAGCGAAAAGTGGGAGCTATGACCAACCAAAATATGCCCGGAGGTAGTGGAAACAGCAATGGCGGCACGGAATATGTAGAGCTGTTTTTTGGTACCCCAAATCTCAAGTTCTCTCACGACGGCGGAATAATTGGCGAAGCCCTCATCGGATTATACAGCGATACGCCCATCGGATCTACCAACCCCAATAAGTTTGGTATGATCCTAAGACCCTGGCACCAGTACGGCAATGGGACCAACACTCAGGATCTGGGCACTTATGTCAAGATTGACTGCGATGGATTCGTAGAAATGGGCCTGGAAGCAGACGTGCTCTTTAGTCGAGATTGGATTGTACCTGTAGATGGTAATGCCAATCCCAGACCGAATGGCCGGGTACAGGGACACATTCAAACCATCGTAAACGATTGGCAGAACATCCTGGTCGAAGTAAGCCTCCCCGATTTTGCGCCCGCATCTTACACAGATATTGCCTTCAATTTATCAACCGCCGTATTCGACTTCAGCGATTTTCGCAACAGTCCCAATGTGCAGTTTCCACAAGCATATACACAGCAGGGGCTTTTGCCTAGCAATCCTACGCTCTGGAGAGGAGTTTTTATCAAAAATCTAGATCTTACCCTGCCCAGGCAGATCAAAAAAAAGGGTTGCGTGGCAACCGGTGGAGGAAGTACGCCAGGTGGAACAGGCATGTTGCTACTAGATGATACGGGTATCTATGCATTTGGCAGTGCCTTTGATGATTTTGAAGAAAATAATCAGAACAACAGAGGTCCCTCTCCACCTGAAATAGCCCTCGCCAGGCCGCCTACCTCAGACTACAACTGGAATCAAACAGATCGAGTAGATGTTGATCGATCAACAAGCTCAGCAGCAAATCCTAACAGAGTTCCGCCTTTGCAGCAAGCTGGGTCTGACGGCATTTCAGTCATGTCTCTACCTGCG
>JBCBVN010000277.1:0-2055 GCA_039817625.1 Bacteroidota bacterium
ACAATGCCTTGGGGCGCCATTTTTCCTGCGGCTTTCCGCTATCGTCCGCAGTTTCGATTTTAAGCAAGCCGCTGTAATAACAAGCGTCAGAGGTGATTTTTGCAGCCCGGCCATGATCCGGGTGCCGGTCCGATGTTGCATTGGCCAGAACAATGCTCGGCTGGCAGGCTCTTATGACCTGAATAATGGCTCGTAGTGTGGCTTCATTCCATTGGATAAAGCCGTCTGGGAGGTCCAGATTGTGTCGAAAGCTGGCACCCATCTGTTGAGCTGAGGTCAGGGCTTCGGCCGTGCGAATCTCAGCGCTGCCCCTGCTGCCCAGTTCACCTCTGGTCAGATCTAGTAGGCCTACTCTGTAACCCAAATTGATGTGCCGTAGCAGCGTCCCACTGCAAGAGAGCTCTACATCGTCTGGGTGTACACCAATAGCTAAAATATCAACAGGGATCGGACTTGTATTCATCTAATGATTAAAAAGTTAGGTCTTTGGCACAAGGCTAAGTGCCCGAAAGCCAATAGCATAATAAGGCCACATACTCATTGGTTTTCGTAGGCAGTTTCTCCTCCTATGACGGTCATCAGGACCTGGGTGTCTAAGATGGCCTCATCTACACAAGCTAGCAGGTTTCTGTCTAAGATGATAAAGTCTGCCAATTTACCAGCTTCCAATGTACCCTTAAGCTCTTCTTCAAAAGCACCATACGCGTTGGCCAGCGTATATGAATGCAGGGCTTCCAGCCTGGTCATAGATTGCTTGGGGAAAAAATAGATTTCCTGGTTGGCGCGCTTCCGTGTTACACTGGCATATAGACTTTCAAAAGGACTCAGGTCCTCGACAGGTGCATCTGTCCCATTCAGCACGACTGCACCGGCGTCGAGCAAACTGCGCCAGGCATAAGCTCCCTCCCTGGCCCGCTCCTGCCCCAACCGAGATTCTGCAAAAAGAGCATCGCTGGTACAGTGAATACCTTGTATGCTGGCAATGACACCCAACTCTGAGAATCGCTCAATATCTGCAGGGTGTAAGTGCTGCGCGTGTTCGATGCGCCAGCGATGGTCTTCTCGGTCGGCTAGTTCCCGCTCCATCATATCTAGGGTGTACCGATTTGCTTTATCTCCAATAGCGTGGACACACAACTGTAAATCGTTGTCTTTTGCCATGCGTGCGATTCTTTCCACGTCTTCTACGAGGGTCGTGTTTTGCCCTTCGAATCCAGGTTGGTCTGCATAAGGCTGTAGCAGCCAGGCGCCATAGCTACCCAAAGCACCATCTAATTCCGATTTGATTGCCCGGCAGGTAAAGCGGTTGTCTCCTGCTCCGAGAATAGGCAGCTTTCGGAGCCTTTCGGGATAGGCTTCAAGAGTATCTGCCGGGTGGCGCAGCATAGCCCACAGCCTGATGCGCAAACTGTCTTTATTGGCCAGATTGGTATAGCGATCTAGCTCGGTGAAGCTACTGCCTGCATCTTGAAAACTAGTTATGCCATAGCGCAAAGCTTCGTCTTCAGCCGCCCTGATGCCAGCTAGCCATTCGGCGTATCTTTTCTCGGGTTGCAGGGTTTGTAGATAGTTTTGATAGGCATCGGTGATGATGTCCATCGCTCTTTCTTCAAAAACGCCCACAGCTTCTCCTGTTTGATCTCTGACTATTCGTCCTCCCGGCGGATCGGGCGTCTCTCTCGTCAGGCCGGCCATATCCATCGCTGCCTGGTTGGCGTATAAGGAGTGTCCACTGGCATGCCGCAACATGACGGGATGATCAGGAGTGAGTTCGCTCAATCCCTTGTGAAGCGGGTATCCGCCATAGCTGTTTGGATGTAGTTCTTCCCATTTTTCCTGGTGCCAGCCCCTGCCAGTTATCCACTCGCCTTCGGGCGTTTGCTCGGCTCTTTCAGCAACCATTTGGACAATTTCATCCCACGATCTCGAGCGCAGAAAATTTAGGTTTCTCAGGCTTCTGCCCAGGCCGCTGAAATGTCCATGGCCTTCAATCAGACCAGGCATGACAAATTTACCCTCCAGGTTTGTCCGTTTGGTAGCAGGCGTGAGCCATTC
>JBCBVN010000277.1:2155-5995 GCA_039817625.1 Bacteroidota bacterium
CCATGGCCTTCAATCAGACCAGGCATGACAAATTTACCCTCCAGGTTTGTCCGTTTGGTAGCAGGCGTGAGCCATTCGATCAGGTCTATGCTGTCTAAACCCACCCCGAGCACCCGACCATTTTCACCAATAGCCATAGCGGTTCCACAGTAAGTATCCGCTGCTGGAGGGCCATTCAAGCCAGGGCAATCGACCCCAGTCCATATCTGTCCATTATAAATAAGCCAGGCAGCTTTAGTACTGGAATCGCTTCGGCTACCGTCGTTGGCACACGACCAGCCTATGGCCAAAAAAAGAAGAAACAGGCAACGCAACATGCAGAAGTTTGCGCCAAATATACTTTAGAGCTTGTTGAAGACCTAGGGTTCACACGGTTTCGCCCACATTAGATTCATCAGAGAGCGAAATGGGTCTGTTGATGCCTTCTTCAAGAGAGATGAAAGTCTCTGTACGCTGAATACCACTTACTCGCTGCACTTTTCTGAGTACTTCGCGCAAATGCTCTGTGTCGTTGCAAATCACCTTGACGAAGATGCTGTACACTCCGGTTGTATAGTGTGCATTGACGATCTCGGGTATTTTCCTCAGATGGCTGATGGCTTCTTCGTACAGCATGCTTTTATCTAGATAAATCCCCAGAAATGCTGTGATGTCGTAACCCAGTTGTACGGGATCCACCAACAGGGTTTGCCCGCGTACCAATCCCGCTTCGATCATCTTGTTCATGCGCACATGGATGGTGCCGCCCGAGACAAACAGCTCCTTGGCTATGTCTGTGTAGGCGCGCTTCGCATCGACCATAAGCAAAGAAAGGATTCTCCGATCCAGATCGTCGAGTTTCAATGAGTTTTGCATGATTGTAATAACCTATGTGTTGTGTATGTGTAGTTGTTTACAGAACCCAGTCAGGTATATAGAAGTGTGTGATTGAACTGGACTTCCGCAGGTCGGAGCATAGCGGAGACCCTCGCCAAAAGGGGCCGATATCTACCTCGCATATCGAGGTCTCGACTTTCTTCAGATTGGGTTACTGATAACTAAATGCTGTGTTTACTGTTTTGTGCTATCTAAAACTATGGATTCAATACGTATTAATTCAGGTCTTATGGTCGTAATGGTTTTAACTTCGCGATCTGTAAAGATGTTAATTTATTTATGGAAATCTTATCAGAGCCCAATAATTTCATTGAAGAGATCGTAGTAGAGGACCTCAAAGCCGGCAAGCACAGCGGCCAGGTACACACCAGGTTCCCGCCTGAGCCGAACGGTTTTCTACACATTGGTCATGCTAAAGCCATTTGGATAAACTTTGAGATTGCCAAGAAGTTTGGGGGCCAGACTAACCTCCGTTTAGATGATACTAATCCGACCACAGAAGAGACCTCATTCGTAGAGAGCATTAAGCGCGATATCGAGTGGCTAGGGTATTCCTGGCAAGGCACAGAGCTCTACGCTTCGGATTATTTTGAAGACCTATACCAAATGGCTGTGAAGCTGATCAACAAAGGCTACGCCTATGTCGATGATTCTACAGCAGAAGAAATTGCTGCGGGAAAAGGCGACATTGGTGTTCCAGGGTCGGATAGTCCATTCAGAGATCGGTCTGTCGAAGAAAACGCAGATCTTTTTCAGCGTATGCGAAATGGAGAGTTTCCCGATGGGTCTAAGGTACTCCGGGCTAAAATTGATATGGCCCACCCCAACTTGTTGATGAGAGACCCAATCCTTTACAGGATCAAGCATGAAGCTCATCACCGTACTGGCGATGCATGGTGCATTTACCCCATGTATGATTTTGCACATGGTCAGAGTGACGCAATAGAGGAAATTACTCACTCACTTTGCTCTTTAGAGTTCCGTCATCATCGCGATCTATACAACTGGCTGATCGAAAAGCTGGAAATCTTCCCTAGCCGTCAGATCGAGTTTGCGCGCATGAACGTAGACTATATGATCACGAGCAAACGCCGCCTGAAGCGCCTGGTCGAAGACGGTATTGTCTCCGGCTGGGATGACCCGCGCATGCCGACATTGGCCGGCCTGAGGCGTAAAGGCTATCCGGCAGCTGCCCTTCGCGAGTTTTGCCGACGCACGGGCGTTGCCAAACGAGATAACCAACAGGAAATAGACCTGCTGGAGTTTTGTGTGCGCGAGGAGCTCAACCGTATTGCAGATCGGTATATGGCCGTTCTGGATCCGGTTAAATTGGTCATTACAAACTATCCGTCGGATGTTGTTGAGGAAGTAGAGATTGACAACAATCCGGAGGATGCTGAGTCCGGATCGCGGATGGTGCCCTTTGGGGCGGAGCTGTACGTGGAGCGGGCTGATTTCAGGAAAGAGCCTCAGGGACGAAAGTGGTTCCGACTGGCTCCTGGTAAGGATGTACGTCTGAAAGGAGCATACATCCTGCATTGTGAAGGTCATGAAGAAGATGAGAATGGCCATGTGACCCAAATTAATTGTACCTACTATCCCGATTCGAGATCGGGTAGTGATACCAGTGGGGTCAAGGCAAAAGGCACCCTTCACTGGGTACATGCGCCTTCTGCGGTCGATGTTGAGGTTAGACAATACGATCGGCTGTTCACAGACCCACAACCACTCAAATATGAAGATCGCGACTTTATGGAGTTCGTGAATAAGGATTCATTGCACGTCACGGTAGCTAAAGGAGAGCCCAAGCTGGCCGAGGTAGCAGCGGGAAGCCATTTCCAATTTTTACGTCAAGGTTACTACGTCAAAGATGAATCCTCGACTTCCGAAAAACTGGTCTTTAACAAGACTGTTGGACTGAGAAGCAGCTTTAAGCCAAATAATTCATAGACCATATGCCGCTAGATACCACTGATCTTCGCGTTAACTACGATCTCGATAAACTACTCGAAAGTCAGGCTCCAGATGAGCCTATGGCCCTTTTTGAGCAATGGTTCCTCGCAGCTCAACAAGCTGATGCCCTTGAACCCAATGCTATGATTGTCGCTACGGTCAAGCCAGGAGGTATACCATCGGCCCGGGTGGTGCTTTTGAAGGAAGTCACGGAAGATGGTTTCATCTTCTACAGCAATTATCAAAGTCACAAGGGCCGAGAATTGGCGGAAAATCCCAATACGGCCCTGGTGTTCAATTGGCTGGAATTGCAGCGTCAGGTTCGCATAGAGGGAGTCGCGGAGCAGATTCCTGCAGAAAAGTCGGAAGCCTACTTTCACTCACGCCCTATAGGCAGCCAGCTTGGGGCCATCGCTAGCCCACAAAGTCAGGTGATACCCAATCGCGAGCCTTTGGAGAGGCGTATGGCTGAGCTGAAAGAAGAATATGGCAACGAGAGCAAGGCGCCTAAGCCAGCGCATTGGGGTGGCTATTTAGTCAGGCCCCAGCTGATCGAATTCTGGCAGGGTAGAAAGAGCCGCCTTCACGATAGGCTCGTATATAGCAAGCTGGATAGCGGCAGTTGGAGCCGAATCAGGCTGGCTCCTTAATCAGAAACCGTATAGAAGGCTTACGAAAAAGCCCCAAGGGGATTTTCGTAAGCCTCTTTCTAAGTTCTTAGAGTACGTATGCATTTGCTTCGATTAGGTAGTCTGCTACTACCCGGCGAAGCTTCTTTACATTTTGAGGTGGGTACTTGGTAAATCTCTTGATACCCATAGTAAAGGTTCGCAGCAAGTCGCCTTCAGCGAAGCTGGCCACGGCGTCGGTTGCATTCTTAGCCATTCTGGCATTAGCATCGTGTAGGTAAACCTTCAGAATGGATTGATAAACCGCTTCTGGGTGCTTAAGCGCTCTACCCTCCAGCTTTTGTAGTCTGAGCAGCAATGCTTCCGCTTCCAGTAAGTCGCC
>JBCBVN010000278.1:0-5969 GCA_039817625.1 Bacteroidota bacterium
AATGCTCAAAAATGCAGGGACACTTTTGAGCATTTCCCAAAGGGTGAAGTCCTTTCGGGCATCCTTTTCCATGATCTGTTCCGATAGTTTAATGATGTCCTTTTCGGCGGTTAGGTAATTTCCCGACCTGAACATCGGATCTGGATCATACTCTATAGATAGCTGGGCTGCTTTTGCCGCTTTTTCTCCCTTCAGCTGGTCGATTAAGTAAATGGCCATATCGAGACCTGCCGATACACCGGCAGCCGTTATATATTTTCCTTCATCTACAATTCTTTCTCTGGTTGGCGCTACGCCAAATTGAGCCAGTAAGCCGATCGGTTTCCAGTGGGAGGTGGCTTTTTTACCGGTCAACAGACCCGTAGCGGCCAGTATGATCGAGCCCGTGCAAACAGACACGGTTCGCTGTGTGGTGCCATCAATTTTCTTTATCCAATCGAGCACTTTTTGGTCTTTCATTTCCCGCACAAAGGCGATAGTTGAGCCCGGAATGAGCAGGATGTCTGCACTCGACACCTCGTCAATACCATACTTTGAATTGATGTGAATAAAATGACTATCGGCGGTAATTTCTCCTTTCTCTTTAGACACAAATTTGATATTGACGCCCTTTACGTTGCGCAGTAATTCATAAGGGCCAATGGCGTCTAGCATGGTCATTCCATTGTAGATGTAGATTACAATGTCCATTCTCTATTCTCTTTTAGCGAAGTGCGAGGTTATTCCCGAAAATTATCTGAGTTGCTGACCAAAATTACGGGTTTTAATTCCTGCATGAAGGACCTAAGTTTTACGATGTTTTCTTCAGTCGTTTTCTCGGCAGTATGGTCGACTACGACTAACTTTTGGGGCATGGGTAAAATGTACTTTTGCCGGCTTTTGATTTTTCTGTAGTGTGAGATCGAGACATTCAGGGCTACTTTGTACATCCAGGTTGTAGCCTTTGCCCGCGGGTCGAATTTCTCATAGCTCTTGATGAGTTGTAGGATGATTTCCTGAATCAAATCTTCTTGCTCGTGCGTATCCGTGCAATAACTGCTGACTACTTTGTAAATCAGTGCCCGATGATGCTCAATAAGCTGAGCAATGTCGACCCTGCGATCTGTTTCTCCGGAGCTCATAATGATTACTCCAGGTTATTAGTAGCAGCCCAATCCCGGACTTTCTGCATGGCTTCCTCGCTATGTCTTATCCCATTGTGGGTAGCGGCTTCCACGATGTAGCATTCTCCTCCCGAATAGGATCTTATGACAGGGCCATACTCTTCTGCGATAAAGGCTTCGTCGGCACTTCCGACCAGGACCAGCATGGGCTTGTCGATGGCACGCAGTGCCTCCCGGTAATTTTTAGGATGACTGGCTTGCATACTTCTGTAAGAGTAAGACCTGATGGGCATATTTGCTGGGAGATTGTAGAATACCACCTGTAGAGAATCATATTCGTGAATGCCAAACTCATTGAGCAGGCGCAAGCCCAATCCTCTGGCCAGGTGTATTTTGATAAAATTACTTTCTACATCTAAATTTTGATGTGTGGTGGGTGAGCTAGTGCCCAGGTTCGGAGCAAATAGTAAGTACCCGTCTACCTGGGTGTCTGGAAAGGTCTCTACGTGGCGAAGCACGATGCCGCCGCCCATGGAATGACCAGCAAGAATGACCATTTCTTCAGGATTTTCCATCCTGATGGATGCAATAATGTCATCGACATCTTCTGCATATTGGTTCAGGGTAGACACATCGCCGGGTCTTCCTCCTGATTGACCATGCCCTCTCAGGTCGATGGCGATTACCTCGGCATTTAATGACTCGCGCAGTAGCCCGGCCATTTTATTATAGGTGTAGCTATCTGCTAAAGTTCCATGTAGTAGAAGGACAGTTTTGCTGGAGGTGCGCTCGTACTTCTGTCCGTGAATTTGAATGCCATCCCTCATTTGGAACTTGATCGCTTCCGATTGATGGGGTTGCTCAAAACCCATATCAGCGATGTCTGATGGGCTTAGATTGGGAATATATGGTTGATGGAACTCAGGTTCGGAAAACTCAATCATTTGTAAGGCTTCCCGGACGATTCTTAAGCTATCCATATTACTCTGGGTAAATAGGGTGCTATTCCACGAGAGAAGCACTAAAAAAATGACATTAAATGGCTTGATTGTCGTTTTCATTATATAGATTTTAAAAGAGGTTAAATTCATTATTAGAGTGGACGGAACTGTTTGAGGAGTGGGTGGGCAAACGCATTCAAGGGAAAGTTGCCGACCTGGGGAATCACAAAATGAGCACCCGATTTACTGGACTTGTACCTTTTGAACGGCACGCTCTATTTACCTATAGGCAGCGACGACCGTAACTACTTCTATGCCCAGCAACCAGTAGTTGAAGTCGGAGAAGTATGCTCCCCAACCTATTCCATAGGGTAGCAGAAATGCGGGAATTTTCAAGATGATATCCAGGCCGATCATGACTAGCATGATGGAAGCGCCCAATAAAAAGCCGTTTGCAGTCAGCCCTCTGCGGTAATACAGGTGTGCGCCTATCAGAGCAGCGGGAATCAAGACGATAGATTGTAGCCAGATAGACTGCTGGGCAGCATTGGGTATTAGACTAAAGAAGTAGGAGCCGATCAACCCCATCAGGCCAATGCTCCAGATAAAAAGGGCGGAGGTGAGTACGTTTTTGAAAGAAAGTGAAGTCATGATTAATGGTATTTGAGGAGTAAAGAGTCAGCTGATCTCATGGCAGACTGAGCGGCAGTGATCTCTTTACGGGTGTATTTGGCCCATTAATCGGATGGGGGGTTAAAAAATCACACTTTAGAGAAAAAAATTCCAAATCCTGAAAGGCCTACCTTGGCGTCGAGCGATAGAGCGTGTGCCCCAGGAGGGTTGATGGGATGAAAACCAGTAAGCCGATCACCACAAACCAGGTCGGATGGGGAATTAAAAAGAAATTGGCAATAGCGGAAAGGGTTAGCACGCCTCCGGCTATGATGGGCAACTGCTTACGGTCGCTTTTGCTGACCAGCTTGATCAAAAAGCCGCAGGCTAAAGACCCCAGCACCCAACCGCTCAGGACCAGTAGCCAAAGGGAGAGTGGCTGGCTTTGGTAAAACGCCTTGACGGCAGCCGGATCCTCGATATTCAGATCTGCCGGAGCGGGGTGGAGAGAAGAGTTGATGGTTTCTGCCAGGGTAAAAATGGCTACGGCTGCTACCAGGCCAATGATGACAGATAAGATATTGCGCTTCATACATGCTTGAATTGATGAGTGGCAAAATTAGGCGGCGATACTAGCGGAGAATTGTAAAAATGTTACCAAGAGCCGAATGGAATGAAATGGGGGACAACCTTCAGTGAGGGTCTGGTGTCAACGATTCTGGTATACTCCTTTGGTTTGAGGTCTGTAAACCTTTTGAAGTCATTGATGAAATGAGACTGATCGAAGTATCCCAACTGGTAGGCGACGTTTGTAAGCTTGTCGGATCGGGAGCGACTTATGGTTTTCAGACTTCGCTGCAGACGAAATAAAGATGATAGTGTTTTAGGAGAAACTCCGGCATATTCCTTCAGCAGGTGGTTGAGGTGTTTGCGCGAGATGTTTAGTTTATGACAGATGTCGTGAATGGTCAGGTTCGCGCCCTGATCAAATAGTGTCCCGAGAGCGACAAGGCGTTTTGGATGGGCGAGTTTGTTTCCAGAAATGCGCCCAAAGAGAAAATTTTCAATGATGGCAAATTGATGGTTTAGGGAATTTGCTTCTTGTAGTTTTTCCCAGGTTTCGTCGGCTTCTTTATGGAAGACATGATCCAGGGTTATATACTCATTGGAGTAGTAGTGAAGTGGATCTTTGATGAAAGCAAATGCACCTAGTGCTTTGAACTGAACCAGGAACATTCTACTTCTGCCATAGCTTTCTACATGGGTAGGTTTCGTTTGTAAGCCTGCTACCCAGAATTTCTTGTAGTCGATGTGTTTAGAGAAGCTGCCGTCTGTGAATAGCTTAAAGTGGTCTTCCAGATTAAACACCAAACTCATGGCTGTTTTAGGTAAGCCGGTTCCCTTGTTGTTTCCCTCGATGTAGATGATGCTGTCGATGTAGCTGTCGAGCGGGAATTTCGGTATGTGTTTTTGATAGACCATGGTGGTTTGTGCTTGCTACCGGTACAGGCCCAGTAGCAAGACTTTCCAAAGCTAATCAACTTTTATAAGTATGCGACCGATCTGACTCCCTACAAACCGGTGAGCTGGCCCGCCTATTATCTATATTCTTTATGTTTCCTGCGGGGTGAAACCTGGAATTGAGGATCTGGGTACTGGATACTTGCTAGTTTTCATACTAGCTTAATGCTTGATGTAATCAACAAATTCTATTCCTCCGATTCTGCTCTGAGTTAGTATGTCAATAATTATTGTACCCTCTTCCTTGTCTTCAAGAACTAAGCTTTTTTTGAATTGCCATTCTGATCCTAATAAGTTTGGTCTGATAGAAGGAATAAAATGAATGTAGGCTTTAGTTTTCCACCAGCCTTCCGTGCATTCTTTTAAATTTTCAGCAATTTTCTCTTCCTCTGGATAATGCTCCTGAAAAAGCTTTATTAACCATTCTAGATCAAAGGGAACTTGCTTTTTCATTTAATTAATTTGAATGCTTATTCTGTTTAAACGTCTTCTAATCTGACGTTCATGGGGAGATTCCATCAAGTCGGAATTTTGGAACCTGTGAGCAACACTCGGTTTTTCTGCTCTGCCAGGGTAGTGAACACATCTACAAGCAAGCTATCTATGGAAAAGCGGACGGCAGAATTTTCTATGCCCAAGATACCGGCTTGCCGATCTATGATGTCTATTTGCTCCTTTCGGTAACCGGTATAAAAACAGACCCTGAGCTTGCCAATAAACGAGTCTTTATACATTTCCCGGATTTCCTTTACGACCTCCAAGCCTCCGTAGGTGACTCTTTTTATACCCCCTGTCAGCCATTGGATGTCGGAGATGATCATATCAAAGTCGCCGTCTTGCTCGAGCAATTTCAGAATGAGTTCTCGGCTATTTCCAGTAACGATTTCCAGGCCTAAGGCCCTGAAAAATCGTCTTTCTCCGATGATTTTATGCGGTTTGTCGTCAATCCATAGTAGCCTTTTCCCCTGGGATTTACTGATGTGCTCCGACATGATGCTCACGGCATTCAGAAGGTTGTTTTTATCCTCTTCTTGGAGGTTGAGTCCCTTTATGGACTGATGAAATTTGTTGGACTCCAGGCTGATTTTTTCAATGAATTTTTTGCCAGACTCCATCTGAGAATTGTCTTCGAATTTGTCTTCAGCCAGCTCCATGGCCTCATTCAGCACATAGGTAATCGATAAAATGATCTTGTTGAAGTCTTCGTCTTTGGATTTCACCCCACTGATGATGTCTTTAAACTCACGATTGAAGCGGGCATTCAAGACCAGGATCTCCCGGTTTAGCTCCTTGTCGTCTATGAGCTTGCCAAGCTCTTCCAATTCATCTAGTGCACGCTGAAATCGCGCCTTCTTGATGCATTTTCTAATCTTCTCAACGCGTTCGGCCAAATTGATTGAATCCATCTTCTGATAGTTTGCCTGTGGATACTAGGCAGTAACTGGTTCCTTGCTGTAAGTAGTACTGCTAGAGCAATTTAGGAATTTGTGGGGAGGATAGGGAGAATGTCTACTTGTACTTGAGTCCTGATGCTTGATTTCGAGTGCTTAGATGCCTTTTTAAGCTAGCCATTTGAATATCAGTCCACGGCAATAATGATCTCCATATCTTCAACCGAGCCGTCGACGACCCAGAGAGGTATGGCATTCACGGCTTCATGCAAGCGAGTGACTTGCTTCTCTTTTAAAGGGAAAGAACAGTTTATGTCTATCAACTCAGTCGACAACTACTTCCTATTCTAACTTGTAATCGTATGGGTTCTGACTTGAGTTTTTTCCTTATGCCTTGAAGG
>JBCBVN010000279.1:0-5957 GCA_039817625.1 Bacteroidota bacterium
TTTTCATTTTGTGCTCCAGTGACCGCCTAACGCTTCCCCATTCGGATTGGATAATAGAAAAGACCACTGAGTCTCGAAAACTACCGTCTGAGTTTATCCTGTGATTTCGCAGAACGCCTTCTTGTTTCGCTCCCAGCCTCAGGATGGCCTCCCGAGATTTGAAGTTAAACCAATTGGTTTTGAATTCTACCGCTATGGTTTGGTACTGTTCGAAGGCCTGTTTGAGTAACAGATACTTACATTCGGTATTTACGCCGGTACGCTGGTAGCTTTTAGCATACCAGGTATAGCCGATTTCCAGCCTTTTGTTGGGCTCATCTATGTGACAATATCGGGTAGATCCGATGATTTTGCCCGTCTCCTTGTGTACCACAATGAAGGGCAAAGAGCGCTGCTCACGAAGTTCCATCAGCGCAGTTTCCACGTATCGAGTCACGGTCTTTTCCGAGGGTACAGAGGTGTACCATAAATCCCACAGCTCTCCATCGCTTGCAGCCATCAGCAGCTCCTCCTGGTGGTTACTTTCCAATGGCCTTAACTCGACTCTTGTCCCACTGAGTACGATGGGGATTTGCCAGTCGATCATGCTTTAGAGGTTTTGAGCTTTACCGGGCTCAGGATGGCTACCAGACCAACAAACAGCAGTAGGGCCCCAAGTACCGGGATCATGGCATTTTGAAAGATCATATGCCCCAGACCAATGAGCAATGCGCCTGCATTGACACAGATGACCTGCCACTGGTATGCGGAGAAAAGTCCGTAAGTAGCGATGCAAATACCGGCATAGAATAGTGTTGGTCCCACGATCAAAAAGGGAATCTGAATAGCCGGTGTGTTAAAGATGAGGCCAAATAATTCGTTCTTCAGCTCAGGTTGACCATCTGCAGCCCACAAGATGAAGTCGATCATGCACATCCCGGCTATACCTGCAATGCCGAAAGACATAATGGTCAGACCTATACTTTTTGTGGAGTGATCGGGTAGCTGAAACCACAAACCGAATAGCAAGACTGCTCCCAATAACAAGGCCCAATGCGCATAATCGATAGGCTGCTGAGACATGAGAAACTCGTAGCCAAAGGACATCAACAACTGACTGATGAAAATGAGAATTAGGGCTAGAAAGATGGTCTTGGAGGATTTCATTGCAGAATCGTGTATTGATTGTTAGGTGTAATTTAGGGAAAGGTTCCTATTCCAGATAAATTTCTATCCTCCTCTCTTCAGGCCATATCCTAACCCAATCGCAGAGATCGCCTTCAGGAATACAATCTATTATGCTCTTTTTCATTCTGTAACACGCTATCGAATCATTTCCGAAATGGATTGTCATTTCGTAAAGATCCTGCCCATCTTTTCCAATCCAGGCACGGGTTGATATCTGCCGATTTTGCTCTATTCTATTTATGGATAAATCTCTGGGGTTATTTGGAATGTGATCTATACCATCACACCAAAAGCCACTCACTCTTTGATCTCCTAATGATTTGAACGAATCAACTGAAAGTTTATACTCCAGCTCCGAGCAAAACTCATCATGGAATGGATAGTCGATTTTCACTTAATCAGAGAATTTTATTATCCACATTGAAGATCCTAACAAAAGCACAAAACCAATAAACCACTTTTCTTTTGGACCAAATAGAAAATCTAAAGAAGCACTACTGTAGAATGCTAAACCTACTATTATCAGTCCTGATGATATAAGTGCATACTCTTCCAAGAAACCCTTCAGTCTGCCACTTCTTTTCCCAAAAAGTAAAGCACCCAATGCAATTAACGATGTCGGATAAAATAACATGCCAAAACTATAAGACAAAAAGCCTAGCCTAACTACCAAATCATGTCTGCCTGCTCCTATAAATTCGCGATATACAATTTGATAGTAACCATTCACCAGCAGTGCCAAATAGCCCATACTAAAGATCACGCCAGCCAGGACCAAATAGCCTTTCTTCCTTAGCCCTACACCCCTCTCGTTTTGATCACCATCTAATTCAAACTCATCAAGAGGGTTTTCTTTAGACACTTTGATAAATAATTATTTCTATTCTTCTGCTTTGAATTCGTCAATCTCTGAATCCACCTTAACCAACCACCTCTTCCTAAAGGCATCTTTCGATAATCTCATCGGACCAATAGCGGTAATTTTAACCGATTTAATCCCAATGAAATTCAAAGTGAGCTTTTTCATAGCGCAACATATTTCTCAATCCACAATACCTCGATATGCCACGCTAAATGCTTTAGGTCGGGTATCCAGTCGGCCCAGGGCATTATTGCGCATACTGGGATAAGTACGGTTGGACAAGAAGATGAAAACCAGCTCCTCCTCGGGGTCAGCCCAGGCGCAGGTGCCCGTAAAGCCCAGATGGCCAAAGGCCCGCTCGCTGGCCAGGGGCGACATATTCATATTGCGGTCGGGGTTGAGTTGCTTCATGTCGAAGCCCAATCCTCGGCGACTTTCGCCTGGATATCGGCGAGTAAACAGACTGACCGTCTCTGCCGAGAGATACTGCCGACCACCGTAATAACCACCCTGCAATAGCATTTGGAAGACCACAGCGAGGTCTTGAGCATTGCCAAATAAGCCCGCGTGGCCACTGACCCCGCCTAGCATGGCAGCTCCCATATCGTGCACGTAGCCATGTACCAGCTGGGTACGGAAATAATCGTCGCGCTCCGTGGGTGCAATGCGGCTAAGCGGGAATCGATCCAGCGGTCGATAGAGCAATTCATCCAGCCCCATGGGTTCGTAGAAATGCTCGCGCACATACACATCCAGTGGCTTCCCGCTCAGGCGCTCCACCAGGGCTGCCATCAGGTAGAAGCCCAGGTCGCTGTAGTAGTACTGATTGAGATTGGGCAGGGGAGATTCCCTGATTTTTTGCCACATGCTATCTATATAGTCGTGATGCATATAGAGTCGCTCTGTGACGGGCACGCTGAAAGTCTCATCGGCCTGAGATCGATACCATTGAGGGTCTCTGCTAAAACTGTTATTTGTTTTGATGAGGGTGCTATCGTAGAAGGGTATCCAGGAGCGAAGGCCAGCATGGTGGGCCAGCATATCTCTCAGCTTCCGGTCTGCCTTATTGCTACCTTCCAGTTCGGGCAAGTAAGTGACCAAAGGCGCATCGAGATCTATCTTGCCCAGATCGTAGAGGTGCATGATGGCCAAGGTAGTAGAAGCTACTTTAGTAACTGAAGCCAAATCGTAGAGGTCGGTCGTCTGTACACGCCTGCGCCTATTGTAGGTGTGATGGCCATAGGCCTTTTCAAAAACGATCCGACCATGCCGGGCTACGAGCACGGACATACCCGGAGTTGCCCTGGCGCGCATAGCCTCATCGGCCACCTCATCCATGAGCATTTCGAGACTATCCATATCCATGCCTACCTGACTGGGTGGAGCATAGCCTAAGCGCAGGCTGGGCGCCAGATCGATCCCCATATTATAGGCAGCCCGCTCACTGGCTGTGATGGGTAAGCGCCCATCTATTCGCGTAATTCCAAAAAGCGCCTGAGCAGCGACATCCTGCATCAGTTCATCAGCCGTATAAGCACATAGAACGGTCTTCAATGGGTCGTGAAGCCGAAGATCATAAGGGTTGCCAAAGTGAACCACCACCAGACGAGCATGAGCGTCAATTTGTGCAAGAAGGGTCTGCAACTCTTCTGTTAGTTCGATACGCTCCTGATAATTGCTGCTGGCGTTAGTGATGGGGACTATTACTATCTGATCTGGCTCTATTTGTTCGAGCAGTTGATTCGACTGCCCGGGGGTAGGACGACTAGCAACAGGCAGCCTTTCGATATGGGTAAAATGACTGAGTCCGCTATAAAAAGCAGTTTCCCCGGCATTGCTGATATCGAGGTAGGCCAGTTTATCAAAACTAGTTGGGTCAAGAGGCAATACGCCATGCTCATCGCGCACCAGCGTAAGTGCGGCCTCAAATAGGCGAGTCTTTAAATTGGTAGCCTCCGGGCTATTGACATCAGTTTCTACGCCAGCTACACTTTGAGACTCATAGTTGGTGAGCCCCAACCGATATTTAGCCAGCAAGACTCGTTTTACGCTGGCAGCCAGCTGCTCTTCGCTTAGCCGACCATCCGCCAGGTAAGCTTTTACAGCATCTACCGCAGCTCCCAGGTCTACCGGCAGCAGGATTACGTCGTTGCCTGCAAGCAGAGCTTCGGCCTCGGCCTCTCCTGGCGGGAAGAACTTGCGCACACCCTCCATCTCCATGGCATCGGTATAGATGAGGCCATCAAATTTCAGTCTGTTTCGCAACAGGTCGGTCACCACAGGTCGGCTAAGGGTTGTCGGCCTGTTCTCTCGTTCGTCGAGCTGGGGCACATTTAGGTGAGCGATCATGAAACTACCGATACCGTATCTGATCAATGCCTCAAAAGGATATAGCTCTATACTGTCGAGTCTGGATAAATCGTGTCTGATGATGGGCAACTCGCTGTGCGAATCGCGGTCTGTATCACCATGACCGGGAAAATGCTTAGCGCAGGCCATCACACCATGATCTTGCAAACCCCGCATATAATTGTAGCCCTTAGCGGCCACCTGATATCGGTTTTCGCCAAATGACCGGGTGTTGATGATGGGGTTGTTGGGGTTGTTATTGACATCCAGTACCGGGCTGAAGCTGGTGTTTACCCCAACCCGTCTCAATTGTCTGGCCACCTCGGCACCCATTTCGTAGATCAGCTCGTCGCGGCGGATGGCACCCAGGGCCAATTGCTTGGGAAAACTCATGGTGCCGCTCAGGCGCATACCCAAACCCCATTCGGCATCTTGAGAGACCAGCAGGGGAAGCGTACTAATATTCTGATATCGATTCACCAAACGGAGCTGACCCGCCGGATCACCCTGAAAAAAGCACAAGCCACCTACCTGATAATCTCTGATTTGTTGTTCGACCTCAGCTATGTGATCACGCCCTTTATCGGAATGCGCCCTGATCATAAAAAGCTGGCCGATTCGCTGGTCTTCGCTTAGATTGTCGTAAGTATCATCAACCCAGGTCTGCTCATCTTCATCGGGTGCACCCAAATCGCCCATATAGGCATGCTGAGCACTCAGAAAAAGGGTAAAGCACAGGGACAAGCAGAACAAAAAAATACGCATACGGGATAGGCTAATTAGCATTTTAATATCAGAAAGATGAGATTATATTAAAGATTGGCTAAATATACAGTATTCGCTTTGGCGACTAGCTACATATCAGGGGGGCCACCATTCAAATTGAGCTTCTCTGGTGAATCACTGTGGTTGGAATTGCCTGCCATTATTGACCGATTGAACCTATCTACCCGATTGTAACAGGCAGACTTTCGCAGGTGGGTACTCCCCTCGAAAACGACCATTAATTCCTACTACAACAAAAGGACACTAAGGCTTGCAAAAAATGTCGCTACCAGCGGAAGTCCAAACAAAACAAACTGCTCACGGTATAAATTCATGTATCTACATCAAATTTTAGGGTATTGGTCGAACTTTATGGGGTGTTCCCGCTTTTGTTGTGAGGTATTTGGGATCGCGACTAACCAAATAAACTCATACCAAGCGGTCTGTAACCAAAACGCACAATCATGTTAAAGCAAGCAACATATTCATTATTCATTCTCCTGACTCTTTTCACATTGGCCGCCTGTGGCGCTGGCCCTGAAGGCGAATCTGTAGAGAGCGGCGAGGCCATTGAAGGCGATGGCGAAGCTACCACCATGGAGGCCACTACTTACAATGTAGACATAGCAGCAAGCAGCATTGCCTGGGAAGGCACTAAGAAAATCGGTGGTGGGCACAACGGAAACATTAGTATTGCTGACGGTACTCTGGCAGTAGTTGACGGTAAGATCAACAATGGTGTATTTACCATCGATATGGCAACTATCATTAATACAGACTTGCCAGAAGAAAAGCAGGGCATGTTGGTCGGTCA
>JBCBVN010000280.1:0-5934 GCA_039817625.1 Bacteroidota bacterium
AGCTGGTGGTCTTACCGATACTTCGGCGGACCAGGAATGACCCAGGCCATCTTGGCACAAGGAGAGACGACAACGGATAATGAGGGAAGATTTAAGATCGATTTTGTAGCAGAATCTGCAGATGAATCCTACGATAGATACAGACCCTACTATAGTTTTAGACTCTATGTTGATGTAGCCGACCAGACTGGTGAAACCCATGCCGCTCAGGCCATAGTACCCATTCAGCAGCCCTACGCACAGTTGCGCATAGCCATTGCTGAAGATCTGGATGTATCAGATGAGGGCAAACTCCAATTGATTTTGCCTCCGGCCAATAGCGACTCCTGGAATTTAACCATTCAGGTTGAGCCTGTAGCGCATCCTGAACCGGCCACCCAATCTCGTCGGTGGCCCGCACCCGACCGACCGTTGATGTCCAGAGATGAATTCAAGGCTTTATTTCCAGATATGGCTTTTGCCAGCGTACCGGGCATTGAAGAATGGACTTCCGCAGGTGGCAGCATCTTCCGAAGCCGCTTGCAAATTAGTGAAGATACCAGCCTGACTTTGCCTATCGAAAACTGGAATGCCGGTCATTATCGGGTAGAAGTCAGCTACCTGGATACCGATGGGGAGCAGCAACGACTATATCGCCATGTTGCTCTGAGTAAACTGGCGACTTCAGAGTTGCCTGAAGGCGTATTTGCCAAGGTCCAAAAGCCCAATGTTCCATTGACGGTTGGGGAGATGGGGCAAATCAAGTTGGTGCATCAGCCTCGAAACGTGCACGGCGTATGGAGCTTGGTGAGCCGGACAAGGAACCTGGAGCTCAACGACCGAATGCTAAGCAATGGAACGAGCTTTTCCTACGCGGTTACAGAAGGTGATCGGGGTGGACTGCTCTTCTATCTGCAATATGTATATCGCAATCGGCACTATAGCTACGAATACCGATTTAACGTGCCGTGGAAGGACAAGGAGCTTCAGATCGAGTACGAGACATTCAGGGATCGACTGCGCCCCGGTGAGCCGGAAACCTGGACATTGCGGGTGAAGGATCACGAAGGCGAACCTGTAGAAGCACAGGTGCTGGCCTCCATGTACGACGCCAGCCTGGATGCCATCACGAATCACGGATGGTATCTGCTAAACCTGTTTCCGGATTTCTACAAGCGAATGCCAAGGGACCCCAATACCTTTTCTAGTAGGACAGGCTCTGATTATTACATCAATAATGGCCAGCGTACGAGAGAGGTCTACACGCTTCCGAGATTCAACTTTGGGCCGCTGAACTGGTCATATCGAAGTCGGGGAGGGTATGGTGAAGGTCGGATATTGAGCTACTCTTTAGAAGCAGTAGAGGCAGACGAAGTCAGGGTGGCAGGTGCACCACCACCTTCTGCTGCGCCGGTGAACTTTAGTGCAGACGCTGCCGCGCCAGGAGGTACAGAAGAAGATATTTTGGGGCTATTGAATGCTGGCTCTGGTAATACGTCAAGTATGGACGATTCATTAGAATCACCAGAGCAAGGAGCCCCACCTGTTGCGCTCCGTACCAACCTCGATGAGACGGCCTTTTACCAGCCTGAGTTACTGACAGATCAAGCGGGTAGGGTATCGATTAGATTCACTTCGCCGGAGGCACTGACGAGCTGGAAGTTTCAGGTGCTGGCACATACAGGCGAACTGGCACATGCCATTAGTAGTCGCGAGCTCAAGACGCAGAAAGAGCTGATGATTTTGCCTAATGCGCCCAGATTTCTGAGAGAGGGTGACCGCATACGATTTACTGCTAAGGTGAGTAATCTCAGTGAGGAGGCGCTGGCGGGCTTGGCAGAGCTCGAGCTATTTGATCTGGAAACCGAAGAGCGCCTGACGTCCGATTATCAACTCCGTGCTGATCCGGTAGCCTTTAATATCGATCCTCAGGGAAGCCAGGTGGTGCAATGGGAGATCAGTGTTCCTGCTGGAGCTGCCGACAAAGGTGAAATTGGTTTTCGGGTGATCGCTCGTTCGGGCGAGTATAGTGACGGCGAGCAAGACCGCATGCCCATACTGACCAACCGTATTTTCCTGACTAGCACAGAATCCTTCTATCTGCGAGCCAATGAGAGGAAGACAGTCACTTTGGAGGCTCTAGCCAATGCGCAAAGCGCTAGTCTGACACATATGGGCTATAGCCTGGAGGTGACGAGCAATCCAGCCTGGTTGGCCGTAAAATCCCTACCGTATCTGGTGGAGTACCCCTACAACTGTAGCGAACAGTTGGTCAATAGGTACTTCGCCAACCAGATAAGCCACCATTTGGTGCGCAATAAGCCGACCTGGCGTACGGTATTCGAACAGTGGCAAGGAGACTCCACAGCCCTGCTGAGCGAGCTAGATCGAAACCAAGACCTCAAGGAAGCCCTACTCGAGGAAACACCATGGCTGAGGGAGGCGGAAGATGAACGCGAGCAGCGCCGTCGACTCGGCTTACTATTCGATCTGGAGGCAGTAGCCGCTCGGCAGGAAACTACCTGGCAAGAACTGGCTGCTCGCCAGATGCAAGATGGCGGTTTCAGCTGGATGCCTGGTGGTCGCGTCAGCCCGTACATTACGGCTTACGTACTGGAGAGCCTGGCGAGATTACAAGCTTTGGGTGTACTTGACCAGGATGAGCAGGCTAGGATGGATCGAGTTGTAGAACGTGGACTGAATTATCTGGATAACCAAAGATTCGATGCTTTTCAGCGCTGGTTGCGCGGAAGAGAACTGACAGATAGCCTGGCAGAGACCTACAGCTTGCAAAGCTTAGAAATACACTACTACTATCTGCGCAGCTACTTCTCAACTGATGAAGTACGAGCGAGCACTAATGACGAGTTGGGCGTCGACCTGCGGAAGTTCCAAATTCCACAAAGCCTCAACGACTACTGGGCCCTCCTCGGAGATAGACTAGATGATAGCTGGCCAGATCGCAACCTATACGAGCAAGCGATGGCGGCTACCGCCTTTGTTTGGGATGGACAGGCAAGTCGAGCTGAAGAGATTATGATCAGCCTGCGTGAGCGTGCGCTACGCAAAGACGAGCTGGGGATGCACTGGCCGTATGGAAGGGGTTATCGCTGGTATGAGCTACCCATTGAAACGCACACACGCCTGATGGAAGCTTTCCTCGTCAATGGAGCTACCCAGGAGGAGCTGAATGAGATGCGACTCTGGTTGCTGCAGAATAAGCGTACCAATCGGTGGAGTAGCACTAAATCAACAGCTGCTGCAGTGTATGCCCTTCTTCAGGGTGGTAGCGACTGGTTGGGTGCACCCAATGCGGTGGGCGTGAATCTACCTCATGCAGACAGGTCGGTATGGTCTACTGAATTGGCCTATGCCCAGAATCGGGCAGAGTCAGGTACGGGCTACTACCGTATGAGTCTTCCTGCTGAATCGGTTAGTACTGAGCTGGCAACTGCGGAGTTGTCCAATTCAGGCAGTTCTGTTGCGTGGGGGGCCATGTACTGGCAGTTTACAGAAGACATAGATCAGGTTCAGGCAGATGCCGACGGACCATTGGCCTTACAACGTAAACTTTTCCGCCGGGTGAATACGGATCGAGGAGAGCGCCTGGAGCCTATTCAGGAAGTCTCTCAATTACGCACAGGCGATAGACTCCGCATACAATTGGTGGTGACAGCGGATCGAGAACTCGACTTTGTGCATCTGAAAGACAGACGTGCGGCTGGACTAGAACCCGTCGAGCAGCTCAGCAGATACCGCTATTCGTCGGGCCTGGGTTTCTATTTCAATCCTACGGATCTTGCAGTCAACTTTTTCTTTGATGAGTTGCCTCGAGGTACGCATACCCTGGAATACGATTTGTTCGTCACTCAAGAAGGCGACTTCAGTAATGGTCTTAGTCAGATACAGTGCATGTATGCGCCTGAGTTTGGGGCGTACTCGGCTGGAGGCAGAATAGAGATTGAATAAACCTCATTGGTTTATTTAATCTCTCCTAACCCGGGAACAATACATACCCACCACTAGCCAAGCGCCCAAAATCGTCGTAGCCAATTCTGATGTAGCCTTTATCGCCCCATCCGCGGCCTTTAGCTGCCAGCATCTCAAATTCACGAGCCGTTTCATCAAAGCCTACAACGACGAGATGGTGAGACTCTGTAGCAGATGCAGGAGCACTGTAGTTGGCACTGCGCAGGCTATTAAAGTCACTGCCTGTACCTAACTCTACAATAACCGGATTACCTCTGGAAAGGGCTTTTCTGGTCTCAAAGACTCGGTTTCGTGCTCGTGTTGTGGATCGAAATAGATAACCAAAATTGGCAATTTTGCGGCGTGGTACAGAGTAAACGGCAGGGGGGATGGTTTGGCTTCCATAGGGCACAATGGCTGAACTGACTGTACCTACATCTCGCAGAAAACCAAGGCCCGCTTCCATGTTGGGCGCATTACCCTGCGCAGCTAAACTCAGGGCAATGATGTCTGGGCTGAGATTGTCCTTGTAGTTTTGGTTGATATTGGTATAGTATTCGAGCGCGCTGGCCAGTACATAGGCCCACTCAAGCCTGGCGTCTGTGGCTTCTCGTACAGGCATCATGTACGCCTTGATGTTTTGTCGTTGCAGGTCTTCTCTACTGCTGGCGCCCACACCTTCGACCACCATCATGAGCTGATCAATATCTTGTAGGTTTTCTATCCCTAGAGGAGCAGCTTCCGCCCGAACCCTAGGGTCTGTTTGGCCAAATAGAAAAGTAGAAGTCAGGGAAAATGTGACGATTAGAAAGAAAATGCGCATGGGGTAAATGATCTAGCAAAGCTCTTCTGGAATGTCCAGACGGCTTTTGTCTAACGATCTGTGCAGCATTTTCTTTTATACGAGCTATTGCTTTTATTTTACGGTCCCATGCCCTTCACTCGCATTGCACCTACGCCATCAGGTTACCTTCATCGGGGTAATGCCTATAACTTTTTACTCACTCAACATCTGGCCAGGCAGGCAGGTGGTGATATCCTGTTGCGGATAGATGACATAGACCGGGCCCGATTCAGACCAGAATATCTACAGGATATTTTTGATTCCCTTGAATGGTTGGGTATTTCATATGAGGAGGGGCCTGCATCTTTAGAGGAATTCGAACTTCGATGGTCACAGCAGCAGCGACAAGATCGCTACCAGGCCCTTTTAGATGAGCTTCGCCGACTCGGGTTTGTCTATCCTTGTTCTTATTCGCGAAAAGAGATTCAAAAGTTATCCTCTGATGGGATATATAGAGGCGAGCAACGAAATGAGCAATTGAGTTTGGACGATCCGGGAGTAGCCTGGCGGATTCTGGTTCCTGATGGCAAACACATGCAGTGGAAAACAGAGCATGATACGTTCAATATCGATTTACATCAGTCTATGGGGCACTTTGTCGTCAGAAAGAAGGATGGGCAAGCTGCCTATCAAATTGCTTCTCTTTCTGATGATATCGATTTTGCCATACAGCTGATTGTCCGTGGAGAGGATTTGATTCCTTCTACGGCTGCTCAGCTTTACCTGGCCGATTGTTTAGGATTTATGGACTTCCGCAGGTCGGTCACTTTTCATCATCACCCTCTGATATTAGATGCTGACGGAGAGAAACTGGCTAAAAGTCAGGGGGCAGAGAGTTTGCAGGCTATGCGGCAGGCTGGTTTACCGCCTCCAAGGTTTGATTTCTGAAGGTGCGGTGGTTTGTGAAGGCTACTCGTAAATTTACAAATAAACAAATTTACTGATTTACAGATGTTTGCACCTTCTACCCAGCCAAAATTGTGAATAAATATTGACTCTGCTAGCTATCTCATATTTAGCGCCATTACTATTTCAAAAGCTTGGCAAGCGTGTTTTTAGACCTATTTAAAACACAAACTGTTTGCAATCAATAGCTTTTCTCATATTTTCATGTACTAAAAACTACCAATCATGCAGCTCTC
>JBCBVN010000281.1:0-5920 GCA_039817625.1 Bacteroidota bacterium
TTGAAAATGGGTACGAATACGATCATACCCAATCCCAAAAACAACATGGTCTTACTGCTCAACAGGCGAGCGGAGGCCTTATCGCGTCCCGTATTATTCATGGTTACATCACCCTTGAAAATTTCCATTCTGGAGGCAATGAGGAAGGGTATGACAAAGCAGACTATAGAGGGTACAACCAGGTTTTGAACCAGGCCACCTATCGTCACTCGTTCTCCGATCCAAAGCATGGTCGTGGTTACGTCACCAATGGGCGACCAGGCGCCACCTGCATTGGCCGCAATAACGATCATACCTGCGTACCACAGGCGTTCATTGCGATCTGGAATGATTTTACGTAGTAGCGTAACCAAGACAATCGTGGCCGTTAGGTTGTCGATAATGGCTGAAAGAATGAAGCCTAAAACTCCCATGATCCATAGTAATCTCACTTTAGAACGGGTATTTACCCATTCTTTAAGAATATCGAACCCTTTGTGAAGGTCTACGAGTTCGACTATGGTCATTGCTCCGATTAGGAAGATGAGTATTTCTGCTGTTTTGCCCAGATGGTGGAGTAGGCTATTGTCGAAACCGTGGTGCTGTACGTCTTTGAAAGTATCCAGTACATGAGCTTCAGTAATACTGATGTGCTCATGGTGCATATGGTCTACTACTTCGGTCATGCTGTCCATCAGGGATTCCTGATTAGCCAGGCCCATTTGACCGATCTGATCTTCAAAACCACTTAGTAGTGCGGCACCGTCGGCGAAGGAGGCCCCATTAGCAAAAAGTGCTTTGATGGCATCTAGCCCGGCATCCATAAGAGAGAAGACATGCTCGTGCGTATCGACTACGCTCAGGCTACCGTCGTTGAAGCCGAGAGATAGGAGTGCCCAACATAAAGAACCCATAAGTAGGGCGGGAACGGTCTTGTCGAGATGTAAAGGGTGCTCAAAAACAATGAGCACATAGCCGAGTACAAAGGCGAGTATAACGGCTGTTGCCATAAGTAGATGGTAATTAGTGTGAGAATCGCTAAAGTAAGGAAAGGAAACCGTCTAACGGGTACCCTGCATCCAGGAATTGGTTAAAATGCTATTAAGATCATCGAATACTATACTTGATTTTTTTATTGTGTGTTCGATTTTATATTTGACTTAAGAAAAACGCTTATCCATGTATAAACAAATAAAAATGCTATTGGCCTTTGCGGTCATTAGCTCTTCACTTTTTGCCCAAAATGTGGGCGAGGCGAGGTTTAACTTACCCCATTTATTGCTGCCTCAAACCCCCGTTGGCGATGAATTCACCACCTTTTCGGTAGATGTCGTTGACAATTATGACGTCTTGCCATCTATGGGTGTGACTAAAGGCGAGATAATCGGAGAGATGAACATGCTCAACTTCCGTAAGGTAACGACGCCAGGTCACTTGCAAATTCGCTACAACATCGGCGAGTTCCTGATTACTCTCGAGCAGGGAAAGGAAGAACGTACCGAGCGCGAGCGAGACGATGGCACGAAGTACACAGAGGTCAAGTACTACGTAGATCTGACTTATAAGTTTCCCATCACTCTTGAAGTAGTAGGATACGATGGAGCCATTCTGTACGACGCGGTTGTCGGCTATGAAGAGGACCACATTCGCTATCCACGGCGCGGAGGATTCAACTCCATACCAGAAGCTGAAAACAGCTGGTATGAAAACAGAGGAACCAAACTCAGAGAAGAGCAGCAGACGGTTTTAGCCGAGAGTATGCTGGCCATGAACGAAGCCATAGGTGAGCGCTTTGACCACCGGGTGGAGACGGATCACCTCTTTTTCGAGTATCCGAAGGGCAACCGCGCCCAGAATGCCGTGGAATGGGAATCTCATGCCAATCAGGCTATGGCTATTTTAGCTGCTCTGCCAGCAGATCGGTCAATGGACGTCGCTTCTTTGCGCACACAGCTTCAGCCGCATCTGGATTGGTGGTCTGGCCAGATGGGCAACTATGATCCAGGCAATCGCAGAGAGCAAAAGTATTACCACTCTGCCTTATACAATATGGCTGTGGTGGAATATGCTCTGGAAAACCCCAGCCAGGTTATTGATTATATGACCCAGTTGGAAGGTGCTGTCAGATGGAACCGGGACCGCACCCGCTCGTTGAGGCGAAGTGCAGAAAGTCTGGTCGGTGAGCTTAATCGATATGCATCGAATTCTCGTCGCTTTGAGCTTCGAGATTTGTCATCGGCAACGCCTCCTGCTCAGAATAATGCGCCTGAAGCCTTCGTACCGCATACGGCCACTCATCCGGCTCCAACGGTAATCCAGAAGAAAAAAGGATAACTGATCATACAACTCGGAGCGCCAGCGGCGCTCCGAGTTTGTTTAGTGTGCATGGTCAAGAGATCACGATGACCAGATCGTCTTGCTCGACCAGCGTTTTAGCGGGCAAGGGCATCTCTTGTACGGTCCCCGACTTTGGTGCAGTAATGGTGCTCTCCATTTTCATGGCTTCTATAACGAAGAGCGGATCGCCGGTTTCTACCTGATCACCCACATTGACGAGCAGGCGACTTAAGTTGCCTTGCAATGGCGAACCGACTTCACCCTCTGCTTCGGCTTTTCTATTGCTGCGCACCTGTAATTGTAGCCCTCGATCTAAGACTTTGATGGAGCGTGTTTGTCCGTTGAGGTTGAAGAAGACTAATCTGTTCCCTTTATCGTCGGGTTCAGTCCGATTTAGATATTTAACGGTGATGGTCTTGCCTTGATCAATTTCGATCATGATTTCCTCATTGGATTGCAGGCGATAGAAAAAGGCAGGTGTAGGGAGAACTTTAACTTCACCATACTGTCGCTTAAACTCAAAATAATCAGCATAGACCTTGGGGTAGAGCAGAAAAGAGGTAAGCTGAAGGTCGGTAGGCGCTTCACCAAACTTATCCTGATACTCGCTAGCGGCGGTGTCCCAGTCGATAGGTGCCAGCTGAGAGTTGGGGCGCTCTGTGTAAGGCTTTTCGCCTTTAAGCACCATTTTTTGGACTTCGGCAGGAAAGCCTCCTTCGATCTGGCCCAAGTCACCTCGCATGAGTGATTTGACACTGTCTGGAAAGTCGAGCTGTTCTCCTTTGCTAAAGATATCCTCTTTGGTCAGGCCATTGCTGGTCATGAACATCGCCATATCACCCACCACCTTGGAGCTGGGCGTCACTTTGATGATGTTCCCAAATATTTCGTTGGCGATCTTATAGTTCTCCTTGATGGTCTCGAACTGATCCTCCAGGCCAAGACCCCGAGCCTGAGGCCTTAAGTTGCTGTACTGCCCGCCGGGTATCTCACTGTCGTAAATGGAAGCCGTTCCTGCCTTTAATTCCGTTTCAAATGGATAATAATACTGGCGAACCGACTCCCAGTATGCGCTAAAGGCATTCAATCTATGTAAGTCTAAATTATTTGCTCGTTCATGTCCCTGCATCATGGCAACCATACTGTTGAGGCTTGGCTGTGCAGTAAGCCCGGATAGCGAGCTAATCGCCAGGTCTATTACATCAACTCCAGCGTCAATAGCCTGCATGTAGGTGGCCGACTGTATGCTACTGGTGTCGTGGGTGTGCAAGTGAATGGGCAGATCAACGGTTTCTTTGAGTCGCCCGATCAATTCCTGAGCAGCCAGAGGTTTAAGCAAGCCCGCCATGTCTTTGATGGCCAGAATGTGCGCGCCCGCATCTTCCAGTCGCCTGGCCAAATCGAGATAGTACTGAAGGGTGAATTTGGTTTTAGTGGGGTCCGAAATATCTCCCGAATAACACAGGCAAGCTTCGGCCAGAGAGTTGGTGCGCTCTCGGACCGTCTCTATACTTACACGCATATTTTCGACCCAGTTGAGGGAGTCGAAGATTCTGAAAATATCGATGCCTGTTTCGGCGGCTTGTTCAATAAATCGAACGATCAGGTTGTCGGGATATGCTTTATAACCGACGCCATTTGAACCCCGGAGCAGCATTTGGAGGAGGGTGTTTGGAATGGACTTCCGCAGGTCGGCGAGCCTTTGCCAGGGGTCTTCGTGTAGAAACCTGTAGGCTACATCAAAAGTGGCACCGCCCCATACTTCCATGCTGAATAGTTCGCCTATTCCACTTTTGGCATAGCTTTCCGCGACCTTCAGCATGTCGTAGCTGCGCATGCGGGTTGCCAGTAGACTCTGGTGGGCATCGCGGAAGGTCGTATCGGTATAGTGGATGCGTTTTTCCTGCTTTAGCCAATCGACGAAGCCTTCCCGCCCCAATTCGAGGTAGCGATCCCGCGAACCTTTTGGAAATTCTGAAATGCGATCATAGGCCGGGACGGCAGGCTCTAGGAAGACTTTGTCGGGGTCTGGACTGCTTACATCCGGGTGGCCATTGACCACAATGTCAGCCAGGTAGCGAAGCATTTTGGTGCCTCGATCTTTGAAGTTGCGCCCTTTGAGCAGCTGCTGATGTTCGGGTATAAATCGAACAGTAGCCTCGCCTCGCTGGAAGGTCTCATTCTCCAGCAAATTGAGCAAAAACCCAATATTGGTTTGTACGCCTCTGACCCGAAACTCGCGCAGGGCTCGATGCAATCTTTGAGCAGCTCCTTTTAATGTTCTTCCCGATGCGGTAACCTTGACGAGAAGGCTATCAAAAAATGGGCTGATAACCGCTCCGGCAAAAGCAGTTCCTGCATCTAGCCTGATGCCCATTCCACTGGCCGAGCGATAGGCAATTAGCGTGCCGTAATCAGGTTTGAAGTCATTGGCCGGGTCTTCAGTGGTTACCCGACACTGGATGGCAAAACCATTGGCTTGGATGTCCTCCTGATCGTGAATGAAAATGGTCTTGTGATTGAGCGGATAGCCCATGGTGACCAAAAACTGTGACCGGACCAGATCGATACCCGTGATCTCTTCTGTGACGGTATGCTCGACTTGAATCCGAGGATTGACTTCGATAAAGTAAATGGAGTTGTCTTCATCTACCAGGAATTCGACCGTGCCCGCACAGTAGTAGCCTACTGCTCTGCCCAATTGTAAGGCATAATCGTATAGTTGGTCTTTAACTGCCTGAGGCAAATTGGGGGCCGGAGCAATTTCAACAACTTTCTGAAATCGTCTCTGTACGGAGCAGTCTCGTTCAAATAAGTGGACCAAATTTCCGTGTCTGTCCCCGAAGAGTTGGACTTCTATGTGCCTGGGGTTCTCTATGAACTTTTCCAGAAAAACCGTTCCATCACCAAAGGCTTTCTCAGCTTCTCCAGCTGCTTCGGTAATCTCTACACGCAAGTCCTTTTCATTTCTGACTACGCGCATACCTCTTCCACCTCCTCCAGAGGCGGCCTTAATGATAACGGGATATCCAATTTTCCGCGCTTCCTCGGCGGCAGTCTCAGGGTCATTGGCATCTACTTCGGCACCCGGAATTTGGGGTACACCCACTCGCTTCGCCAGTCGCTTGGCTGCCAGCTTATCTCCCAGCTGATCCATTGATTCTGGAGCGGGGCCTACAAACTCTATACCATTGTCGCGACAAGCACGGGCAAAATCTACATTCTCACTCAAAAAGCCGTAGCCAGGGTGTATGGCATCAATCTCTCGTTCTACAGCCAGCTTAATGATGGCATCGATATCAATGTAGGGCTTCAATGGCTCATCATCCGGACCGATCTGGTAGCTTTCGTCAGCTTTATATCGGTGTAGGCCGTATCGATCCTCGTAGGTGTAAATGGCAACGGTTCGCAGTCCAAGCTCAGATGCGGCTCTCAATACACGTATGGCAATCTCGCCTCGATTGGCGACTAGAATTCGATTGAATTTCTTACTGGTGGGTGTTTGCTGGTTCATGGAGGTGAAAGATAGGACTTGAAAAGGAAACTTTCTCTTCTAGTCCGAAACCCCTAACCAACTGCTCCTCCAGTCAACCATTTCATAATG
>JBCBVN010000282.1:0-5918 GCA_039817625.1 Bacteroidota bacterium
AATATATAAATCGGTTGATGATGTCCTAGCCAACTCTCCACGCCAGCACCTTGCTTTTCATCATCAAAATCACAACCCATGAAAACCACCCTGTCACTCCTTCTAATGAGCATGGCGCTACTGTCTAATTGCCAAAGAGAGGACGATTCCATGATGTCTAATGATTCCATATTGTATACAATGCCGGAGGAAAGTGAAACCCACGAAGGCACCTGGCTGCAATGGCCTCATCACTATCAGTACGGACTTGAGTATCGAAATAGTCTGGATCCGACTTGGGTGGAGATGACTCGTGCGCTGGTTACGGGAGAAAATGTACACATCATTGCCTACAATGAGGTGGAAAGAGATAGGATTATTGACCTGCTAACAAATAACGGCGTTTCATTGAATCGAGTAGACTTCAGAATCCACCGGACAGATGACGTTTGGGTTAGAGATAATGGCCCGATTTATGTGAAGGATCAGGAAGGAAATTTGGTTATCCAAGATTGGGGGTTCAATGCCTGGGGAGAAAAGGTCGATGAGCTATCTGGTTTTCCCATAGCATACACGAATTGCGATCAAATCCCCTCGAAAATTGGACTCGAGCAGGGAGTCTCTGTCGTGGATTTGAATGATACCATGATCAACGAAGGCGGAAGTGTAATCATGGATGGGAATGGTACCTTGATGGCCTGCAAGAGTTCTATTTTAAACAGCAACCGGAACCCAGGGATGGCCCAGGAAGAAGCAGAGCAAATTTTCACAAAATATCTTGGGGTGACCCATTTCATTTGGTTAGATGGGCGATCTGGTCTCGAACTCACCGATCAGCACATTGATGGCTTTGCCGCATTTGCCAATCCTTCGACCGTCGTCACCATGAGCGAAGATGACTTACTGGATTTTGACGTCCGCCTAAGAGACATCAATAAGTTGTATTCGGCTACGGATAAGGACGGGAGAGCCTACACTTTCGTTCAGGTCCCATTGAGCCAGAATACCGTGAAAAAAACCGATGGCACAGATCTGGGATACAAAGGGTCATACATCAACTATTATGTCTCCAATGACAAGGTGCTGGTGCCTAACTACAATGACCCTAATGACGTGGTCGCCAACCAAATCATTCAATCCCTCTATCCATCGAGGACGGTTGTAGGCATAGATGTGCGAAACCTATATGAAAACGGTGGTATGGTGCATTGCGTGACTCAGCAGCAGCCGGAGTAGGTTGTTTTTTCAAATTCGTCTACCCACTTAGAAAATCCTACCTTTACCCTATGTCCAACTTCGTGGTCTCGGCTAGAAAGTATCGTCCCGTTCGCTTTGATGAAGTGGTGGGGCAGCAGCACGTGTCTCAGACGCTGAAGAACGCGCTACAAACCGATCACCTGGCTCATGCTTTTCTGTTCTGCGGCCCCAGAGGAGTTGGTAAAACAACTTGTGCGCGCATACTGGCCAAGGTGCTCAATTGTCAGAACCGAACGGATGATTTCGAGCCTTGCAACAGCTGCGGAAGCTGCGAGTCGTTTAATGCCAATGCCTCGCTCAACATCACCGAGCTCGATGCAGCCAGCAACAACAGCGTAGACCACATCAGAGCATTGATCGAGCAGGTTCGCTTCCAGCCCCAACAAGGGCAATACAAGGTCTTTATCATCGACGAGGTGCACATGCTTTCCCAAGCAGCCTTCAATGCTTTTCTGAAGACCCTGGAAGAGCCGCCGCCATATGCCATTTTCATACTGGCCACCACAGAGAAGCACAAGATCATCCCGACCATTTTGTCGCGCTGTCAGATATTCGATTTCAAGCGGATACAGATACCGGCCATGGTCGAGCACTTGCAGGAAATCTGTAAGCAAGAAGGTATAGAAGCCGAAACAGACGCCTTACATCTAATTGCTCAGAAGGCTGATGGCGCCCTGCGAGATTCCTTGTCCATCTTCGACAGGATGACGGCCAGCTCAGGCGAGCGAATCACTTACGAAGGAGTAGTCGAGAACCTCAACATCCTCGATTATGATTACTATTTCCGGGCAGTAGATTACATCCTGACCGAAGATCGGTCTGGCCTCATGCTGCTGTTTCGCGAGATCCTGAACGGTGGCTTTGACGGAGATTTGTTTATCAATGGCCTGGCCGGCCATTTGCGAAATCTGCTGGTCGTGAAAGACCCCAAGACTTTGCCACTTCTGGAAGTGGGTGAGCGCTTGCGGCAGCAGTACCATCAGCAATCGGCCTTGACAGATACCAGCCTGCTACTGACCGCTTTAAATCTGGCCAATGACTGCGACGTAGAATACAGAATGGCCAACAACAAGCCACTGCACGTAGAGCTATGCCTGCTAAAAATGGCGAGTATCCGCCGGGCAAGGGCGGGCAGTCCTGTAGTTGAGCAGGTAAACGGGGTAGAAAAAAAAAGTGAAGTAAAAGAGGCTGAAGAGCAGCAAGTTGAAAAGACGGCAAAAGCAGATCCAATCTCCGGACCTACACTTCAACAGGATAGTCAGGGTGCCGATCAGCGAGAAATGGACTCACCAGTGCCTAGCCCTACGCCAGCGGGCAGGGAGATCCTTGAAACGCCAGTAGCGTCATTCGAAAAAACTGAGGGAGCTTTGATAGACGAACAGGAAGAGGGTTCGGAGCCCGAGAAGGAGTCTTCATCACCAGCAAGTGGGGGAGCTGAGGTGCAAGCTCAGGTATCTTCTTCAGCGGCTACTATGACCCGTCTTGATCAGGACGCTATGCTCGCTCAGTTGAGGCAGAATGCTCAAGGGCAGGCCGCTAGTGATGCAGATCCGGAAATCCTTCCGGAAAAGCTACAGGAAGCCTGGCAAGCCTACCTGAAAACACTGGATGGCAACGGACAGTATTTCCTGCTGAAAGATGCCATTCTCGAACCATACGATTCAGAAATACGAGCCCGAGTGGGGAGTCAGCGGTCACTGGCGGTGCTACGAGAAGATCGCTCGGCTATGGTCTATCTGCGAGAAGCACTCAATGCACCTCGGCTGGCGCTGCGGGCAGAACTGGATGAAAGCTTACGGGCATCACGTCCGCAGCCCAAGAAGCGAATGACCCCCAAGGAAAAGTATCTGGATATGCGGGCTCAAAACCCCATGATAGATGAGCTACGCAAGCGATTTGACTTGCGGCCTGAGGAATAAATGCTAATTTCGAGCTTAATCCACTTATTAAACTTATGGACTTTTTCAACGGGTTGCAAGCCTACTTTTCAGGACTGAGTCAGGAAGAACTGTGGTACGTGCTATCCATCATCGCGCTGGCCTTTATCGTCGGGCTTTTGATTGCTTATATCCTCAGAGGTTTTGCCGTGAGGCGCTATCGAAAAGCGTTGCTGCTCGCCGAGCGAAGTCGTACAGATGCAGAAGCTCAATACCAGGCAGCCAAGGCACAACAAGATAAGTTGGCCAGAGAACTGGCCAGCACCAGCCAGGCTAAGGTTGAAGCCATAGAAGAGGTACAGCAGTTGAATGCGCGCCTCCGTGAGCAGGAGCAAGCACATCAACATCGCGCCCAGGAGTTGAGCGAGCTACAGACCCAGCAAGCAGCAGCTCAACAAACGATTACAGAGCAAGCCGCCGAAATTGCAAACCTCAGAGCCCAGTTGGAAAACTCACCACAAGGAGGACCAACTTATACACCAGTCCGGCAAGGTACTTCTGCACCCCTGAGCGACGGACAAATAGTAACGGGCAATAAGCCATTAGAAGACCGCATCGCAGCCCTGGAAGATCGCCTGGCGCAAATGCAGTCGTCTACCATTGCCAGACCTGTTGGTGACCGGTCCTATCATCGGCCGCAGATCGAGCATCTGCCGTTCTATGATGACATGGATGATGAAGAGCCAACGGTTATTCGCGCCGACATCACCGATCCCGGCCCACGAGAAAGCGAGACGACGGGCGAAACGGAAATCATAGTAGATACTAAGCTGGCGCGTGTTGTAGAGATCAAGCACATTGTAGATGAGTCGGAGCGCGATGACCTGAAGAAAATTCAAACCATCGGCCCCTTTCTGGAAGAGAAACTCAATGATCTGGGCATATTCAACTACAGACAAATTGCTGGATGGGACGCCGAAGACATCGAGCGAATTACCGCAGATCTCAAGTATTTGCCCGGAGTGATCGCCAAAGACGATTGGGTTGGGCAGGCACAAAATCTGGCTTCGGTCACGGTGGTAGCCCAGCAAGAGGAACCGCCTAAAGGCTATCGGCCCGATAAGCTGACCTTTATTGACGGAATTGGCCCAAAGATTGCAGCTATTTTGAAAGAGAACGGTATAGACAACATGGCTAAGCTGGCAGATCAGCAGGTGGATGACCTCAAAGCCATGCTAGAGCAAGCTGGCTCGCGCTACCGCATGCACGATCCTTCCAGTTGGCCCCCACAAGCGGCTCTGGCCCGGGACGGGCAGTGGGATGAGTTGAAGCAATTACAAGAATCCATTTAGACTTACGCAGGTGGAAGCCATTATGCAGCAAGCGTCTGTTGATGACCTAGCTATAGTACGCCAAATAGCACACATCACCTGGCCGGTAGCCTACGGCGAAATGATTAGCCACGGCCAATTGACTTACATGCTCGATATGATGTACAGTGTCGAGTCACTTCGGCAGCAAGTCGAAGAGCGTGGACATATTTTTAATATACTTCATGAAGCTGGAGAGCCCGTTGGCTTTGTCAGCCACGAGTTCGATTACCTTCCGGGTACAACCAAGATCCACAAGCTGTATGCTTTGCCCAATCGGCAAGGGAAAGGATATGGCCGTTTGATGGTTGATCACGTAAGTTCAATCGCAGGCGCTGCCGGTCAGCAAGTGCTGAGGTTGGATGTCAATAGGAAAAACGTGGCCATCGGGTTCTACAAAAAACTCGGATTCAAAGTCGTAGATCAAGTAGATACGGATATCGGCCAGGGCTACCTGATGGAAGACTACGTGATGGAGCGGCCTTTATGAGTTAACCCAGTTAAAACACAACTGTATTTTGCATTTAACTGGGTTAAATTGTAAATTGTGTGATGGTTTTAGACTACCGGGTAAAGAGGAAATTACTTCAAGAGCTTAGAAACCACCTCGATGAGCCTGAAATTACTCTTGTTATTGGCCCAAGGCAGGCAGGGAAAACTACCTTGCTAAAGCAGCTTGCAAGCGAGCAAGAGGCTGTTGGAAAGCCATCTCTCTTCCTAAACCTTGACTTTGATCAAGACAGCTCGTGGTTTACCAGCCAAAGTTTATTTTTGAAAAGGTTAGCCTTAAAGACAGCAGATATACCCCATATTGTTTTCATTGACGAGATCCAGCGACTAGAAAATGCAGGGCTTTTTTTAAAAGGCATTTATGATAAAGGGCTGAAACACAAGCTAGTGGTAACAGGTTCAGGCAGCCTTGAGTTAAAAGAGAAGATTGCTGAGAGTTTAGTTGGTCGAAAACGCAATTTCCGATTGCTAACAGTCGGGCTGAAAGAATTCATTAATTATCGAACAGCCTACGAATACGAAGAGAGCATACAGGAATTCTTATTGATACATCCCATGCTAGCCAATTCTATACTGGAGGAGTATATGAATTACGGTGGTTATCCCAGAGTGGTTACGGCAGAATCCGAAAGAGATAAAAACCAAGCTTTGAATGAAATTTATCAAGGATATATAGAACGAGATATACAGGCATTATTACAACTCAATAAGTCTGTCAACTTTGTTACTTTACTTCAAATACTAGCGAACCGTGTTGGCTACTCTATCAATTATGCATCCTTATCTAATCAAGTGGGACTCAGTACACCTACGCTAAAGAACTATCTTTGGTACAGCGAGAAAACTTTTATCACTGCTTCCGTCACACCATTTTTTAGAAATAAAGAAAAAGAGATTAGTAAAGCGCCACAGCATTATTTTATCG
>JBCBVN010000283.1:0-5915 GCA_039817625.1 Bacteroidota bacterium
AGAACGAGCTAGTCAGCGGATACCCTAACGGGAAGATGATTTTTTCCCGATTTTTTTTTAAAATGGCTATAAATCACCATTCCAGCTGTAAAAACAAGTTGGGGGTAAAGCCTAGCATTCTGCGTTCCAGTCTGACGATTTCGGGATCATTTCGGTTGAGTTCCTCGTCTGGCGGCAGAACATAATGATCGTAATCGAAGGCGTTGTACTGGTTGTAGACATTGTATACCGATAAGCCAACTTTGCCTTGCCAGCCCGGCTGCTTGAATTTGTAGTTGGCGGCTATATCCAGGCGGTGATTGGCGGGAAGCCTATTCTGGTTAGGTAAATCGTAATCGAGTAAATACCCGATTTCATTGTTGAATTCTTGTGTATTGATGCCGATAGGCTGAGTAAAAGGTCGGCCGCTGCTGTACTGCCAATTGAGTGAAAACTCCCACTTGGGCAAGCTGAGCATGTGCGTGAAATTGAGGCGGTGTCTCTGATCAAAGTCTGGTGGTAAGACGATACGTTCACCATTAGCCTCGAAGGTTTGATCAACCTGAGTCAGGGAGTAGGCCAGCCAGGATCGATAAGATCGGTATCGATACTTAATAAGTACATCGACTCCTTGAGCCTGGGCTGTTCCACGGAATCTTAGTGGATCTTCAGGATCAAATGCGACGGAAAAATCTCTGGCCGATATGTTGTTGGTGAATTTGCTGAAATACTCGGCAGAGAGGTAAAAATTTCCGGCATGAAGCGCTATTTCTAGCTGCCAGTCCCGACTTCGAAGACTGGGGAAATAATTGCTGGCCATGACCCACAACTCGTCATCGCTACTCAGCTCGTCGAGCGCCAAAGGCACCTGATATAAGAACTGCCGATACCAGCCTCCTGCCAATTTGATGGTGAGAGGAAGCTTCTTATCGCGCCAAAGCATTCGCCACCGAGGTTGCCAGGAATTGTCGGAGAGTAAGGGGATGGTGTCGGCCAGCTGGCTGAGGAAGCCGACCCTGCGTAAGCCAAAAGAAAAATCCCACTGCTCGCTGGGCTTCCAGATATAGGTGGCATGCCAGGCCTCTGTTTTGGCCGTAAAGTCAAAGCCTGTAAATGATTGCTCGTCCTGTGCATTTTGCTGGGCGTAGCTGAAGTCCAATCGCTGAGTGAGCAGTTGCCCACCTATGCGTAGCTGATGTTTACTGCCCAGATCCCACTCATGGCGCCAGGAAAGGTTGAGATCGCCTATGGCATTGTCTTGGGCTATGGTATTGGCATCTGGATCGGTACTAATGTCGAAGCTATAAGACAGCTGGTAGTTGCGCCTGAAGTTGCTGTAGGCCAGCCGGACCCAGCTCCTGGATTTTTCTGACCAGTCGCGTTCATACCAGCTACTTAGTCCCCAGTTTCCGATATCCAGCTCATCTTCCGACCCGAGATTGAACACCTCAAAGTCATAGTTAAATCGGTCTTGCCCCGAGTAGGCGCTAAAACCAAAGCGATTGTCCTCATCAATCTTCCAGTTCAAGCGTGCATTGAGGTCTTGAAAGTAGAAGTCGGTCCTGACTTGGGAATCTTCGATGCCCAGGTTGGCCACTTCAGTTTCGTTGTCTGTCAGGCGGCTGTTCTGAAAGACTACATCAAAAAGTTTTCTATAGGTACCACTTGGAAAAAGATCGGCAAATGAACGACGGTATCCAAGCGTCAGGCTGAGCTTGTTGGCCACCAACGGCAATTCTGCCAGCGCATGGGCACTCACCAGATTGGCACCAAAACCGAATCTGGGTTCAGCATCTAGCTTAGCCGTACTATTAATGTCGATCACTCCAGCCAGCCTACCGCCAAAGTCGGCGTCAAAACCTCCGCGGTAAACGTCTACAGACTCGATTAAGTAAGGATTGAAAGCTGAGTACTGGCCGAAGAAATGCCCAGATTGATAGATGGTGATACCGTCCCAAAGAATCAGATTTTGATCTGAGTTGCTTCCTCTGATCTGCAAGTTGCTGGCCGTACCGTCTGGCGAACTGATGCCCGGCAAAAGCTGCAGGGATCTGAGTAAGTCGGGCTCGCCCCATCCGGGTAAGGTGGGAATGTCAAGGGGCTCAAAGCGATACCTGTTTTTGCTTGGTTCAGGTTTGAGCATGTCAACGGTAAACTCGCTGATGACAGCTATGGGCATAGTCTGTACGTCAAGCTCCAGCTCAATAGTAGGACATGTCGGAGATGCGAGTGTACTCAGTGGAATTTCTTGGCTTTTATAGCCCAAATAGCTTACGGTTGCAGTGGCTTGCTCATCAAAAACTAAGGTGAATTTTCCATCTAAGTCGGTTTGTGTCCCTGTAGATCCATTGGCTACGGAAATATATGCGCCAACCAGTGGCTCCTGAAGGAGTCCATCTACTATTGTACCACAAGCTTCGATTTGTGTGACTAATGGCGCTTCATCAAGATTGGTTTGTACCTGATTTAAAACGATGTAGCTGTCGTTGATGATCTGGTATGCAATGTCTGTGTCCGCTAATATTTTGTCTAGTGCAGGGATCAAAGCTTCGTCTCTTAAATCGACATTGACGTGCTTGTCTGAGACCAGGCTGCTTTCGTAGGCAAAGCTCAGCTTGAAAACTTCCTCTAGGTGTGATAGTACATCTGCCAACTCACATTGCATACATTGCCAGCTCATGTTCGGTCGGTCCTGAGCTGGCAAAGACCCACCTAAACCAATAACAACAAATAACAAACTGAGTACTCGAATCATGGCATTATTCTGCCACCAAATTAAGTCTTACTGTTTTGTCATCCACAAAAGTGTACGACAAACCCATGGCTGTACTGATTAATTCCAGTGCAGCCTCAGCTTCATTGTGGGGTAGGGGGCCGGTATATTTCTTAGTGGGCAATTCTTCGTAGATAATCTCTATAGGGTATTGACGAGAAAATTCAGCCAGTACATCTTTCAGATTGGCCTCTCTAAATTGGGTTTGTCCATTCCACCAGCTCGGTTCTGCCAATACCTGGTTGCTTCTTCTGACCAGTCGGCCATTGGGCAGTAAGTAGGCACTTTCACCGGCATTAATCTCCTGTTTCTCTCCTTCATTAGAACGAACGGCTACGCTGCCTTCGAGGCAGTTTACCCAGAAGTCGGACTCGCGGGCGTAAACATTGAATTCTGTGCCTAGTACTTGAACTGTACCTCTGCTGGTTTCTACTACAAATTCGGCACCTTTTGAAACGGAGAAGAAGGCCTCACCTTTTAAGTTGAGTCGACGGTTTTCTTCTTTGTCGGTAATCGTATAGTTTAGTTCAGATTCGGCATTAAGCCTCACCGTCGAACCGTCTGGCAGCCGCTGTACCATCTGATCACCTGTACCAGTCTGCAAAATTGATGCAGCGGCTGCTGGCCATAAAAAGTAGGAGATAAGCGCCAAACCAACCAGAGCAGCTGCCCACGCGACCCAGCTATTCAAGCTACGGACTTTGACCGTTGGAGCGGGTTTTTCTCTTGCCGCCTTTAATTGTTTCCAGGACTGATTAGCCTGATAGGCTGGTGCCTCAAACCTGTCGGTGGCTTGGATCAGACGCTTCCAATCTTCAAAATGTGGATGTCCTTCCACCTCTTGCTTTTCCGCTTCGGTTACATCTCCACTCAGCCAGCGGGCGAGCAAGGTCTCATCAGCAAAATTGGGCTGTTGGTTAGACTCCATAATCAGCTAACGGTTTTATTTGGTTTTACCCTACTCGAATCTGAAAAGAATCTGTCCATCTCAAATGTTCTGGGTGAGTTTTCTCAGTTCTACCAGCGCCTTTGACATGCGCTTTTCTACTGCTTTCTGACTGATTTCGAGCCTTTCAGCTATCTCCCTGTAGGTCAGTTTATCTATGCGATTCATCAGAAAGACAATTCTGTTTTTTTCGGGTAGGGCTGCAATAGCCGATTGCAGTTGCTGATAAAACTCGGTCTCTTCCATTTTGAATTCAGGAGATTCGTAGGTCTCCGAAGAAGTTGGATTCTGCTGGGCAAATTTTATTACGACTTTGCGGTGTTTAGCTTCGTCCAGGAATAAATTGTTGGCTATTTTAAAGAGAAAGCTTTTTGCCTTTTCTGGGTTTACTTTGGCACAGGCATTCCAGAGTCTAAGCCACGCCTCTTGACTGAGGTCTTCCGCTCGCTTTATATCCCCCGTTTTGTAGTATAGGAAATTGTGAAGACCATGCCCCAGTTGCTGAAACAGCTTTTCGAAGGTCTTCTCCTCACAAACGTTGTCTGGATTTTGCAATGCAGTTGTTTAACTCCACCCAAAAGTATACCATGTTTCCCTAATCAATAAGCTCTCTACTAAATTGTACGGCTAAAAAACACGAGAGCCTGCCTGTATATTCCAGGCAGACCCTCGCAAATCAACAATCACTGTGTAGTCTTTGGGGTTATACTTGAATAGCTTCAATGCTGGTATCTAGTATCCTTATTTGCTTATTCGGGCTCGTTTGCCAGTTGGTTAATCTCGTAGTGTTTCGTCCATGTATATTAATAATCCTAAAATTAGGGTGTGGGGCATATCGGACGTTAAAAATAAACGTTTCAATTCGTTTCAAACATTTCACGGGCTAGCTAGTCAAGATGTCCTAGCCTAAACACGAGTATTTGGATCTTAATGCGCTGTTCTTCCTGTATGGTTTACAGCCTCATAAACTTTCTATCAGTTTTCTCAGTGCATCTCTACCGGTAAGTCCTGCTTTTTTATTGATGCGATGCTTGTAGGTTCTCATAGTCGTATCAGATTTGTTGAGGAGTTTGGCAATTTGCTGATTGTCCATACCCAGGCGTATTAAACTGCAAAAGCGGACTTCCTGTGCTGTGATCCCAGGCACTCTTGCCCTAAGGCTATCTTCAAACGCTGAATTGATTGTTTCAACTCGGTCTTGTAAATCTGATATGGACTCCTGGTTATCTACGGTGGAGGATAATTCTCTGCGCAGTTTATCGAGCTGGAAGTCCTTTTCCTGGCTCGCCAATGAAGATATCTGGTCAATTCGCTGTAGCAAATCGCGCTTGAGTTTTGTGCGCAAGCGATTATCTGCAGCTAACCTCTTGATATCTTTCTCCTGGTTTGCTACACTGTATTTCAGGTTTTCGTTTTCCAACTTCAGTATGCGCCTTTGATCAGCTTCTGCTCGTTTTTGCTCCTTTTCGGTTCTTTGGCGTCTCCACCACCAGCCAAAACCGGCTAAGCTGAGCACTAGAAAGAAAAGTCCTAAGGCTATAATACCATATTGTCGGGCCCTCAGCTCTTTTCGCAGTTGCTCCGCTTCCAATTGAGCAATCAAAATATCTTGTTCGTAAGCTCTGTTTTGTAGGAGGATTTGCTCGCTCAGTTCTTTTGGTGTTTGTGATTTGGCTTCTGCTAACGGTAGTAGATAATCTGCCGCATAGGCGTTGTAAGCATCGCGAAAGTACTTTGCATTGTTTTTTAACCCCATATTCTCAAATAGATGAGCTGCGTTTAGATACAAACTATATGATCGACTTGTCAAACCATCATTAGTTTCGATATAAGACAGTTCATCCATAAAGAAGCGGTAAGCTTCCTGATGCCTATCTTTTTCCATCAAGTAGCTGATGATGTAGTTTAGTGCTTGCATGGCCCCAGCATAGCGTTGCATTTTTTTTCGTGCAAAGTATGTTCGCTTCAGATGATGGAGTGCATCCTCAAAATGATCAGTTTCGATTAGGGAATGAGATTTAGTCTCTAGTAAATTGACGTAGACATTCAGATACTTGTCATCTTCCAGGCTAGGAATACATGCCAAGCCTCGATCCAATTCCGCAATGGCTTTTTCGTGCTGCCCAGATCTTTGCAAGTACAAACCGAAATTATTGTGTGTCCAGGCTAGCCCATTAATGTCTTTTGAGTTGTCTAAGGCTGCGATTCGTTGCTCAT
>JBCBVN010000284.1:0-5901 GCA_039817625.1 Bacteroidota bacterium
AACGTAAAAAACGAGAGTTAGAACCCATGCTCAGGCTACTTGATGATCTTTCAGAAGTAGATGGAGATTCTGAGGAAATACCATTCCTGATAATGGATGCATTTATGGTCGTATTTGCTCCAATGGTCACATGAGGGCCAACAATGCTATTGGAAATGGTGCAGCCAGGACCAATATGTACCGGATGAATGATAATGCTGTTGTAAAACGGTGGCGGGTCGTCGGTAGCGAAGCCCGGCCGCTCCAGGAAAGTTGCATTGGTTTCGAGCAAGACTTCCCGGCGACCACAGTCAAACCAGTTGTCGACTTTTATCGTGTCCAGCTGTGTGCCCCATTCGTGCATCCTTTGCAATGCATCTGTCAGGGGATATTCACCGATACTGCGCAGTCCATTTTCCAGATTATAGCTACAGGCTTCCAAGAACTTATCTACTTCATTGATCTTGTAGCAGCCAACCATGGCCAGGTTTGACTTGGGTATGGTTGGCTTTTCTACCAATCGTTTAACCTGACCATCCTGATCGAGCTCTACTACACCAAACTTTCTCGGGTCTTCCACTTTCATAACGCCCAGCGCACTTACCGGCGAGTTGATGAAAGCTTTTAGATCTGCATCGATAATAGCGTCTCCAAAGAAGATGAATAATTCATCGGCATCCTGGTAATATTCTCTACCGAGCCATATGGCATGGGCGGAGCCAATGCGCTTGTCTTGAGTGACAAAATAGGTTGTCAGCTCTGGGTAGGTCTTCTCGACCCAATCGCGAATTTTCTCTCCTAAGTAACCGATTATGAAAACGAATTCGGTTATACCCTCAGCGACCAATTTGTCTATGATGAAAGACAAAATGGGTTTACCTGCTACTGGAATTAGTGGTTTTGGCTGCGTGTAGGTCAGCGGTCTGAGTCGTTTCCCTGTTCCGGCTACTGGAATGACGGCTTTCATACGCTTAAAGGTACGGTTAATACGTTGTTAATGATACCTGCTTCTCGTTTAAGAGGAAGCATATTTGTAGAGACATGTGGGAAAACAAACTCAGGTGGGTACTCTTTTTAGGGCTGTTTGTACTAGCAGGTATAATCGGTACTCAGGCTTATTGGCTTTCATTGAGTTGGACACAAGGGGAGGAAGACTTCTCCAAGAAGACGCACCTGGCCCTATATAGAGTTGCTCAATCACTGGCTGCCATTAACCATAGTGAGTTGCCCCCCAGAGATATTGTCAGACGACAGAGCAGCAACTACTTTGTTGTCAATACCGAAAGCGAAATTGATGCAGAGACGCTGGAGTACTTACTAAGACGAGAGTTCGATCGGCTACAACTAAATCTCGACTTCGAGTATGCCATTTTCGATTGTTATACCGAAGATATGATTTATGGTGGTTACTGTACGTACGCTCCAGACGAGCAAACGCCCACCGTCCCAGAGGCAGAAACCCAGCTTCCACCCGAGGAGGACTTCACCTACTATTTTGGCGTAAAATTCCCTACCCGCAGCAACCACATCTGGGGTGAAATGCAACTGGTGGCCTTTCTAAGTGCGCTATTGCTTCTGGTGCTTGCCTTCTTTGTATACGCTATGTCTGTGATGATGCGCCAGAAGCGTTCGTCTGAGCTCCAAAAGGACTTTATCAACAATATGACGCATGAGTTTAAGACTCCACTTTCTACTATTCGCATAGCAGCTGGTGTCTTTCAACGCGATGAACAAATTGGAGCAAACCCCAGATTAAAGCGCTACGCCGATATCATTTATGAGCAATACGAACGCCTCAACGAACAAGTAGAGAAAGTCCTGCAGATTGCCCGTATAGAAGAGGGCAACTTCGAGCTAAAACGCGAGGTCGTTGACCTCAACGGTCTAATGAAGCCCCTAGTTTCTGCCACCCAAATGAGATTGGAAGAACATGGTGGTCATTTCCATTTCAAGCTGCCAGAAGCCGGGCTTAGAGCCTATGCAGATCCTCTACACCTGACCAATATTCTCCATAGCCTGCTCGACAATGCCATTAAATACGGACTACAAGGTGAGCCCAAAATTGAAATGACTACCTCCGTGAACGATCAGCGAGAACTTTCGGTCATTATCCGAGACTATGGGCCGGGTATTCCATCAGAATTGAGAGAACGGATTTTTGAGAAGTTCTACCGCCAACCTACTGGTGATCGACACGACGTAAAGGGATTCGGCCTGGGACTCTACTATGTGCGCCAGATTTGCCATGCCCATGGGTGGTCTGTTCATGCCAAAGCACCCGAGCAAGGTCCTGGTGCTGCTTTTCACTTAATTTTACCCCTAACCAAGGCACCTATTGCCCAGATAAAAGAACCTGTTACCGGATGAGTACATTCAAAGCCCGGCTACTCTATGTCGAGGATGATGAAAGCCTAAGCTTTGTCACCAAAGACCAACTTGAACACTACGGTTTCTCAGTTACCCACTGCCCAGATGGCATTACAGCTCATGAAGCTATTACCAATCAACTCGCCAGATTCGATTGCTGCTTGCTAGATGTGATGCTGCCCGGAATGGATGGTTTCGAATTAGCCGAACAAATTCGGGAGAAGGACAAGCATATTCCCATCCTCTTCCTGACAGCGAAAAGCCTGAAAGAAGATCGACTTAAGGGCCTTAGGACTGGCGGTGACGACTATATCACTAAGCCTTTCAGCGTCGAAGAACTCATTTTGCGTATTGAGGTATTCTTGAGGAGAAATAGAATTCGACCGGCCACTCCTGCTTTCGACCCACAATTACTCGGCCAATATCGACTGAAGCTCGAAGAGCAGATGCTCAATCACCTCCCCACGGAGGAAGAACGCAGGTTAACCAGGCGAGAGGCTGAACTGCTACACCTGCTATCTCAAAACCGCAATCAAATTCTGGAAAGAGGAATTATACTGGAAAGACTCTGGGGCAAGAACGACTATTTCCTTGGTCGAAGTCTAGATGTATTCATAAGCCGACTGCGTAAGTATCTTCAGAAGGACGAGCGGCTGAACATCGAAAATATACATGGGGTCGGATTTAGCTTCCAGGTCCCCGAGGGTTAATCCGTAGGTGAGTATAGAGCAAAAAAAGGGGAATATGGCTTCCGTTCCATATTCCCTAATAATGCACTCATACCTTGCGGCACTCCTAGCTCACCTGACGGATATTGCCATATTGCCGCTTAATCTGCGCTTTCAAATCTTTCCGCGCAAAGAAAATTCTACTCTTAACCGTACCTAGTGGCAGCTCTAGCTGATCTGCAATCTCCTGGTACTTATATCCTTGATAGTGCATCAGGAACGGTATCCTGGTGCTATCGTCCAATTGATCAATCATTCGGCGAAGCTCCTTGATCAATATATTTCCATCTCCATCATTCTCGATGGTCTGGCGACCAGAGTTGAGATAGTAAAGGTTATCCGTATTATCCATGATGGTGTTGGCCTTCATCTTCTTACGGTAGTTATTAATGAAGATATTCTTCATTATAGTGAAGAGCCACGCCTTCAAGTTGGTACCCATCCGGAACTTATCTCGGTTGGTCATAGCTCTAAACGCAGTTTCCTGGTATAGGTCCTTAGCGTCTTCCGCGTTCTTGGTCAGATTATACGCAAACGACTGGAGCATTCCGGTCATTTGGTCAAACTGTGCGTTAAATTCAATTTGAGACATGGTTATGGTTGTAGATTAGGGGGCTAATTTTGTCGAACCAAAAGTAGAAGAAACTTGAATAAATAACAACATTCTTAGTGACCGATAAGTGCCATTCTCCTATTCATTCCGTCAATAGAAAAGAATATTCATCTTTAAATCATTGAAAATCAATACATAACAAAATGCACCCAAAAATTCGACAATTTTCTGAATTTTCAGAAAAAATTGAAATTTGACATTAGGATTAACTGCCTCAAGCCTACTTTTGGGCTCTTCCGATCAACCAGAAGGCCGCCAAGGCGAAGCAAATGTTTGGTATCCACATTGTTATAATGGGCGGAATGGGCGAACTCAGGCTGATGATAGAGATGAATCTACTCATGAATACGAACAAAGCACCAATGAACATTCCCGCAGCCAACTGTATCCCGATTCCACCTCTGGTCTTCCTTCCAGCCACGGCAACACCGATTAGGGTAAGGATCAGGATGGTGAATGGCTCGCTCAACCTTCTGGCCCATTCTACCTGGTATTTGCGCACGTTTCCTGCCCCTCGCCTTTTTTGCTGATCGATATAGGCCAGAAGCTCTGAACTCGTCATGCTAAACTGCTGCTCTTCATAGTCGATGAAGTCTTCCGGGCCTACATCGATGAGCGTATCCAAGGGCGATCTGGTATTTTGCTCAAATTCCTGTTCAAATTCCTCGCTGAAACTCCGGATCGTATAGTTCCGAATTTCCCATTTGTGCGGCTTACCTCCGAGATATTTCGCATTTCTCGCCTTTAAAACAGACTTCAACTCGTGATCTACATACTGCTCTAGTCGCAAATCTGATGCTGTACTGTCGTTTTTCCGATATATCCTGAAGAATGCAACCGTATTAGGAGCTACCATAAAGTGCACATTCTGATTTTCTCCTTCATCTTTATCGCCACCAAAATATTCCCGCTCAATCCCCAATCGATGGAAATTGGACTTGGGGATGACGTAGTGTGCTCCAAACAGATAAATCAATGTAAGTACACCACTTACTAAGAGATATGGTCTCAGTAGTCTTCTGAAGCTGACTCCAGCATTCAGAATACTCAGAATTTCGGAATTCCCTGCCAATCTACCCGTGAAGAAAACAACTGATATCAGGGTGATCATTGGCCACAGCAGGCCTAGTATAAATACTAAGAAAGTTGGGAAATACTCAAAAACAACCTGCGATCGGGTAATCCCTGATTCAATAAATCGCTCGATCTTCTCACTAAAATCTATGATCAGGCTGATCATGGAAAAGATCAGGACCGTAAAGAGAAAGGTCCGAACGAACTTTCCAGCAATATATCGATCCAGGAGTCTTAGCATAATAGCACGCAAAGATAAGCCCGATTCGGTGTGTACCGAATCGGGCTTGTCACAATTTCGTTGGTAGCTTTTATCGCTTGATTACAGGCAATGCTTCATCGCCTATGCGCAGCCAATAAGTCGCTGCGGGCAGACTACCCATATCTATGGTGTATTGCCGCTGTCCCTGACGGAGAAGAGAGCTAAACACTCGCTTACCAGCCTGATCGTAAAGTGCTAATGGCAGATCAGTTCTCAACCCATCGGCCCATCTGACTTCCAGGCGATTCTCTACAGGGTTGGGAAATAACTCGACACCCAACTCTTCAATAATATTCGAAGTGCTTGTCGTTGCTCCTTCGAAAATAGAAATATCCTGCTGTGTGATAGATATATACCCACCCTCTGGGTTAGATACGACAAATCTCCAGCTATCGTCAGTTGCATCTGGATCAGTGTTTCGGTAACCGATGACATTTCCATTGAGCTCAGCCTGGGTGAAGGTTTCACCGACCTCTACTCGCTCGTCACTAGCAATCCGTCTGAGGTATCCGAAACTAGGCTCCCGTACTAAAGTGTAGGTCAACTCTTCAGGACCGAAGTTTGCATCTGTTGCCTCTAGTGTATTATCGGTGATCGCATTACCTTCCCCTGGAGGGCATTCCAGCACCTCTAGCCTGATCAGCTCTGGTGAAGACGGTGAGCTAGCTGCGCAGAATTCAATCTCCCAGCTATTAATAGCTCCAGCACTACCCAGGGTCTGGCTAGCACTGACTTCCAAAGTCCAGGTACCAAAGAGCTCATCGCCCTCAAAGGCCGATAGTGCCTCAATGGGTTCAAAAACGATACCGTCATCTGGCGGACAGGTAATTTGGTTTGGTGCCTCATCGTCAAATCCATTATTTTCAATAGCGGATTTG
>JBCBVN010000285.1:0-5899 GCA_039817625.1 Bacteroidota bacterium
AATACCATCTCTGCGATGTAATTACCCAGATGAGCTGGCACATCGCTGGTATAATTGGGTGATACAATGGTGGTATCATAGCCAAGTTCAACCATGAGTTCGCCGGCAGCAGCCTGACCTGCGCCGCCAAAAAATCTTTGCCTGATAATCTGATAAGCAGCATAGCTGATGGCCTCGTCAAGAGCTTCAGCTTCATCGCCATAATCACCCATGGCTGACTCATCAAAGGTGAATTCATAGCTACCGAAAGTTCGGCCCAGGAAGACAAAGTCTCCGCGACCCGTGATCGCCGCCCAGGTATCGTACATGGCTGCCGAAATGTGATATAGATTTCTGGCATGGACAACAGGTCGCGCTCTGTCTCCCCGTATACCTTCCAGCAGGACTTCATTCCACTGCCTGGCCACACTGTGATCCTCTGTTTGGGCATGACTTGCTGGCAAGAACAGCAAGCCCAGTAAAAGGCCCGTGATTATTGATTTCATGAGGTTTAAGTTTTGCAACAACAAATATACAAAGCGACATGGGCAACTCTTTCAAGTCCGATATCATTATTACAGTATCGTTGCCTAGTCCACCGCTTGTCGAATCTCAATTCGGCCAGAGGAAAGTCCGGACAACGCAGGGTATCACGCCGGCTAACGGCCGGGGGGTAGAAGAGAAATCTTCTACTTACGGACAGTGCCACAGAAAACAAACCGCCATCGACCTAGTCGAGGGTAAGGGTGAAAACGTGCGGTAAGAGCGCACGCCAACGCATAGTAATATGAGTTGTGGGTAAACCCCGTGAGTTGAAATACCAAGCATCGTCGCGTCCTGATCCAATCGGGACGGCCGTCGACCCGGCGGCTTCTCCAGCGGCGAGGGTAGGTAGATAGATCCCGTTGGTAACGGCGGGACTAGATAAATGGTGGGCCGCGACAGAATCCGGCTTATCGGGCAAACGATTTATTTCGGAAGTTTGGCGTTCCAATGCCAAACTTCCGTCTTTTATGCATCGAGCGCTTATAGCCATCCTCTTACTCGGTGGTCTTCTCTTTGCTGGTTTCGGGCTTGATCGGACCATAGCCTGGCACCTGATGCTGGCTTTTGGCGCATCATTTGTGGGCTATGCCTGGCTAATTTCTCAAGATCGTACTCAGGCGCAGCATTTCAGTTTTTTCCTTAGCCTTGGCATTTTCGTTCGTTTGGCGTTGGTTTTTTCATTTCCTACCCTCAGTGATGACTTGTATAGATTCATCTGGGATGGGCAGCTCATTCGATCTGGAATCAACCCTTTTGCTGAGCTCCCCGCCTTTTATCTGGAGGCAGAAAATCAGGTAGAAGGACTCAGTCAGCAGCTGTTCGATTTGCTCAATTCACCGGGATATTACACCATTTATCCACCGGTTGCGCAGGGCACCTTCAGCCTGGCCGTTTGGATAAGCCCCAACAGCTGGTATGGTGCATCCATCGTCATGAAACTGATATTGTTGGCCTTTGAGTTGGGTACAGCATGGCTCATCTTGCGCATCCTGACTCACTACAAGCTGCCACGCACTCGCCTATTTCTGTATTGGCTGAATCCGCTCATCATCATTGAAATAGTCGGCAATATTCATTTCGAGGGAGCCATGATCTTCTTTTTATTGCTCGCATTATGGTGCATGCTCAAAACCAGATGGTGGGCAGCTGGTGGAGCCATGGCCTTGTCGGTAGCTAGCAAGCTATTGCCATTATTATTGTTGCCGTTTCTCGTAAAAAGGCTGTGGCCATCATCATGGCGGCTGGCGAGACGGCGAGAATCATTCAGCCATTTTAATGCTGCCAGGATTACTTCCGCTCTAGCATTTGCCCTTTCTTTTGCGCTGGTGCTGATCCTGTCTTTTTTACCGCTGGTATTTGCCGGTTTTTTTGAAAACTTCGGCCAGTCCTTTGATTTGTACTTCCGCAGGTTCGAGTTTAATGCCAGTCTGTATTACCTGGCCCGTTCTTACGGATATTGGGCTTACGAATCCAACCAAGTCGCCTTTTTTGGGCCACTACTAGCGAGAATTGGAGCTTTAGGTATCTTATTATTTGCCTTATTAGAACGGGGATTGCGTTTCCCGCAATGGCACAATTCGAAATCATGGAAAGCGCTTCCCAATGCTTGGATGTGGGCTTTCGTCATTTACCTATTGTGTGCAACAACCGTTCATCCGTGGTATCTGGCTGTGCCTATCGTGTTGTGCGTATTTACCACATGGCGATTCCCAATTATTTGGTCAGCATTGATATGTCTTACCTATGCGACTTACCTGACCACTCCCTATCAGGAACAGTTGTGGCTAGTTATTGTAGAATACACAGGCTTGCTTCTTTTTATGGTATACGAGGGGATAAAGATGCGCAGGAGAATCGCCCTTTTAGAAAAACAGGCTGATCACGAAGGCGAGCAGCGCAGCTATCCCGGCTAAGCAAATAAGGGTTAGCCAAAATTCGGCCCTGGTGCTTTTTCGCAGCAAATACCTCGTTCTATCGCTCTTATCCTGATGACGATTTCCCTTGGGAAGCTTTATCTCTCTGGGCTGGTTCAGAAAACTGCGCCTCTGAGAAGTCTGTAGCTTCCGATTTCTATTGATGGCATTAATGGCGTGAAACTGCATGGCTTGAAGGGTTTTACATCAAAATCGTCCGGGCTTTCCAAAAGGGAAAACCGGTTCGATAAACCAAGCAGGAAACTCGATGTATGAATTATCCGGCCAGCCATGCCATAGCTGCAGCAACTTCGCGGCCGTTTTGGGTCTGCACGTCAGGCTCTACCCCCACCCGCTCGTAAGGACGGAAACGCCTGAAAACAACGGTTGGTAAGCGAAAGTGAATGCCAAGGTGTGGAGTTACCTGTGGTTCTGTTCCTCCATAGGCGAGAGCACCGTAGGAATTTTGGCCAAAAGTGCGTACGCGTCCACCCATACCCTGTCGGGCTGCAAACAAGAACTGTTCGGCAGCACTTCCTGTGCGGTAAGTCTGAAGAATAGCGACCTGACTGATCCCCGATTTATTGTCGCGAATCAATTTAGCGAGTGCTTCCATATTGGTCTTCCGGCCACCACCATTGGATCTTAGGTCAATCACGATTTTTGAATAATCCGGCAACTGAGCTTCTACGTAGGTATAGAAAGAATCAAGAGCTTCTGTATGCTGGCTGCTGAAACTCGACAATTCAATGGATGCAGTACCTTCTGCAACTGCGTTGAAGGTAGCTATCAACGGGCGTGGATTAGCTGCTCGCGCCTCTTCTCTACTCTGTTCCCGAGCACGGAGATGCTTGTCTGGGATGAGCTCAAAAAGTCGGTTGAAGTATCCGATGCAGTCCGTCTGCCCCAACTGACATTGGTCCTGCAGCTCCGTACGCAATTGAGCCAATCCTTCTTCAAAGCGCTCACCCCACTCGCGCTTGCTAAAATAGCTATAGCCAGGATGCTGCTCTGCGATCAGCTCTACGGTATAGTTTAAATCCTCTAGACAAGGACATTCATGTTCTGCTACATTCAGGCTCAATAGCCCGCTCAGTAAAATAAAGGGGAGAAGTCTCATGCCGCGAAAATACAAGTTGCTGCTTAGACTTGGCAGCATATTGGACTTATTTAACCATAGTGACTGTGGGGCACCATTATTGAACCTGATATTGGATAAGCCCGTTCCCTACTCGATGCCCGATTTGGGCAGCACACTAAAATGCAATCAGCCAAAATGAGACTCTCTATCCTACTATTGATGCTACTCCTAGCCGTTGCCTGCGGTAGCGATGCCAATGATCAAACCGATCAGACAGAAGATCAAACCACCGAGGAAGCTGAAACAGAAGCACCAGCCACCGAGCCGATCACACTTACGCCTATGCCTACTACCCAGAGTTATCCTGGGGCTGCCATTACAGGTATGACCTACGAAAATGGCGTGTTCAACTTCGAATACGACGGAGGACAAGAAGGCTATGAGCTGGCACAGCAGACACCAGACGCCACCCAGTTGATGTGCGCCAATAGCGACCAGGGTCAGCACATACACCTGATTGTAAACAATGAGCCCTACGCAGCAAAATACGAGGCCAGCTTTGAGTACGACCTTCCCGACGGAGAGCACCATATGCTCGCCTTCCTGAGTCGCTCTTATCACGAGTCAATCAAAGAACCAAATGCGGCAAAACCTCTGATCATCTCTGTTTCGGACGGTAACATCACTCAGCAGAAACGTATTCCAGAGGCCATGCTCTTCTACAGCCGCCCCAAGGGTAGCTATGCCGGCGATGCTGCCAAGCGCGTCATGCTCGACTTTTATCCTGTCAACGTAGCATTGGGAGAAGATTATAAAATACAAGTTGAGGTAGGCAACAACAAGTTTACCGTAGACGAATGGCGCCCTTATTTCTTCGAGAATCTGCCAGTGGGAGATCATACCGTCACCCTGACCCTAGTCGATGGGAATGGCGCCCGGGTAGATGCCCCTTTCAATCCGGTAAGCAGAGACATCACCATAGGTATGTAAGGGTATTTTGCCTAAGCATGCAATCTGGAGTTCTAGCTCGGAACTCCAGATTGCCATTGCCTGCTCATACCAACAACAAGCTTTATATTTGAAATAAAACTGCCTCTGTCATGCGTGTATTAGCTTTTGTTTTATTCTCTATCACAATAGTTGCTTGTTCTCCACTGAACAGCAATGCCACTAGCGAATCATCTGAACGGCCAAATGCCAATGTAGACCCCAATCAAATCGAAGAACCTAGTATGGAACTCCGTGACCTTTCGGAATACCTGAGAAGAATAGCTGGAGTAAGCGTTCAGGGTAGCGGAGTCAATGCCCGGGTGTTCATAAGAGGAGGGGTAAACAACCTCTCGGGTGGCCGAATCGAGCCGCTTTTTGTCGTGAATGGAACACCCGTCAACGGAGGATACTCAGACTTGTACAGCATGCTGCCCGTACAAGAAATTCAGCGAGTAAATGTGCTTAAAGACTCCGATACAGCTGCTTATGGCATACGAGGTGCGAATGGGGTCATTGAAATCACCACGAAATAAATACGCTGAGGTTAGGCCTGAACAGCAACTTTTCTAGCAAGCGCTTATTTTTGCGCCCTCATGGCCATCTATTTTGCTTCTGATTTTCACCTGGGGGTTGATGCTCGCGTATCTTCTGAAGAGCGGGAACGCCAGATTGTACGCTGGTTGAAGCAAAGTGCACAAGACGCAGATGCGTTCTATCTGGTCGGAGATTTATTTGAATTTTGGTTTGAGTGGAGTCGAGTAGTACCCAGGGGGTATGTGCGGTTTTTTGGGGCCCTGAGCGAAATTGCCGATAGCGGTATACCGATATATGTATTTACCGGAAACCACGACATGTGGATGCGCGATTACCTCATAGACCAAGTAGGCGTTCAAGAAATTTACAGAAAGCCCCAGCGACTCCAATTGCAGGGGCGTAAAATACTCCTGGCTCATGGCGATGGACTAGGGCCTGGCGACAAAGGATACAAGCGCTTGAAAAAGGTAATAAATGCCCCTTGGGCCAGCTGGTTTTATGCGCGGCTGCATCCGAATATGGCAATGAAGCTCGCCTACTTCTTCAGTGGGAAAAGCCGGTCTGCACAACCACCTGAAGTGGACTTTCTCGGACCAGAAAAGGAATGGCTGGTTGCCTACGCAGAGCGCAAATTGATTCAGGAGCCCGAGATCGACTATTGTATTTTCGGCCATAGACATCTGCCCATTGATTACACCCTTAGCAACTCTGCTTCGCCCTTCTCCATCCGCACATAACTGTTGTAGTGTAGCCACTCGCCCAGATTCAGGTATCTGCTTTTACCGTTGCTAAGGGTGTAATCAATGGGCAGATGTCTATGGCCGAAAATACAATAGTCGATCTCGGGCTCCTGAAT
>JBCBVN010000286.1:0-5794 GCA_039817625.1 Bacteroidota bacterium
CTGCGGGTCTTTTGGCCCATGAAAGTTTACCCACGCATCAGCGTGGAAGAATGATAAGAGCCTGTCTGGAATTTCCAGACAGGCTCTTTTGCTTTATATACCAGTCGCACTGAAGTTGGATGGAATAGGTACGACCTGACGCAGTCAGGCAGATAGGCTCGCGGAACGTAGAATAGGACGCAGATAAACACGGAGTACCGCGGACAGTTGAAGCAACCTACGGTCGCCAGGTCTGCGGTACTCTGTGGAAGTCTGTGGCCAATTATATATGGGCCCGTCTGCTTGACGCAGACAATGTCATGAAAGGTGAAATGGGTTGCAGATAAACGCGGAATATCGCGGACTATTGAAGTGGCTAAAAGAGACCGAGGGGTGCCAAATCTGTGGTTTTCTGCGAAAGTCTTTGCTCTAAACCATTGATCTATCTATTCTTCCTGCCGACCAGATCTGACAATCATGGTACTACTAGCCTGTTGCTTGCCCTGAAGTACTACGTCCAGGATATTTACATGGTCGGGCTGACTGATCATATAGTAGATAGACTCAGCGACATCAGGGCTGGTGAGCGGTTGGAAATCATCGTATATCTTGGCGCGTTCCTCATCACCATCGAATCGCACAAGGGCAAACTCAGTTTCCTCTACATGAGCAGGGCAAATCTGACCTACGCGTACGCCGTGCTCAACTAAGTCCAATCGCATGGCATGCGTCAGGGCATCTACAGCGTATTTAGTCGCATTGTACACATTCCCTTTGGGGTATACTTCTTTACCTGCCGTTGAGCATACATTGACGATGAAACCTTGCTTGCGTGATACCATACCTGGACTAACTGCTCTGGTCAGATACAAGAGCCCTCTCAAGTTGGTATCTATCATTTCGTCCCAGTGATCAAGCTCGCCTTCATGTACAGGGGCAAGGCCTTTGGCTTTGCCGGCATTATTAATTAAGACATCTATGACTTGCCAATCCTCCGAAAGCCCATCGATAGCTTGCTGTGTAGCTATTCGTTCTCTGATGTCAAAAACCAGTAGTTGAGATTCTGTCTGGTACTCTTCGGCCAATTCTTTAGCCAATTCTCCAAGTCGTTCCTGGCGTCTGCCAGTCAGTATGAGCTTGTAACCGGCTATGGCCAGACGGATGGCTGTTGCTCTACCAATCCCGGAGGAGGCACCAGAGATCAGGGCTATTTTCCCCTCACCAGTGCGCTCAGCAGCGGCTAGATCTGCTAATTCCAAACTGAGCTGATCCAGATTGTCCTGATCCTCTTTGAGACCGGCTTGCAAGTCTTCGACTTGCTGATGAAGTTCTTGAAGTGCGATTTGAAAGCTCTCCCGCTGCTCGGCCAGTTTAGCTTCGTATATCTCTTTTTGACTATCCAGCTCAGTCTGCTGAATCAATATCGCCTGATTAAAGGAAGCCTCATTTCCGTCGGTAGCATAAGACCCATCCAGCTCCCGGGCACGCAGGTAGGCAGCTCTGGCCAAATCCATCTCGCCTTGCTCTCGCAAGAGTTCGGCCAGCTGAAAATGGGCAGCTGCATGGGTGGGTTGCTGATCTGTAACTATGCGCAGCTCCTTAACGGCGCGCTCAGGTTTGTCTAGGGTGTTGATGCATAGCAAGGCGTAGTTGAAGCGAGCATCTGCGGCCTCGGGATCTGCTTTGATGGCCAATTTTAGCCAGGTGGCTGCATCGTATTGTCGATCTGGGAATTGAGCAAAGAGCAAATTGCCGATTCGATAGGCTAAATCTGGATAATCAGCGTCAAAATCAGCAAGAGTTTCCCACTGGTCGAGTGCATTTTCGGCCTCTCCGGCCGCCTCGTACAATTCACCGCTCAAAAACAGGGCATCAGGCTGATTTGGAGCCTTGGCCAGCAGCTCGTCGATGACTATTCGTGAAGCGGAAGTGTCTCCCCGCTCCGTAGCCAGCATCAATGCCAGATGATATTGTAGCTCATATTGATCGGGCAGCGAGTCACGACCAGTTTCCAATAATGCGATGGCAGAGTCTACATCGCCTTGCTCTGCCATTTGCCAGGCATTCTGAACCCAGCTCAGGGCTTGCGTCAATTCATCTGGCCCATCATTTGTCAGTTCTGTAGGTGCCTCAGCTTCATAAGAGGCAGAGCTACTTCCCAGTGAATCGGAGGGTAGGGGAGCTGCCTGTGTAGAAAGATATTGATCTCCTTTGGTTAGCTCTTCCGGCTTTGGTGCTTCATCGTCGGCGGGGGCTTGGTTTTCGGGAATAATGGGTTTCGCTGGAGGTGGTGGAATAGGCTCCTGAATAGCTGTAGATGAGTACGACTTCCAGAGTTCGTCTTTGTCCAGCCAGATAAATAGTTGTCGATAGCTATCTATCTGAAGTTCTGCTAAGCTTCGGCGCCAGGGATCGTCTTTGATTTGATGAAGTGTATCATTGGCCTGGCCACTGATTTCTCTGATTTTTCTGTAGTATCGATCAAAGTCTTCTCCTGCTTCCTCGCTGAGTTCGCGAGCCTGCCTCCGAAGGTCGAGGTAGCGATTTTGCCAGTAGCCCACGTACTGCATGATCTGCGACTGTGGCTCAACCAGAGCAGAAGGAGCATCCGGTCCTGCGGCTCTACCTTCCAGCATTACCGGCAGTAGTTGCCTGCCCATTTGTAGAAGTCGCATACCATCGAGCATGGTATTCGGATTGCGGATAAAGGCATCGCTAACGAGCAGCAATACAGATCCTTGGTTGCGATATTGCTTTTCGAGCAAATCGGCCAGTATGGGCCCTTCATTGGCCTGGTCTACGCTAAAATGCTCAAAAGTTAGCCAGCCCTCCAATTGGGCTTCAATGGCGTAGGCGGTTTCTTGGTCTTCTGCCGTGTAGGCCAGAGCCAGTGGGGATGCATTTGTCATCTATTCGGTGGTAGTGTCCGTTTCCAGTTTTTCGCGTACGTATGCCTCATAGCGCTTTTGTCTGAAATTTCTCCAACGCTCGTAGCTCTTAGGATAGCGCTTCAACTCTCCTTTGAAGGTCTGAAAGGGCCTGGGCCGTTTGAGTGCATAGGTCAATGCTTGCCAGAGCTCCTGGTCGCGCACTCGATCTACATATGCGCGCATGATGTTCAGCGCAGCCTCTGCAGAAAGCCTTTCTATGTGTAGATAACTTTCCTGGTCAGTAGAGACCGTTTGCATGATGATTTCGAAAACTTCAGGGTCAGCTTGCAGATTGCGCTCGGGATCATCGGCTATCAACACACGACCATGCTCGCGATGCACATAGACTTCTTTGCCGCGTCTTACGGCAGTTGCCATTTCAGCAATCTGCTCATCATTAATGGGTATCATACTATCAGGGCAGTTTTACGCGCACAAGGTACGGGTCGCTGGTCATATATAGATATTCCTCTTTGGTATCTAATTCAACATTTGACACCGCATAGCCAGTAGAAAGTCTTACCAAAGGAGTTCCGTCAGGCTGAATAACCCAGACACCCCCTGGTCCGGTCGCAAAGATCCTACCATCTCTGGCTATCTCCAGGCCGTCGGGTAAGCCTGCGAGGCCTTCGGTTCGTTCGGTGAGGTCGAGTGTCCACAACACCGATTCGACCTCTAGATTTTCATCGAGTGAGTAAGCTCTGATGATGGCTTCTTCCGCATCGCTATTGGCTACGTAAAGCGTTTGACCATCCGGGCTTAACCCAATACCGTTGGGCCTGCGTAAGTCCTGAATCAAAAGACTCAGTTCACCGCCTGGATCAATCCGGTAAACACCATTAAAATCGAGCTCCTTAGCCGGGTCGTCATCTTGACCAGCCAGGCCGTAAGGTGGATCAGTGAAAAACAAATGACCGGTAGAGTCGTAGACCAGATCGTTGGGGCTATTCAGCTGTTTGCCTTCGTATTCACTTGCCAGGACTTCCCATTCGGCCTTAGGTGCTTCAAGAGGAGCGAGCATTCGGGCTACCTGCCGATTGCCGTGCTGGCAGGCGACCAAATTGCCATCGGCATCCAGTATCAGACCATTTGATCCGGGTTCGGGATCATCGTTTACAGTCGTCTTGCCACTTTTGTTCAGCCATATTCGCTGCCCATTGATCTCGTCCCAGGCTTGAATGTGATTATTGGGCACATCAGAGCAAATGATCAACTGTTGCTCGGGAAGCCAGAGCGGACCCTCAGACCAGGTCATGCCTCCAAACAGGCTGCTGATCTCCGGAGCTGCCCCAAATATTTCCTGTCCACCTTCGTGCATGATGTCGATAGCAAATCGGGGTGGAGGTTCTTGGTTTTGGACTTCCGCGGGTGGGCTGTTCTCTGGTTCACGGCTGTTATCGGTGCTGTTGTCGGCCTGTGATTGGTCCTGGCCACAGGCGAAGAGTATGAGAATGGTGAAGAAGCTGAAAAGTCGGTTCATGATAAGCGGTGGAAATTTTGGACAAGATAAGCTTGCTCGAGGGGCAAAAGGAGGAGAGAAGCTAAGAATTGATGTTTATTTGCTTACTTGTAAATTTACGAGTAAGCAAATAAGCAAAAGTATCATCAAGCCCATCTTCCTCCTCATACTTTCTATCCTTCCTCAACTCGCCCAAGCTCAAACCACTATTTTGGGCCAGGTAATTAATGCTGATACCGGGGCAGGCATTCCTTTCACCAACCTGGGCATTGTATCAAAAGGAGAGGGAACCGTCAGCGATAAGGACGGAGTCTTCACTCTAGTCTATACCCACCCAAATGATGAAGTAACCATTTCTGCCATAGGGTTTGAGTCTAGATCGCTCTCTTTGGAAGCCTTGTCTGAGTTGGAACAAATTGGCCTTCAGCCAATAGTTTATGAAACCGCATGGGTAGAAGTATCGGCAGAGCGAATCGGAGGTGAGGAAAAAATCTATGGTGTCCGAAACCGCAATCGTGGCCTGAGTATAGGCTTTGGAAACGCTCAACTCGGAACGGAAATTGGTGCTCCCATCCGGATTAAGAAGCCTAGCTGGATCAAGAGTGCCAATTTTGTGTTGAATCATGCAAAGGGCGATAGCTTGCTTTTGCGAGTCAACATTTACAAATTTGATAAGGGGGAAGTTGGCCCTAATATTCTCCAGGAAAACATAATCATCGAGCAAGAGCAAAGGCGAGGGACCATCACAGTTGACTTGCAGCCGTATAATCTGGTTCTGGAGCAAGACGTACTGCTGAGCCTCGAATGGCTGCGCAATTTTGATGAAACGGGCAATAAAGACATCACCTTTGATACCAAAGGAGGTGGGCGGTTGAAAGGCACCTATTACCGATTCTACAGCAATGGGGCATTTCAGAAAATGGATACCATAGGACCAAGAAAGCCTTGCTTCTACTTCATTGGTCGGGAACTGGAGTAACGATCCGTTACCATAAGCCGGGTATGATCTTTTTTACCTCTTGTTGATAAACTCGATACACATCTCCGAATTCTTCTAGGAGCTTTTGTTCCTCGTAGTGAATCCCAATGGGGACATAAATGCTGGTTAGGAGCGCTATATGGAAGACTCCAGTGTCCGGTGAGATCAAGAACCAGCCCCAGAACATCAGCAAAATTGAAGCGTAGATCGGGTGCCTTACCCAGGCATTAACCCCCGATCGATTGAGCTCTCCTCCTAGTCCTGCACGTGTTTCGACAGCCTGATTCAAATAGCTGGTACCGATAAACTCAGCACCATCGTATTGGGACAAGGCTAGAAAATTGAGTGCCACTCCTGATAGCATGAGCAACCATCCGAACAATGTAAGTGAAACAGCTGGAGCCAGTAACTCTACTTTGGCTGTATTAGCGTAGGTTGAAATGATGC
>JBCBVN010000287.1:0-5784 GCA_039817625.1 Bacteroidota bacterium
GCCAGGTTGCCGAAGAAGTAATCGCCGTTCATGTCGGTCAGTACACCGCCTGGAGCATCATCTCCTGTGCCCAGCAAACCGTCAGGGCCTACTTCGACCTCCGCATCGTCGGGCGTATCCTTGATGCCATCAGGGCCTACATCGAAAAGTAAAACAACAACATCGCTCAAACCAGCTTCGTCATTATTCTGGAGGCCATCGTTGTCGGTAGGATTGATACCAGGCTCGTCGTCAATAAAGACTGTGGAACCTAAAGACAAACCTGGGTAGAAACCGAAGTCCTTGGTCATATCGCCATTAGTCTCGCCATCATCGTCTTGGGTACTGCCTACACCATCCTCTTCATTAGGACCGGGTTCTGTACCTACTTCAAGGGTGAACACATCGGTCATGACCATGAAGTCGGCATCGTCCAGGTTGCCCATTTCGATACCGTTATCATCATTGTCGGTATCGTTATCGCCAGCGGTAGTGGCTACATCATCACTGGAAATCATGCCTTCCAGTGGTTCATCAGCTCCAAACTCCGCTGTATTGATCTTGAGATAGTACTCGCCTTCTGGAAGATTATCGAATAAATAATTACCGTCACTATCGGTTACTTCGGTGGCAATCAGGTTATCGTCATCGCCTCCCTTGACGCCATCTGGGCCCAGGTCATACAATTCTACTTCAACACCTTCGATCCCGTTTTCACCATCCTGTGGTTCGAAGGTTCCGTCGTTGTCTATATCCGAGAAGACAGTAGAACCGACCCTAACACCAGGGATGAAACCAAAGTCGACGGTCATATCACCATCATCGTCATCAACTGTTCCATCTTGATCTGCGCCACTACCACCTTCGTCATTAGGGCCACTACCATTGGTAGGTTCTGTATCCAACATCAGCATGATGATCGGACTATCGAAAGCATCGGTAATAATATTCTGTGTTCCGTTATCGTCGTTGTCTGTCTGGTTATCTGCTTCTGAAGTAGCGATGTTGTCAGATGACGCAGGGAAGCCTCCGGGGGCAAAAGGAACAGAGACGATGTACTTACCCTCGGCCAGACCTCCAAAGAAATAATCTCCGTTTTCATCTGTGGTTGTTGTGGCAATAGGTGTGATGGCTTCTTCTCCATCAATCATTTCATCACCATTAGCGTCGAAAAACAGATTGACTATGACATCTTCGACACCCTCATCGTCATTGTTGAACAATCCGTCATTTTCGTTATCAACAAAGACGGTTGAACCAATACTGACACAACCAACTTCTACAGGATCAGCATCACAAAGACTATAACAAGCTCCTGCCAGATTGCCTGTTGCTGGCATAGCCGCACCGTCAATTAGCGGCTGGATAGAATTCCCTGGCGAAAGAGCTGCTTGTACTGCTGTTTCGTCACTGCGATAGTTAACGGCATACACACTGTATGTGCCATTAGCAAGGCCTTCGAAAAGACCATTTAGATTTGATTGAACGATAATTCCGTTATCGTCAGTTACTGCATATTGCTGTACCTGGCCACTAGTGCCACCTGCCATAAATGATCCGGGGGCAGATTGTACTAAAATAGCTCCCTGAGACCCCAAAGCAGGATCTGTGCTGGGCACGCAGAATGGACCGGAAGCATTCAGGCCATTATCTGTTGTAATACCACAAATAACCTCTGGAACTTCGGCGGTCTCTTCCTCGCCGACACCGTCTGTTGCTGTAACTACTTGTACCGCGCCACCATTTGCCGTTCTAGTGAATGGACCAAGATATACCGAGCCGCTACCATCAAAAACAGCAGATGAACCGCCAATAGCTACGGTGTAGGGGCCACCATCACCACCGCTGACGTCACTTACTTCTACAAAATACGTATCCGCTTCTGCATCTTCTGCTGCTGCATCTACACAACTGGCTTGTGCCTCTATGAGAATGGGATCCTGAGAGAATGCTGTGAAGGGCAAACACAACATCAGAGCTGCAATAATGCTCAGTCTCTGGGTAAATTTCAGAGCTGAATTCTTTGTATAACTTAGGTTCATGTGATAATGATTGTAGTGGGATACATATCCTGAAAGACGACCAAAAGCTTTCGTCGGGTTAGCCAATAAAAAACTGCCCAATAGGCGGTTGCCTATTGTGCTGTAAAGCCAATTTCTGGTTAAAAATGGATTGCCTTTCCGCCCTGTAATGTGAGGGCGCAGACAGCTGTGCTGCCTCGGGCCATGTCTTTTTTTCATGTGAATTCGCCTAAAGGTTGGTCGTCAAAAATTAGCGAACCACTGCAAACCCCCGCAAAATAAAAAGGTGATAAGCTGGAGTCTAGTACACTGAATTACAAACACTTATGTACATAAACATAGAACTCCGCTGGAGAGATCATCTTTTCATTGTGATATTGCTAAAAGGGTGAACCGTAGTATCACCACAGGATAAGACTATAAATATCCAATCTTATTCCTGAGTAGCAAATATAGATTTACTAAGCGAAAAGATGACATTTTTGGCTCAACTTTTTTGTGTCAATTTCAATTGAAGGGCTACCTCGCTGGAAGAATACTCAATGCCAAACGCCCAATAAGCTGGTATACATTCTTTCAAAATCGACATCTTCTACAGTCATCCAATCTACCCAATCAATGTCTTCTTCTATCTGGGGTTTCACGACCATCTGATCACTTTTCATGGCAAACCAATACGTCGGTTTCAGGATGCGTTTCCCCTTCTTTGTCTTGTAGGTGTGCAAGGTTAATTTATAGTTCAGATCATCTCCTCCATCTCCATGTTGCATCTGAGGCGGTACCATTGGCCGATCAAAATTTCCACTAGCTAAACCCGCAGGATTTTTGCGAGGCTGAGAAGCAGAGGAGAGCGGAAGGCCCCGACCTGCGGTAGTCCAATTCTTAAAAAACTCATTCCGAGCCAAGTCCCCTGACAAATCGGGCCATTCGGGGTGAATGACCAAGGACTTCATCTCCAAACCTGTCTCTTCACTGACTTCTCTGAGGGCAGCCTCTACAGCTGTTTCGCCAGGGTCGATTTTTCCTTTTGGCAAATCTATATGCCCTCGGCGCTCCATCACTAAAAATCGCTTCGCTTCATTAAGTTGCACCAGCCCACCTGCGGCTTCTACTATTTTGTAATGGCCCATAAACTCGTTCCACATGAAGTCAAGATCAGCATAATAAAGGGTGATCTGAGTGACTTTAGGACTTCCTTTTTCCAGCGTATCGGCATAGTTGAGTAAAGTCTTCGTCTTACCTCGCCAAGGAGCAATAAGATGGCTGGAATCAGAATCTTCAGTCTTCATTTGTGGCGGCTGAGCCACCAGCCTAAGCGGCCGGTCGTTGATGTAGATTTCGTACATTTGGTCCGAAATTAAGTCAATGAATCAAGCCCGACAAATAGCTGCTCATTTGTTAGCAAGCGGTGCGGTACAGCTCAAACCAGATTCTCCCTTCACCTGGGCAAGCGGTTTGAAATCGCCCATATATTGCGACAATCGAGTCCTGCTATCCTTTCCTGATGAACGGAAGGAGCTCATCGAAGCTTTTGCAGCGTCTGCCAAAAATTTTGGCCAGCTAGATGGTATAGCAGGCGTGGCTACAGCGGGTATAGCCCATGGCGCACTCCTGGCAGACCGCTTGAACTTGCCGTTCATTTATGTGCGAGCAAAAGCCAAAAGTCATGGTCGACAGAATCTCATAGAAGGCCAGTTAACCAAAGGTTTTAGATATTTGGTCATCGAAGATTTAATTTCTACCGGTGGCAGTGCCATCCAGGCCTGTGAAGCCATTCGGCAGGCCGGTGGAGAGGTAGCAGGAGCTTTGGCTATCTTTACCTATGAGCTTCCAAAAGCAGATTTGGCCTTTGATCAAGCGGGCATCAAGTTTGAAACCCTGAGCAATTACAGCAGCCTGATCGCTTTGGCCAACGAACAAAAAACCATTGGGGCTCAGGAAGCCGAAAGCTTGCGGGAATGGCGAAATAATCCCGAAGCCTGGAGTGCGAAATTTGAAAATGTTTAAGATTTATCCATGACGATCCTGACCGAACAGTCGGAAATATTTTTGTACCAATACCTCAATAATGCAAGTCCCACTGGCTTTGAATCAGCAGGACAACGCTTGTGGCTAAACTATCTAAAGCCATTCATAGACGAATACGAAGTAGACACATACGGTACAGTTTATGGGGTCATTAACCCCGGCCGAGATTACAAAGTGGTCATAGAAGGCCACGCTGATGAGATCAGTTGGTTTGTACACTACATCACCGATGATGGTTTCATTTACGTCATCCGAAATGGAGGCAGTGATCATCAGATCGCACCTTCAAAGCGAGTAAATATCCACGGCAGCAAGGGAATTGTACGAGGGGTTTTTGGATGGCCTGCCATTCATACCCGCCGCGGTGAAGATGCTAAACTGGTACCAAAACTGACTAACATCTTCCTCGACGTAGGCGCTGACAGCAAGGATGAGGTGTTGGAAATGGGCATTCATGTAGGCAGTGTCATTACCTATCCCGACAGTCTGGAGTTGATGAATGATCGTTACTACGTAGGGCGAGCACTCGACAACCGCATGGGTGGATTCTGTATCGCAGAAGTAGCCAGACTGCTGAAAGAAAACAAAGTCGATTTGCCCTACAGCCTGTACATAGTCAACTCTGTACAGGAAGAAGTGGGATTGCGAGGCGCACAGATGATCGCAGAGCGCATAAAGCCCGACGTGGCTATTGTGACTGATGTGACACACGATACCCACACGCCCATGCTCAACAAAAAGAAAGTGGGTGATGTCAAGGCCGGTAGAGGCCCCAGTGTGACCTATGCTCCAGCCGTGCACAACAAATTGCTCGACCTGATCATCTCCACCGCCGAAGAACACGAAATAGACATACAAAGAGAGGCTTCCAGCCGAATTACCGGCACCGATACGGATGCATTTGCCTACTCCGGAACCGGAGTTGCCTCTGCTCTGATCAGCTTACCGCTCAGATATATGCACACTACCGTAGAAATGGCGCATAAATCAGACATTGAAGGAGTAATAAAGCTCATATATCAAAGCCTGCAAAAAATCGAGGGCGGGATGGATTTCAGATATTTTAAGTGATCAAGTGGTGTTGTGAAGCTTTTGGTTTATAGCCAAGCCTGGATCGCATTATTAGCTGGCTCACTGGCGTGGGTATCTACCTTTTCCATTAGCGGTGACCCTGACCTACTTCCCATACACGGCTTAATTTCCCTAACTACTTTTTCCCTATACGGTTGGCATAAAATATTTGCTTATTCAAAAGCAAATTCTGAATATAAATTACTCGAGCGATATAGCTTCGTAGCATTATATCCTACAGCATCCAAAATTCTGTATACTGCTGTTGCAATTATCGCCTTATACTGGTATTTGACCGGCTCTTTCAGTTTTCCTTTATTACTAGGTTTATTTGGTCTGGGGCTAGCTGTTTTTTATGTGCTTCCGCGGGTCGTCAGCCAACTCGAAGGCCTGAGAAGCTCGTATATCAAACCATTTGTTATTGCTAGCGCATGGGCCATAGTCACGGCTTTATTGCCTGTATTACAAATAGAGCCAGATTTGAATTCAGTACAATTATGCTTATTATTTGGAGAGCGATTTGGACACACCCTGATGGTGGCTTTTTGCTTTGATTGGAGAGATCGGGAAATGGATAAAAAAAATCAATTGCTTAGTATCTCAACAAAATCATTTAGAATTAATTTCATTGCATGCACCCTTGCGCTAGGTTTAGCATTTATTTGCAGGCTTATTTTATCTACTG
>JBCBVN010000288.1:0-257 GCA_039817625.1 Bacteroidota bacterium
CTTGATCAGGCAAATTTGAGTGCCTAAAATGCCAAAGTCGGCCTGGGCCATCAATAGGTAGCCATCGGGGAGATTAACTATTGATCTCGCTCTTTCGGTATCTGCTGCCGGGAAAGACATTTTTTTGGCCCACTCGGCATTTCCATCAAAGTCTACCGAGTACAGTTGTATGTCTACATCCGGGATGCTGGTACCATCATCATCACCTTGTGAGATACTGATGAGATGACCATTGTCTTCCAGAATGCCATTAGGAT
>JBCBVN010000288.1:267-5706 GCA_039817625.1 Bacteroidota bacterium
CTTAGCCGGCTCCATATCTGGTCACCATTAAAGTCAATGCGGGAGATCCCGCCTCTCATTTTATTGGTGCCGCCAAAGGCAAAATTATAGCGTCCTGTTGTGAAGATGGAACCGTTGGCAATGATGGCCTTTGAGAAGGTTTGGCAATTACCCAGGGCATAATCTTTGTGCCAGATAATGTTGCCATTATTTCGATCGAGTTCGAGTATGGATGCCTGGGAGCAGCCATCCATTTGGCCCGTTGCGACATAGTTTCCACCTGGGTTTTTTTCAAGTATGGTAAGCTGTCTACTATCGGGATTGGTGATGTTTCTCACCCAGAGAATGTTGTCGTTTATGTGGTCGTACTTAAAGAAGAAGCTTACATCGGTGCCCCCGAGGCCATGTCCGCAGCCTATCATCATGCCATCGCTGTCGAGCTTGATGTCTCGAATCTGATCATCCTGAGGAGAGAGGTTGAGGGTGCGGGCCCATGCGACTGTTCCCGTAGGATCGATCTTGATGATCATGGACTGATTGCCAGATCCACCAGCCATAAAAAATCCGCCATTGTCCGATTCGGATAGTGCAAATCCATCATCAGATATGTTGGGCAAGCCAAAGGTTTTGATGAAAGTGCTTTGACAATCTGAGACGTTGTCAAAAACGAAAACGGTGGCACACTCTGTATCATCGCAAAAGGGACCTACAGCATCCAGACAGATGGTGTAATTGCCACTAATACTGAAGGTGTAATCGAAGTTTGTATTGGTGCTCTGACTTACCCCATTGACTAGCCATTCATAACTGGTTGCGCCAGTACTCGTATTGGTGAAGTTTAAGGTTTGACCCACGTTCGGGAACTGAACCGCACCTGTGAAGTCTGCAATAGTGGGACAGTTGACGGTGATAGAAACTGTATCTGTTGCCAGACAATTTGGATCAGAATTGGTGGCGTACAAGATAACCTGGAAGGTGCCCACATTATTAAATTGGTAGGTAGGATCTGTATCGTTTGAGAAAGATACGCCATCGATTTGCCAATCATAGTCGGTGGCATTTGAGCTGGAATTGGTAAAGGTGACAGATTCGCCTGCATTTATGGTGGTGGCACTGGCGGTGAAATCGGCCGTAATATTTATAGTGCACGGATCCAGACAACCATTGGACTCTAATAGACTTTGGCGTACATTTTCTATAGAGAAATGCATGCGGTCGGTTTGCCCTGCGGTGAGGGCGGAATAGCAATCGAAGTCACCATAGTCCATGTAGTTGATAAACATGTCGGGCTGATCGGTGGCAAATCCCGAATCCGTATCTGTATTACATGAATTTGGACTCGCATTACATGGTACAGCGGCCGTGGACTGGTCTGGTGGAGTATCGCAAACGCGGTCGCCATCGGCCAGGCAATCATTATTTGCGCAACCGCCCTGAAAGGTATGGTATAGCCCAAGGTAGTGGCCCATTTCGTGAATGATTACCCCGGATGCTCCTTGTGAGCTACCAAAAAAATTGGCCTCCATGACGATTCCGTCCTCTGGTTGCCCATGAGCGGTTGGGAAGTAGGCATATCCAGCTACTCCTGGTCCGGCAAATGCACTCGTAATGCTTCTGACAAGCCAGATATTAATGTAGGAAGTGGGTTCCCACCGGTTAAGGTCTTTAAGTGCGATGTCGTCGGTTTCGATTACCATATCGGTTAAAGCATCCTGGTCTCTGGTTATGCCATTAGTTGTATTTCCATCTGGGTCTCTTCTCGCCAGACAGAATTGGATTTCCGTATTTACGCCTGTGCCCTGGTCGTAATAGCCGGTGTTGGCGAAGGCATTGTTGAGATCCTGAATGCCCTGTAATATCTGAGCATCGGAAAGATTTTCGACGCCACCATCGTGTACAATATGGACCACCACAGGCAGGGTGTAGGGTGGTGGCTGATTGCGTTCTGCTGTAGCAGATTGAGTCTCCATATACTGGCGGAGTTGTCTTTCGAAAGCCTCCTGTCTAAAATAATGGGAGGGATCTTGATTTAGCCAGGATTCATGAATGTGTTCTTGTGCGCAATAGTGGGTGCGCTGGGGTTCACCTCCCAGACTTTTTTGGTCGGAGCCATTTAGTAGAAAAACTGCAGAGGCAATCAAGAGTATGGGCAGTGCTAGACGTATTAATAGGTTCTTCATGAGGCGGAAAATTAACTGGGCTTGCAAGTAGCTGCATGAATATAACAATGCTATTGCAATGTATGGGCTATATTGCTGACTTGCGTACTAATGAACATAACCGATATGCAGCTCACATTAGGCGGAGTACCTGAACACTTTAACCTTCCCGTGCATCTGGCCATCGAAGATGGGAGCTTCGCCAGCCGGGGCGTAGACATTAAATGGTTAAACTGCCAGGGAGGCACAGGTCAGATGACAGCAGCTCTTAGAGAGGGCAAAGCCGATGCCTGTATTTTGCTTACAGAAGGGATCATTAAGGATGTAATAGCGGGTAGTCCGAGCTTGATTGTGTCGGGCTATGTCAATACTCCGCTCATTTGGGGGATACATACCGGAAGCGAGAGTCCACTCACTCGGCATAGAGAGATTTATGATCATCAGTATGCCATCAGTCGATATGGTTCAGGCTCCCACCTCATGGCTATGGTCGATGCGACAGAAAATGATCGTCGGCTGTCTACTGACCAATTTACCGTTATTAATAATCTGGAAGGAGCCCTGACTTCTTTAGAGCGGCAAGACACTCAGGTTTTTTATTGGGAAAAATATACGACTAAGCCATACGTCCGAAGCGGGCAATTGAGAAGGATTGGCGAGTTCATCACCCCTTGGCCCTGCTTTGTTATTGCTGCTAGAAAAGAAATTCTCGAGCGAGAGCCAGAGGCCATTATTCGGATGTTGAGAACCATTCACGACAGCTGCGATCGCTTTATGCAGAGCGATAAATACATTCCAATGGTCGCAGATCGATACAACTTACAGACCAGAAATGTGGAGCGTTGGTATCATCGGACAGAATGGGCTATCCACGGGTGGGTCAGCGATAAAATGCTGAGGAGTGTGGTAAAAAACCTGCGTCTAGCTGGAATTGTGCCAGAAGATCAAGAGGTGCCCGAGTTGGTCTGGACCAGATAGAAGGAAAAAAATCTGGCCGCGGTAAGGAGTATTACCGCGGCCAGATAATCAATCGAATACCAAGCTCTTATTCTCCCTGACCGAGAGAAAAGCCTCGGTTACCGTCAAACTCGTATAGGTTTTCGGTCTTGATGACATCGAATTCTGCCTCATTTAGGCCGGCCAAAAGGGCGATCACCTGGTCATAGGTTATTGGGGCGTACTTCGATCCTTCGCCATTAATGGTAGATGCTGTCGATATGAATCTACATCTCCAGTGATCGGTACAGTAGGTATCAGGAAGGCCACTTGGGTATACTTTTACTCCTCTGTTGGTGATCATCTTAAGCTTCATTCTGGCAATCTGAAGGGCACTCAGGTCATTCCCAATTTGTTGGGGGTCAGACCCTGGCCAATCAATGAAGACGTCCACACCAACCAACTGCTTTTGCTCGTACTGCCGCTTATAGTCGGGAAGCTCAATCTTACTTGGAAGTAGATCTGCCTCTACAGCTTGCAGATGCTGGGGCACGTCACCTAAGTGTGCGATAACGGCATCGGCAAACTCGCGGGTCGAGACCAGGCAATATTCGCTACCTTCTACATAGATGTCTTGTGTGTGGTGGCCTGCTTCGATGGTAGCCAACCAAGCATTTTTGATCTTATTGGCTACTTCAGCTTGGCCGATGTGATAGAGCATAAGAATGGCTCCGTTCAGTAGGCCGGATGGGTTAGCTACATTCTGGCCAGCGATGTCGGGAGCTGATCCGTGAATCGCCTCAAACATGGCCACATCTTTTCCGATATTGGCAGAGCCGGCCATACCTACTGACCCAGCAGTTTCTGCGACAATGTCTGATACAATATCGCCGTATAGGTTAGAGGTAACAATCACATCATATTGCTCGGGGGTAGCTGCTAATCTGGCGGCTCCTATGTCAATGATCTGACTGTTGCTTTCGATATCTGTATATTCTGCAGCAATTTCCTTGAAGACGCGGTGGAATAGCCCATCGGTCAGTTTCATGATGTTGTCTTTCACCATGCAGGTTACCTTCTTGCGGCCATGTGCCCGCGCATATTCAAAGGCATAGCGAATGATCTTCTCACTGCCGGGTCTGGTGATGAGTTTCAGGCACTGCACCACATCCTGAGTCTGGCGATGCTCGATGCCTGCATATAGATCTTCTTCATTTTCCCGAATGACTACTACGTCCATAGCGGGGAAATGCGTAGGCACATAGGGGTGCAGAGCCGTAACCGGTCTGACATTGGCGAAAAGACCAAGGGATTTTCTAAGGGTTACATTTAAACTTTTGTAGCCTTTTCCTTGAGGTGTTGTGATAGGAGCTTTTAGGATAACTCGGTTTCTACCGATGACATCCCAGGCATCCCTAGTGATGCCAGCAGAGTGCCCAGCCAGATAGGCTTTTTCACCTAGCTCGATGAATTCTGGTTCTATTCTAGCGCCTGCGGCATCGAGTATACGCAGGACAGCGTCCATGATTTCTGGACCTATGCCATCTCCTTTAGCGATAGCAATTTTGACCAGCTGGTCTTTGGCGAGGCCATTTAATGAGGGGCTTAATACGTCTGCTTGCATTGTTCCTTTGGTTATTTGGTAAAGACTGAGGGTTACTGAGAGATTCAGATACTTAATTCGACCGCAAAGATGGGCAGAAAAAGCATAAGTTAAAATTTATATTTTTAATGTAAAACATAAGAATCGCTTATGTACTTAGTGGCTCTTTCCTGCATTGTACCTTTGGATAAATCACCTGAATCATGTTAAGAAAAAAGAAGGCCCTTATTTATTTTCGATCAGCCGGCATACTTTGTTTATCCATAATATTGGCCAGCTGTTCGCCAAAGGTTACAGTGAAAAATTATGAAGGAGTTTATGGAGCAAATCCACCAGTAGAATCATACGAGCCTTTTGCTTTATTCTACTTTCCCACGACAGAACTGTCTGGATATACTTCACTGGCAACAATCAAAGTCAAGGAGGCCGGCCTCACAATTAATTGCTCCTTGGAAACCATTTTGGCTTTGGCTGAAGAAAAGGCAAGAGAATTGGGTGGGAATTGCTTGCAAATTACTGAGCATAAAGAGCCAGATGTCTGGTCTAGCTGCCACAGAATAGAAGGATTAGTATACCATATTGATCATGCAGAGCAATATGAAAAGCACATCTTTTGGCATGAAATGCGTCCGCTAAAAATTGACAATTTTAGGGGTAGTACGGCAAATAGACCCTTTCAGGCGGCTACTTATTCCGGCTTTAGGTATCGGGGCGAGGAAAGACCTGGCGGGCGGGTCTTGATTACAATAGAAAGCTACTTTG
>JBCBVN010000289.1:0-5692 GCA_039817625.1 Bacteroidota bacterium
CTTTTCCCGGCAAAGGTTAAAAAGCTCCAGTACAGCATTTAAGTTGACGTTCCAGGTCTTTTCGGGCATCCACTCGCCGGTAGCTGAAAGAATAGCGGCCAGGTGATAGATCTGGGTGATTTTATAATCGTCAATGATCTCCGCCATCCGCTGCGTATTCAGGATGTCGAGCATCACAAAGCGGCCTCTTTTCTCATGTTGGGGCCTAGAGCTTTGGACTTCCGCAGGTCGGAGACGCTGACTTGAGCTGGGTTGCTTAATATCGCTGACAATCACATTGTCTTCACCATGCTGTTCGCGCAAGGCTGCTGAGAGGGCAGTACCTATCTGTCCACCTCCTCCGGTTACGAGGATACGTTCCTTAGTCATTGGTGTGGTTGGTTGGGCTGAAAATGGCTATTGCTGCCTGGCTATACAGCCGGGCAGCAATAGTCGTCTAATGAGCAAGTTAGGGTTTTTGTTTTACTCCACTCTCGACTGCTCTTCCACCGAACCGGTTTGTCGGTTTCTTTTTGCCTTCACCTGATCACTACCCAACGAACGAGAATAAGTCAGCCTGATGATACTTCCTTCCCACTGGTATGTCCAATTATTAACCAGGTTGAGGTCAGGGCGATTGACGATGGTCGCCCAGAAATTATTATTGCTGAACATATCAGTCCAGTTCAGGCTTAGCTGACCGGCGCGATTGGGCAATTTCTTCTGCACACCAAAGTTGATGCCCAACCTTTCGGGCACTTGATTGAAACCGTACTTGAATGATGGTATATAACTGACACCGATCTCCACATTCCAGTCCATCGGAAGTCGTAAGGAGTGATTGTGATTGATCTCCCAATAATTGCCCAGGGTCCTGATCACAGTTCCTTCGTAGACAGGCTCTTGCACCATCCAGGTCGCGAAGACATTGGTCCGGGTCTCCCACCAGTCGGTTAGATGAACGGGCACATTCAGGTTGAAGCCGATATTGGTGCGCCGCTGCATGTTTTCTGCCCGCTGAATAAGCTGATTGCTGGCTTCATCAAAAAAAGGCTGACCCCAGAAAAGCGGCAACTCATCTTCGCTGTACTGAACAGATATCTGATATTGACGCCATCGATATTCCAGGCGCAGGCTATTGGTGATGGTCCTTTGCAAGGCCGGATTACCCGACAAGACCGTATTCGGGCCCCAGAAAAACAAGGCGGGCGCCAGCGCATTAAGAGTTGGACGGGTAATGCGCTGACTATAGGAAAAGCCCAGTCGCTGCTCGTCTGTAAGCTGGTGCTCCAAAAAGAAAGAGGGGAACAGCCGATTGTATTCTCTGGATAGGAAATCGGGGTCTGTATCGGTTGCCAGGTCTGATTTGAAGTACTCATTGCGCAACCCCAGTTTGAGATTCGTCCGCTCGCTAAGCTTCATTTCTGCAGACACATAAGCAGCCAATATGGTCTCCTCTTGTTCGAATAGCTCGGTATAAAACGGATCGGCCACCCACTGCCCGGCCCGCCAATCGGCCACTTCCAGATCATTGTCGGTTTGTGACAGGGTGGCCTTAATACCGGCAGACAGCTGTAGCCAATCGCGCGATGGAAATTGGTAGTCCATTTTGAGCACCCTGAACTCGATGGGTGCCCGTTTGCGCGACCTGAACTCGCGTTCACTCTCGTTGACCGCTTCGCTGCTGCCGGATGACAACTGATAATCTGCCGGATTATCGCCCACATAGCTGAGATAGTCAAAGTCCAGACTCAGTTGACCTTCATGGGCAAAGCGGTGCTGTAAGTTGGCATTGACCATCCAGTGTAGCCAATCGTTGCTTTCTACGGTCGACAAACGGCCAAAATCACTAGGCGCGTAATCGTAGTCGGTGCGAGTCAGGGTGCTAGCCCTAAGATCCCATGTGCTCAGGTAGCCGGAGGTTAGTATGCCGATCACGGTCCGCTCAGAAAGGTCAATATCCAGCCCTAGCTGTCCCTGATACATATTCTGGCTGGCCAGTCTGGGGCTTCGTCCCTCTAGCTCCAGGACACCTTCGCTGGTCTGGACCGTTCGTCCGTAGGTGGTCAGGTGCTGTAGGTTCTGCCAGCTGCTACTTAGGTTTCCATAAAGATTCAGGCCTGCGCGGCGGTAGTTAAAATTGGCAGAGGCCCCATACTGCATCCGGCGGCCGCGACCAATATGAACACTCATATCGCTATTGAAGCCCTCCTCGGGATGGTCACGCAGGATGATGTTGATGACTCCGCCGTCACCATCGGCGTCAAACTCGGCGGGCGGGCTGGTGATGAGCTCTATGCGCTCGATGTTGGCGGCGGGCATACCGTCCAGCATCTGGATGATGGCACTGGCTTCCATACGACTGCGCCGCCCATTGATGAGAATGATCAGTCCCTCTTTGCCGAATAAACTTAATACACCCTGACCACGGTCTACCTGCATTCCGGGAGATTTCTCCAGCACTTCCAGGGCAGAGTTGCCGGCCGTAATCGGATTATTCTGCACATTGATGATGGTTCGATCTATCAATTGCTCGACGATCGGCTTACGAGCCACGACATCGACACCAGCCAGCTCTACAGATCGCTCGCTCAAACTTATACTTGGGAGTTGTAGGGGTGAATCTTGCAGTACAAAGATTTCAGAATAGCGGGTGGTGTATCCGATTTGAGAAAACTGCAATCGGTATTCGCCTGCCTCACTCGCCAGAAGTCGATACTGGCCGTCATCGTCGGTGATGTCGCCCAGCACCATGGAGGAGTCCTGGGACAGCACCAATACGACATTGGCGTAGGCCAGTCCCCGACCGGAATCGTCGGTCAAACGGCCTTCGATGGTATACTGGCCAAACAGGACTGTATGCATAAAGAAAAATAGACCCAGCGGGTAGAAAAATCGTCTTTTAGGGTGCCACATGTCATTTAGTTTTGAAGCAAATAAATGAGCTACCCGGAGGCTACCGGACGAAAAGGGATCAGTGACCGACCTGGCGATGCACAAAGCACCAAAGAAACGGTCTGCGCCATTGAGCTACCTGATTTAGTCATTTGCAGCCGCTCGCTGGTCGTTCGTCCTTTGTGTAGACAATTGTGTGGGAAAAACCGCAGTTTTGTTCTTTAGATGTTTGGAATCGAGCAGACATACGATCGTTGGAGCCCGGAGCGCATAAGTCGGCATCTCCTTTATTGGCTGCTGTGGCTACTGTTTTTCACGATGGTCAATGGCAGCCATTACGACAACTACGGGACCTGGTTTATGATCGAGCTGCACTTTCTGCCGATCAAGCTGCTCGTGACTTATACCATCATCTACGTTCTGGTGCCCCGCTATTTGGTGAGGGGTAAGTACCTGCCTTTTTTACTCGGCACCCTTGGGCTGGCCATACCCGGAGGCGTGTTGCTGCGGGTTCTCGAGTATTTTTATCTGGCAGAAGCCTATGATGTTCCGGGTATGGCGGTAGAGTTCATCAACTTCAAGTTTATTTACCGCATGCTCGACCTGGTCTATACGGCCTCTCTACCGACCGGCATCAAGCTGCTGCAACGCAACCTCCGACAAGAGCGCAACAACACTCAACTCACGAAGGAGCGTATAGGCGCTGAACTACAACTGCTCAAGAATCAATTGCAGCCGCACTTCCTGTTCAATACCCTCAACAACCTGTATGGTATGGTATTGACCCAATCGAAGAAAGCGCCCGAGGTGGTCTTGGGTCTTTCAGAGCTGCTGAGTTATATGCTCTATGAGTGCCAGGCCGACTGGGTTTCACTCGATAAAGAGGCCGACCAGATAGCCCGCTACTTGGCCCTGGAGCACATCAGATACGACGCACGACTGCGTATTTCTTTCGACACGGAAGGTGAACTGCATCGGCATCAGATTGCTCCGATGCTGCTGTTTCCCTTTGTAGAAAACGCAGTCAAACACGGCGCTGCGAGTACCGAGGAAGACTGCTGGATCGATGGGCAGATAACTGCTGAAGTCGATGAGGTGACTTTTTCGCTTCGCAACAGCATACCCCGGTCGAATGGGGTGGGGCCTCAGGATCTACGCTCCGGCATCGGGCTGGCCAATGTGCGCAAGCGGCTGGACTTGCTCTATCCTGGGCGGCACACGCTCGACATCGACACCAAGGATAGCTATGCTGTTCACCTTAAAATCCAGACTATATGACGCCCAGGACCTGCATAATCGTAGATGATGAGCCCATGGCCGTCAAGGTGCTGGAGTCTCATTTCAGCCAGCTGCCCTCCTGGCGGGTATCGCAGACTTTTACCTCGGCCAGTGCAGCCACCGATTACTTACAACGCCACCAGGCGGACTTGCTTTTACTCGATATACAAATGCCGGGCCTGAGTGGACTGCATCTACTCGGCAGCCTACCCCACCCCATACCCACCATACTGACTACCGCCCATCGGGAATATGCCCTGGAGAGCTATGAGTTTCAGGTCGTCGACTACCTGCTCAAGCCCATCGGTATAGATCGATTGCTTAAAGCCCTGGCGAAATTGCCCGCAACCAAAGAGACCGCTACACAGCCAGCCGCTTCCTCAGCCCTACCTCCGTCCGACTTCATCTACCTCAAATCCGATCGCCAATATGTAAAGGTGCAGCTCAGCGAGATCCTGTATGTTGAGGCCCTCAAAAACCACCTGCTGATTCACTGCCGCGATAAGCGCTACACTACTCTTATGACCCTCGGCGAGCTAGCCGATAAGCTGCCGCCGGATCAGTTTATGCGCTGCCATCGCTCTTTCATCCTTGGCCTCGCGCATATCGAAAGTTTCGATCATAGCGGTGTGCACATCCAGGGGCAGCGATTACCCCTTGGGCGGCTGTATAAGCAGCAGGTGCTGGATCGGTTGAGGGGGTTTGTGGTATAAAAGAATAGAAATCTAAAGTCATTGTCAGATTATGTAGGGAGTGTTAGAGAATTTCTTCGTCAACTCTGAAACTTAAATCATATTACCTCTCGCAACGAGTGAAACGAGATTCATTGTTTCTATCAATAATGTTAGAAAGCAGGTCACGCTAATCAAAGCGTCCGTGCTAGAAGCGGATTTTCAAGCTAGATTGCTAAAACTTCAACATTGAGTAGTGGTTTTTACCATTAACTACTTTTCTATGAAAAATTTCATCTGTAAAATGGAAGATTGTCTGGAGATATGCACCATGTAGGTATTTTGTGGTATCATGATATCGTACGAACACTCATCCAGACCGACCTCTAAATATTTGCACAGTCTGGATAGAAAAAGAGTCTGCCTGAAGGATGGTCCGTCTGATAATGTCGATTGATTATCTATCTGTGACTCTATAGTACGGTTACAGCAATCAGTAATCTTAGCTATTCTAAAGCCCTTTATATATCCCCCAATCATTATTAATTCTCCATCTTCGAGAGAAAGCATTATCAAGGAATCAATTAAACTAGGCTTTGCTATTTCGTATTCAAGCTCTGGACACTGTGCAGCACAGTAGTTGGATAAAAATAAAATAAAAAGTAGAAATAATATTTTACTCTTCATTGCTTTTATTTTTATAGTAGTCTCTTACAGCTGTATTCCACATCCTCGTTCTCTCACCCACGGTAAAAGTAGAAGCATTCTCACTTCTACCGCCTCCTTCTGGCACGGTTGGCCTACTTCCTTCCGGATAGTTCATGATCAAATTTGAAAGCATGGTAAGACTTTCTTCATCTCCAACATTC
>JBCBVN010000290.1:0-5679 GCA_039817625.1 Bacteroidota bacterium
CTGGCCAACGGTAGTTGAACAGTGAAGGTACTGCCTTTACCTTTAGCACTATGCACACTGATGTTTCCTCCTATCTGATCCAGCGCACGTTTGGTAATTGCTAAGCCTAAGCCAGATCCATCGTACTCCGCTCTGGAGTGTAGTCTTTTGAACATTTCAAAAATCTGTTCCTGAAATTCCGTATCAATACCGATGCCATTATCCTTAAAATGCAAGAGCAGGTGCGCTTCCGTTTTTTCAGCGCTTATTTGAATGGTAGGAGCCAAACTCTCGTTGTAATGAATGGCATTTTTGCAAAGATTACCCACAATGAGCTGCAAGGCCGTTTTACTGGTGTGTAGCGTTATTTCATTATCGTAGATAATGTGACCATTCTTCTTTAGCAGCATCAGCTTCATATCCTGCCGGACCATCTTGATAATATCTCCCAGCGCAAAGATTTCTGAGACCAATTCCTTTTTGGCAATCATGGAGTATTGCATCACATCCTGGATCAGATGATCCATCTGTTTGGTGGAATCTTTAATGCTCTCCAACAAATCTCTGATGGGGCCGCTCGGCATTTCTAGTTTTCGCCCTAGCAGAGAGGCAAACCCACTGATGTTACGCAGTGGCTCGCGTAAGTCATGTGAGGTGATATAGGTGAAGTAAGTAAGCTCTTCGTTCGCTTTTTCCAGGTTCTGTATGGAGTGCTGTAGTGCCTCGGTTTTTTCCTGTACGAGCTCATCCAGCTGCCGATTTAGTATAGCTTTTTTACGGTTCCACCATAGTGCCCAACTTAGTAGTAACAAAGCAAGGAAAGCGACTAGAATAATTGCGTTTTGGCGTCGCCTTAGCTTGGACTCTGCTTGAGCTTGTTGCTCTTGTAATATTTGATTGTTGTACTCTGCTTCTTGCAGCTTGAAGTTGGTCTCCTGTATCTGCAGCGCTTCGGTTTTTTGAATGGCCTGTATCGTATCGGAAAGTTGTTGGTGTTTTTCCAGATAATAAAAGGCGGAATCAAACATATTCAAGCTTTGGAAAGCCCCGTATATAGACTCGTAATATCCCAGGCCTAAATCATTGATAGCCATTCCTTTTTCGGAGAGTATGGCCAAGCCTTCTTTGGCGTATTGAATTTGCCGGTAGTAGTCTTGCCGCTCACCAGCTAGGGTGGCCAGGCAACTTAGGCAAATCGTGATCCCGTTAGCATAACTGGTTTCTCGTGCCAGCTGTAGCCCCTCTGCCGCACTTACTCGGGCCAATTCCCAGCGGTCGGTTTCCATGTATAAATGGGCTACCTGGCACAGACTGACCGACAGTTTAGTGGTATTGTCAATGGATCGCTTAAGTTCGATGGCTTCCAGAAAATAAGACTCCGCCTCAGCAAATTTCTCTTGGGTCAAGTAGACATCGGCAATATTATTCAGGATCACACTCCTGCCTAGTGGCCAATCCATAGTATCTACAATGGCCAGGCCTTTGAGGTAGTACTCAAGTACTTTTTCTGGATCGTTAATTTCATCAAACGAGCCCGCCATTGAATTATATAGAGCAACCATCTGCCTTGTACTACCATTTGCCTGTGCTATTTTCATGCACTCATTGAAATACTCCAAGGCGGCATCCTGCCTCCCCATACCTTGATAAACCAAGCCTCTTACCGTGAGCATCTCCATCAGATTCTGCGTGCAGTCACATGATTGATTGACCACTATGGCCGTGTCAAGGAAAGGGATAAATTGATCACTTGGTAGCGCTGTCTCGAAATGGACGACACCCAAACGCCAGAAACTTCTGCCTAATTCTTCGGGGAGGTTTGCCGTTCTAGCTAGGTCAATAGATTGTCGTAGATAGAGAACGGCCGAATCAAGCTTGCGTTCTGTTTGATAATAGTAGGTGCCTAGGCGATATAGCGCCTGCCATTGATCTGATACTTCATTACTGCTCTGAAATTCCCGATGAAGACTATCTGCTTTGTTTTGACCACAGAGCTGGCCTCCGCCAAATAGTAGCAGGCTAAACAAAATTGCAGATAGATGCTTTATGAAGCAGGGACTAAACAACGGTCAGACCATTTTAGGGATGGTAAATATAATTGTTTCTGATCAACCATTCTGTGCTATGGGTGCCGATATAGAAGCAAAAACTTTGAGAAAGTTAGCTTTATCAAAAGCAGCCTAAGGTTGCTATCTGTTGTTACATCTCGTATTAGTACCATTCGCAACTATCGCAAAAAACAGCTCGTGAAAACACTTCTTCTCTTTGATATCGACGGAACGCTCTTATTTTCCAATGCTATTGACAGCCGCTGTTTTGCCAACAGCTACGAATCAGTATTTGGACATACCTTTCCAACCATCGATTGGCGCCAGTATCCTCACGTGACAGATCACGTAATCTTTCGTACCGTCTTTACTCAGCACTTTGGCCGGGAAGCTTCGGCGGAAGAGCGGCAGGGTTTTGAAGATCATTATGTCGCTCAACTGCAGCAGAAACGACTAGCGCAGCCAGAAGAATTTAGGGAGGTGCCCGGGGCTGCCCAATGTTGGCAACACCTGCAGCAGGATGAACGCTTTGTATTAGGAATTGCTACCGGTGGTTGGCGTGCTCCCGCTCAGATCAAACTAGACCATGTAGGCATTGATCCTGTTCCAACTTATGCCGGTTATGCTGATGGAATGGAGCAACGTGATCATATTCTACAAGCCGCAATTGATCTGGCGAAGGCCGAGCACGAAGTCTCTTCCATCGTCTATATCGGAGATGCCATCTGGGATGTAACGACTACCCGACAAATGAATTTACCCCTGATCGGGATTCGGCGCAGTGGCGATCATGAAGTGTTGCTGAAAGAAGGTGTAAAAGTAGTGTTGAGCGACTACCAAGACGTAAGTGCCTTTTACCGGGCCGTTGATTTAGTTCTAAAGGGCTAAGAGCCTGATTAGCGCTGAGAAGCGCTATTATTTGAGCCCGAATAAACATAAAGGATAGAAAGTAGATGAGATGAATATCCCTCTACTTTCTACCTTCTTTCCTCTACAGCGTGAGGTGTTGGTAACTAATGATTTAGGAAGTGGCCAAACATAAGCTCACGCTAATCCATTACTGCTTCACTACCGGGCGCACCCAGCGTTGTGTTCCTCGTACCAATTCCAACTGATAAACGCCAGCTGGGAGAGTACTGATATCTAAGTCACAGGTCGCTGAGGAGGCGAAATCGTACCGTATTTCGCGCATTACCTGCCCTCCTGCATTGAAGACCCGAAGCTGGAGTGGGGCCGCAGAGGTTATGCCGGTAAGCTGTAATTGGTAACGACCATCACTTACCGATGGGAACGCCTTAAAAGCGTTTTCTGCCACCTGCTGATCATCGACGTCTACGGTAATTAGCAGATTTTCCTGGTAAGCCCAAAACGACTCCTCGGTCTTGTCGTCATAGTTTGATCCGTGGAGCATATCAAGATCCCCGTCACCATCCAAATCGCCGAGCATAGGTAGCAACAGTAGGCTCGTTGAAGAAACCAATCCAAATGGATTCTCTACCTCATCGGAGAAGTTTGGATTTACAGCATCACCGATATTTTCGTAGAAACGGAAGGGGACTTCGTAGGTGTCGTAATCATCATAATTAGAACCTGCTAAGAGGTCTAGGTCACCATCGTTATCGATGTCTCCAAACTCCAGAAACAATAATCGACCTGGGTCAGCTGGTAGATTGTAAGCCTGGCGTTGAGCACTGGTAAAAGCGGGCTCGGTAGCGGTACCGGTATTTTCTACGAAGAGAATACCAAACTCATCCTCTCCGGCCTGGTCGTCATAACCATAGTAAAGACTAAATACATCCAGATCGCCATCGCCATCTAAATCTGTCGTTTTAGGAACGACTACAACAGTTCCTGGGAAGTTTAAACCAAAGGGATTGGTTTGTGGCTCGCCAAAGGATGGGTTCTCAGCGTCCCCAATGTTTTCGTAGTAGAGGACAAAGCTGCCACTTCCTTCGTAGCTGTAGTAGCCGATCATTAGATCCAAATCACCATCGCCATCTAGATCAGCTAAATCAGGACTGACGGGGTTGTCCTCCATCAAGGGTAAATTCACCGGAATCACATCCTCAGAAGGAGCCGCGAAAGATGGTTCAGTTGCAGTACCTATATTTTCACGGAAGGCAAAAGATTGGTCCTCATCGTAGTCATAGCTGTTATAGACAATACTGAGAATGTCGAGATCGCCATCACCGTCGATATCGGCAAAAGTGTCAAAGCGGAGCTCCGTTGCGGATTGCAGACCAAAGGGATTAGTTTGTGGTGCCGCAAAATTTTGCGCTTGCAAATTTGGTGCCGCACCAAGGCCAAGCAGTAGTGCTGCCGCTCCTAATGCTTTATGCAGGTGTTTAGCGGTTTGGAAACGCCGCATTTGCCGGTACAGGCGCTGAAGGCGTTCTTGCAAATGCTGCTGCTTTTCGCGACTAAATTGGGCAAAATCCCCGCTCTTTAACCAGCGTTGTAGGCGGCGCGTAAGGAAGGCCCACTGCTGTCGGTAACGGTTGCGTAGATTGTTGTTTTGATACATAGATTCTGTTTTAAGGGTTTGGTATAATGAAAGATAGATTAATCAGAATTCCGCTAATGTTTGATCCCACTATCAGCTACTTGCCCCCAATAGGTCGCAAAAGGAGTAGTGAGGCCGCGTTTATAGTCTTCTTGTAGTGGGCTTAAGATATTGGGGCGTCGCACTTTGGGTAATACTTTAATATCGTAGATTTCCTCTACCGATGCTTGGTAGGCCAGTTGGCCCACTAATTTGCCGCTTGGTAGGTGGACTACCAGGATGCCAGCCGGACTCTGTTTAAACCGGTTATCAATCTTAGAAAAGGTCTTTGAACTTGCTCTCACCTGGCTAACGCCAATGAACAAGTAGTCTCCGTACCTATCCATGCCACGCAGGAAACCAGGGTGCTGGAAAATGACTTTGGTGGTACCGCTCTCAGGTTCGATATGAGTGAGTTGGCCACGGCCAGATTCTAATACAAATAACCCTTCTGGATACAAACGGGGAGAATGCGGCATGGCTAAGCCCTCGGCAATGATTTCGCCATCGGGTACACCCATCACGATACCCGTTTTAAGGATATCCTCTCGCCAGCTCTTAGGTTGGTCACCTTGGTTAAAAGCGGTAGCGTAGGCAGGTTGTCCATTTTGCATGGCCATGCCATTAAGATGGCAGCGATCTTCCGCTGCTAATTTGCTAATAAATGGCGGTTGCCAGATAGGGGTGAAGTTATACAGGGCATCAATTCGGCATAAACAAGAAAAGAAAGTGTTTACTGCGTAGAGCCCATCTTTTCCCCATTCCAGATCATGGATATCAAGGGCTCCCGTGTGAAAGGTGGCGCGGGGCATATACATACTATCGTACACGCCAGGCTTTTGCGGGTAATGCCGGGCCAATTCTGAGGAGTTGCGCAGTACAATTACTTCGTCCAGGGTTGCAATAGCCATCCGATCTTTATCCAGAGCTAAGCCCATGGCTTTGCGAAATGTTCGCGGTAGCTGAACAATGCGCTGCTCATCCTGGGGGCTAATAAGTACTACTTTTCCCGCCTGGTAGGTACTTAAAGCTAGGCTAAGATTGAGTTGGTGTAGCACTTGGGCAAAAGCCGGATTGTATTGACAGCTAAAAGGGGGAGCACTCAAAATA
>JBCBVN010000291.1:0-5671 GCA_039817625.1 Bacteroidota bacterium
AAGGTTTCATATGCTGGCAGTAGAAAGCATAGATACCAGTTTTTTAGTATCATATCCTGACAACCGAGTGTTCCCCCTACCTGCAGGAGAATACCGCCTGAGACTTTTCAATCTGCAAGATTCCCTTTTGGAGCGAACCGTTGTACTTAAGCAAGATGTCGACAGACAATTGGTGTCAACAACCCATTTGGATTGGCTAAGTCGGCCTCTGGACGAGCCTATACGCAATCAATACTACGATTGGATTAACCCAGAAACCTATTACATTTCCGTTACCCCTTCACGTAGAGGGCCAATTCTATTAGGAGAAAACACGATAAGTGGTAGGGTAATAGATGGTGAGACAGGGGATCCACTAATCTACGCTGCCGTTACTCTTTACGATGATGACAGAAATTTATTGGCTGGTACATTCACCGATGATAATGGAAATTTCTATTTATTAAGGCCCAGTGGCCCTGTAGGCATAGAGGTTACATATACCGGCTATACCACAAAATTGATCCAATTTGGAGCAGATCAAGTAGTAGAAGAATTAGTAATAGATCTGGAGACGGGAGTAAATCTCACTAGTATTGTAGTGGTAGCCTTTAGTAGACAAAGAGGCTACGATGAGCAATCGCTCAGCATAACCAGCAGTCCAAACTATCCTACATACTACTATGTAGATGGCATTAGAGTACAAGGAAACCTGGTACAAGAATCTAATTTAAACCAAGTAGACTATACTAGCGCTGGACAAATCGTGACCAGCTCTGAAATCAGGCAACTACCTACCAGGAACATTTCGGCCTTAGCCGCTAGAGGTATAGGCGTTGCTCTGTCTGGTGAAGCAAGCGGAACTCAAATCTTACCAGTTTCATCCGATGGGTATTCTATTGATTATCTGGTGCCGGCCGCCGACCAATTCTCCCGTATCCGCTCATCGTTTTCGGATATGGCACACTACGAACCCTACCTCATGACCGATGAGTCTGGACAAGCTCATTTCCGCATTCGCTTTCCCGATGACATTACAGCCTGGAACACCTTTGCCATTGGCCAGGATAGGCGAAGGCGGGCAGGTATTGGGCAAGTTCAGACTCGCTCTTTTCTGCCCATCCAGGCACAGCTGTATCTGCCCAGGTTTTTGATAGCTGGCGACCGCAGTGAGGCGCGCGGGCTGGCCCTTAATCAAGCCAATGATAGCCTAGATGTCACACTTCGATTCACTCATCCAGATGGCAATGTTCAAACCGAGAGCAGCCCGCTTACCGAATGGCTGGAAAGAACCTACCCCATTACAGCCTCGATAAATGAGACCGACAGTCTTCAATTTCAATTTGAGCTGAATAGTGAGCAAGCCTATGATGGAGAAAAAAGACAGCTTGCCGTTTTTCCGAGAGGCACCGAGGTTTGTACCGGACAGTTAGATATACTGACCAACGACTCCATTGACCTTACAGCTGGGATAGATCCTGGTTTGGGTAATTTAGAAGTGATGATCGTTCAAAACCAGAATCAATTTCTAGATCGCGATATCGATCACTTGCGCAACTACCCCTACGCTTGTAACGAGCAGCTGATCGGGCGCATCATTGCCCAAATCGCAACTCTACCGGCAAATACTGATGCCAGCGAGTGGCCCAGATCATTAGAAAGAGATTTTGATAGACTTACAAATCGACAACTAAGCAACGGCGGATACAGTTGGTGGCCAGGCGACAGCGAGGCTCAGCTGTGGATCAGTCTGCATGCGCTTCGCGTATTTCAAATAGCCGAAAACATGGGTAAAGAAGTTCATGGCTTAGGTCTCTTGCGAAGACACTTACTCAGTCAGATTGGGTACAGGCCCACTATAGACGAAGAGGGCCGTATTTCTCCTCTTGCTGCCCAGCTCCTACTCGTCCTGGCGGAATCTGGCCCCATAAATGACTTAGAACATAGACTTGCATGGTTAGATACACTCGCGCAAGTCGACGATTATCACCAACTGGTTTCATGGCGAATCAGGCAGCTACAAGATCAGGAAGTAGATTGGCAAAAAGTAGATAGCCTGGGATATGATTATCTGGGCAGTGGCCGCTATTGGGAGCCTACCATGAATTGGATTGGCCGCCAACCCCTAGATGCTAGAATGGCCACTACCCTACTAGCGTATCAGATCCTGAAAGATGCTAGAGAAGAGACCAAAGCACAAGAAGCACTCTTTTATTTGCTGAAGCAAGGGCAACAAGACCTGCTAGGCAGGAATGGGTTGGAATCTGGTCTTTTAGTACTAGGATTAAATCATTTACTGAATAATTCTGGAAATGCTTTCGAGTCTGGGACCGTTCACATATCAGCTGATATAAACAGTGCAGCTACAGAAAACAGCATATCTTTTGAAATTTCACCAAATTCTGACGAGCAATTTGATGTAGTCAAAGTCAGCTCTAGTACTGATATTCCGATCTTAGTGAGTCGCAAGCAGTGTCGATGGGTAGAAGACCCAAATCAGGAAGGAAATGGAATGTTGATTAAAACACAATGGCGTACAGCAAGTGGGGACATTCCGATAAGTGATCATGTATCTACCAGCGGAAGTCTAAACCAAACTATCTCCCTTCCATTGGATGAAACCATTTATCTGGATTCCGAACTAACTGTAGATGCACCAGCTGATTATCTGCTGCTGGAAATACCTATTCCCGCCGGAGCAGAGTACGCCAACCGTTCTAATCCCAGTGGACCTTCAGAAGTGCACCGAGAATATCGTCGAGACCGGGTAGCCATTTTTATCGATCATCTGGAGGCAGGCACCTACCGGTACAGTATCGCTTTACATGGCCGATTTACCGGTCAATACACGCAAAATCCTCCAAGGGTAGAATTACAATATGCTCCCGCCACACAAGCCAACGGGAGCATATCGAACATAAGACTAGAATAGTGCTCAGTCGTGCCTACCGACTATACCGATAAGGGAAAGTGCGACTCACCCTTCGATTCAGCTGCTCTACAGCTTCGTTAGTTGGCGTGCGCCAGCTGATGCCTATTTCCGCATTATCGTGGTATAGAACCTGGCCTTCGCGATCAAACAGATCTATGGCAATGTCTACAATATGCGTCTGGTTTCTGTTGGCCAAACCGGCGAGTGGATTATCACTCAGCGTAGCCAGCAGGTCTCCCGCCACTTCGACGGCTGCTGAAGCCAGCTCACTCATGTATCTGTCCTTAACCAAGGTTACCTGAAAGACAGCGTCTACTTCTAGTATATTGGCCAAGCGATCAGGGTCTTGCAGATACGCTTCGTGGAGCGTAATGCCAGCTTCCGCTAAACGGGCATTGGTCGTAGCCACAGATTGTAAGTCTACCCGGCTGCTACGGTTCTGGAAGCGCAAACGCCTCATGACCTGCCCGATCAGTGAGCGCTGATAAACAACAGATTCTTCTGCTCTTGCCTGGCTTTCTATTTCAGGCGTCCAGTTATTGGGCAACCTGCCGATATACTCGATATGGTAAGGCAGAATAGCCACTACCTGGTGATCGGCCGTGTCTTCTTCAAAGTCTTGTGCCACATAGGCCTGACGGCAAGAAGTCGCTAAAAAAAGAAATACGAGGAGGGGGAAAATAGGCTTATACATGGGTCAAAGTTTAGTTGTCATTTGCTTTCGACCCTAAAATTAGAACGATGACTTGGCCTATTTTTCTATCGTTTCGTTAAGAAATGTTAGGCTTTGTTAAAGCCTCAATCAACCCGCCAAAAGAATGCCCTTTTTCATAGAGCGCATCCTGGTAAATGGTTGCCCGCAATCGAAGGTGGTGAATGGCATCATCTCTGGATTCCAGCTCGATGGCGATATTGCCATACGCTTGTCGGACCGGCTCACCTTCCACAAATTTGGATCGCGGCTTGAGGTAATGCCGTTCCACCTTTTCCACCCAACTCGGGCGGCTGTAGATGATGCGGTCGCTGATTCCAACCCGATAATCGAGGGCCTGAACACGCTCCTTGAGCAATTGAAAAAAGTGACGAATCTCTTCTGGCCGATACTCCAGTCGATGGAAGTATAAAATAAACCCCTTACTGCTTGGGGTATCCAGAAAAGCGACAGCGTCATCTCCCCGCTTGCTGCGGCTAAGGAAATTGCCATATTCTTCCGCCAACCAGTCAAACAAGCGTGCCCCTGCCCCGGTCTTTCGCCATTGGGCATAGGCAATCTCTTCCTCTGCTGAACGGACCAGCATTTCGTGCACAGCCGGATTACCCGGACTGCTTTCCTCAGCTTCGGCAAAAAGCTTCCTTACACGATCCCAGATAGCCACCTATTGATACTCCGCCTTGATGAGCTCAGGAAAAGTAGCCAATACCTTTTCCACCTTCGGCTTGGTCACGTTCAGTACATAACCGTAGTTAGGGGGGCGCTCCTGCTCGTAGTAGTTCTGATGGTAGTCTTCTGCCAGATAGAAGTTACTGGCTTCCTCAACCTGGGTTACAATTGGCCTGGAGAACTTTCCAGAAGCACCCAACTCCTCGATTTTTGCCGTGACAGCCGCCTCTTGCTCCGCGCCCATAAAGAAGACCGCTGATCTGTACTGCGTACCCACATCAGGACCCTGACGGTTCAGCTGAGTCGGATCGTGAGAGACAAAGAACACATCCAACAAGGTTTCGTAAGTCACAACTTCAGGGTCATAATAGACCACAACAGCCTCAGCGTGGCCCGTCATACCCGACGCCACTTGACGGTATCCCGGGTTTTCTTCCGGTCCACCACTATATCCACTGTAGACATCGATCACACCTTCAATTCGCTGGAAAGCCGCCTCTGTGCACCAAAAGCAACCACCCGCGAAGTAAGCCTTCTGAGCTTCCGGATAAGAAGCATCCAGTTCTTCAATACTTAGGTTCTCCACTGAGGGTACCCGGTCACCCGTTTGCATATTTTGGACTTCCGCAGGTCGGTTACCATCCTCTTTGGCGCCTGCACCCGAGTTCTGGGCCTGGCAACTCAACAATAAAGACAAGCTGATGATCGCTAGCGAGAAAATTCGCATATCGTTTAGTTTTTCTCTTTAACGATTCTGATCCCCTCAGGTTGTGTCACCAGGCGATAGAGTATGTCGTTTAATACCTATAAGCTATCGCATTGATATTCATACCCGCTCCGACAGAGGCCAACAAGATCACATCACCCTTATTGATTTCGTGGTTACCTTCTGCCGTTCCTCGCCTGATTTGATCCAGCAAGGTAGGCACTGTAGCTACTGAGCTATTCCCCAGCTTGTGGATGCTCATTGGCATGATGTCCTCGGGAATGTCTCTTCGCTTGTACAATCTGAATAAGCGCTTGATGATCTCCCGATCCATTTTCTCGTTGGCCTGGTGAATCAAGACCTTCTTAACATCGCTGATGTCTAGCCCTGCCTTATCCAAACAAGACTTCATGGCTGCAGGCACATGAGTGAGGGCAAACTCATAAATCTTACGACCATACATCTTGATGTAGCGAACCCTGGGATCAGAGTCATCCTTATATCCCTTCCCCATATATAGATAATCCGCCTCATCACACGCCCAGGTACCTGCTTCCATGCTCAGTATCCCAGCGCCATCAGGATTCGTTTGTCCTGATGATACTCAGGGCGGTGATGCCGACAATGACGACGAAGACAATGGCGATATGACTGTCGACTTTGGATTCGTGCC
>JBCBVN010000292.1:0-5621 GCA_039817625.1 Bacteroidota bacterium
GCTGGCACCTCCGATATTCAGCGTAAAATCATTGCCGAACTTATGGGGCTATGATTTATCTGTTGCCACATACACTGCTCGAATCAGCAGAAAAATATCCTGATGCAGAGGCCTTTCGATTTGGCAATCAAAGCCTAGCTTATGCCGAATTGGCCAACCAGGCCCAAAAGCTTGCCTCTGTTTTAAAGAGCAGAGGTGTCGAGCCCGGAGATCGCGTAGGTATCCTACTCAATCGATGCCTTGAGTCGGCCATTGCTATTTATGGAGCTTTTATGGCAGGTGCAGCCTATGTACCCATGAATCCTAGAGCCCCTGTTGATGATCTTGATTTTCAGCTTCGAGACTGTGGGATCCGAGTACTTATTTCCAGTAAAGATCAGAAAAGAGTTTTGGCCAAACTAGGGGATACGGATGTTCACACCGTCATCGGATTTAAAAATGAGACTTCCGCGGGTAGTCACCTGAGCTGGGAAGACGTTTACTCCGCCACACCTCTTTCAAAACTGCCCCGTATTCTTTCCGACGACCTCGCCTACATTATGTACACCTCGGGTTCTACCGGTCGCCCAAAAGGTATCATGCATACCCACCACAGTGGACTCAGTTTCACTCGCCTGGCCGCAAATCTTAGTCAATTAAAGCCAGGGGATCGTTTAGCCAATCATGCCCCGCTATATTTTGACATATCTACCTTCGCGTACTTTTGTGCTCCATTTGCCGGGGCTACGACTTGCCTGACTTCAGATGCACATACTATTTTCCCCGCAAGTCTAGTCAAATGGATGGCCGACGAAAAGATTAATGTTTGGTACTCAGTCCCTCTTGCATTGATCCAGATGATACAATCAGGTCAGTTAGACAAATACGATTTGAGTCATCTTCAGCAAATATGGTATGCCGGAGAAGCCTGCCCGCCCAAGTATATTCATGAGCTTTTGAAGCTACTGCCCCACACTAGAGTCAGCAATCTTTATGGACCGGCTGAAACTAACGTATGTACATATCACCACATCGATCCCACGACCGTAGGTAATAGTCCCATCCCCATCGGCAGGTGCTGGGGAGACACCTACCACCTAATCCTCGATGACGATGGGCAAGAACTAGAGGGTGTCGCGGAGGGTGTACTCTACATCAGGTCTAGCACGATGATGCAAGGCTACTGGCAGAGACCTCGGCTCACCAATGCTGCTTTCTACGAAAAAGAATACCCCGGGGGCATTACCAAACGATTTTACAGAACGGGTGATGTGGTGTCCAAAGATGAAAGCAACAAGCTTCATTTCAAAGGTCGAGTCGACCACCAGGTTAAAATAAGGGGGTACCGTGTTGAAATTGCCGCTATAGAACATCACATCAGTAGTATAGCAGCAACCGAAGAAGTTGTTGTTTTAGCGGAATCAAAAGATGGAATCACCAATTATCTACACGCTTTGGTCAAGCTGAAACCCAAGGCATCAGTCGATGAAAATGAATTATTGAGATCCCTCAAAGACCTTTTGCCTTGGTATGCTATACCCGAGAAGTTGACTTTTGTTTCTAGCTTTGCTCGAACCGGGTCTGGCAAAATAGATAGACGAGCAACCCGGGCGCTAATAGTCCCAAGTAGCTAAACCATGGAAGAAAAAATCAGGCTCATCCTATCAGAGGAATTACAAATAGTCGACGAATTGGATTCAACTGAAAATTTGCTCGCATCTGGAGTGCTCGGCTCACTTCAAATGATGAGACTTATCGGCTATTTGGAAGAAGAAACAGGTTGGAAAGTACCTCCTCAAGATATGATCATCGATCACTTTATTAGCATTTCTTCCATGGCCTCTTACTTCGACGGGAAAACCGTAGGCTAAACGATTATTCTCGGATGAGTAGCCAAAGTCAGAAATACAAAAAGTTGACGCGTAGCCAGGAATTACTATGGTTGGGAGAGGAAGTTTGGGGGGGAACCCCTATTAATAACATGGCCTTCATCATTAGATGGAATCGGCCCATGCAAGTTGAGTCTTTTCTGCAATCTTTTTCGGTCTTAGTAGACACCTGTGACAGTATGCGCATGGTCTTCCGTACAACCGACGATGGTAAAATTAGCCCGATGGTTTTACCAACATATGAATACGAATTGCCTTTCGAGGACATTTCTCAAGACACAGTTCGAAGAGAAAACATACAAAAAGAACTAACTGCAAGAAGTCAATCACTTTTCGACTTCTCAAATAGCCTATTTGATGCTGCACTGTTCAAATTAGGTAGTGAGGACTACTTGCTCTATTTCAATCAGCATCATTTGATTACTGACGGATGGGGAATGGCCAATCAACTAAAGTGGTTGGAGTCAGATTATCAGCACAGACTAGATCATCGAGTAGAATCACCCGAAGCGCTACCTCCTTTTCTCCATGCAATCAAACGCATTACCGAAGAAAAAGAAAAGATAGATGAGTCAGATTTAGATCTCAAAATTTCTATTCCACCGCTACTTTTTGGCCAAATCAATCAAGATCTATCGCCTTTTTCTCAAAGAGTAATCCATCAGCTACCTACGGAGACCAGCACGTTACTACAGCACCTAATTCAGTCTCCTGAAGTGCGCTGCTGGACAGACGACCTGACTCGATTTACGATTTTTGCTACGGCAATCTTTGCCCATCTACATCGAATTACAGGCGAGGTTTCTCTCTGCTTGGGTGTCCCGGCCCACAATAGAATAAGTGCAGCAGATCGAGCTTGTCCGGGAATTTTCATGGAGCTTTTTCCTCTTGAGGTAGAGCTGTCTCCCTCAGATTCTTATGCCGACCTGCTGACCAAAGTCCAGCAAGCTACAATGGTATTCCTGCGAGAATCTAAAAGAGGACATAGCAGCAGTCAATCGAGCAGGCGATTTAACACCATATTTAATTATCTGAATGTTGCTTTCACGGATACGAGTACAGACAATTCGATGGTCGAATGGCTACATTCAGGTTACATGGAGCCCAATCATCATCTGCGATTTCAAGTCTACGATCTAAATAGCTCTGGTCAACTAACCGTTTGTTTCGACATCAACGAGACCGTAATTCCACAAAGTCCTGAGCTATTTCAAAAAGAGTTTTTAGAAATTTTCGATCTCACTATCCGTGAAAGCAACAAAAAAGTATCTGAGGCATCGAGCAAGGCCATAGAGCGGGCACTTGAATTCGAAACTACAGACAGTAGTTATCCTTTTGAAAAGACCGTAGTTGATCTCTTTTATCAGCAGGCGGAACAGAGACCAGATGCTATAGCTGTTGAAGCACCAAAGGGCAAACTTACCTACAGAGAGCTAGACCGAAGATCTAATCAACTCGCTAATTTGCTATTGTCTAAAGGTTTGAAATCGGAAGACCGAGTAGCCATTATGGTAGACCGAGGATTAGAGATGATTGTTGGACTTTGGGGAATTGTAAAAGCTGGAGGTGCTTACGTACCTATCGATCCTGAATATCCCGCAGAGCGCATCGAATTTATGGCTCAGGATGCCGGGGTTAAGTATATAGTTACTCAATCTGTCTATTCTGGACTCCTCCTTGGTGGTCAACAACCAATTATATTGAGTTCGACTTTCAATGAACTTGACAGCGTTGATGACTTTAGACCAGCTTTCAAGCCTAAGCCTTCAGACCTGGCGTATGTTCTCTATACCTCTGGTTCCACAGGTAAGCCAAAAGGTGCTATGAACCAGCATGATGGCCTAATAAATAGCCTGAGCTGGATGCAGCAAGCATTAAAAATGGAGCCGGAAAACGGAGCGATACTACAAAAGACTACATTTTGCTTTGATGTTTCGATCTGGGAGCTGTTCTGGCCACTAATGATCGGAGCTCGGCTGGTAATGGCAGAAAAGGGTGGAGAAAAAGACAGCTCATATTTGCGCAGACTTATAGATGAGTATAACATCTCGATGATCCACTTTGTGCCACCTATGTTAGATGCTTTTCTCCTACAAAATAATAGTTCACTTCCCTCATTAAAAAAAGTGCTTTGCATCGGTGAATCATTATTATTAGATACGGCTAGAAAATTTGAATCCTTGTATCCGAACGTGGAGCTACACAATCTTTACGGTCCTACTGAGGCAGCTATCCAGGTCACTCATATAGAGATAAAAGAAGCTAGTCGATTAGAAAAAATTACCATTGGAAAATCTATAGCGAATTCTCCGATTTTCGTCGTAAACAAACATAGACAAATCTGCCCGATTGGTGTCCCAGGAGAATTGTGGATAGGCGGTATTCAGGTTTGCCGAGGTTACCTGAACAGAGAGGAACTCACAAAAGAAAAATTTGTAAACATAGATTTAATTCATGAGGGAACTGTTCAAAGGTATTATAGAACAGGCGACTTGGTAAGTAGAAATGAAAACGGAGAAATCGATTTCTTAGGCAGGTTTGATCATCAACTAAAGCTCAGAGGTTACCGAATAGAACTTGGGGAAATCGAATCGGCCTTGAAATCTATTTCGGGCATAAACCGGGCCGTAGTTGTAGCAAAAGAAATTTCGCCCGACAATAAGCAACTTGTTGGGTATTTAGAGACTGAAGAAGAGATCGATATCAAGTCTATTAAATCATTTTTAGAATCAAAGCTGCCGCATTACATGGTTCCTGCCTTTTTATTGAGGCTAGGATCATTACCGTTGCTTCCAAATGGGAAGATAGATAGAAAGTCTCTGCCACATCCGGGCAATAAGAATACAAATGCAGATCAATCAAAGCCAAACGGAGAATTTGAAGAATTAGTCCATAGCCATTGGTGCAACCTATTTAATGCTGAATCAATCGACACAAAATCATCTTTCTTTTCAATGGGTGGCCATTCATTGATGGCCATAAAACTTGTAAATAACATCAACGACGATTTGAACATAGATATGCCACCCCACATGGTATTTCAGTTTCCGACAATAAGTGAACAAGCAAAAGCACTAGAGCTGAAAATCAGCGAACTCCTGGCACAAGAAAATACATGAGACCGGATGGCCAAGATAATTTTGGTAACCACTGGCCTTAGAGGAATACTTCACGCTAGCTTTGAAATGGCTCAGCGTCTGATCAAAGATGGGCACCATGTTATTCTTTCTTCGCCCCGAGATCGAAAGGAAATGGTTGAAAATGAAGGATTTGATTTTTACGAGCTTCCATTTATAAGCAGGCAATATGCTCCAGACTTACCATTGGCCATAGGACAAAAAAATCGTTTTTCGAGAATTGTTTACCGCTGGAAAAACCGAAAAAGGAGACGTTTCACGGCACTAAAAAAGGCTGTTCCTAAAGAATTCATAGCATTTGTAAAAACGGAACATCCAGATTTGCTGATCATTGATGTCGAATTGCATGAATATATTTTTGCGGCATATAATCAAAAAATCCCTTTTATTCTTCTCAGTCAATGGTACTCTCTTTGGGATCGACCAGGCCTGCCTTATTTATTACACGACACTATTCCTGGTCGGGGCTTCTGGGGGAGTAGCTTCGGAATTAAAGTCAGCTGGCAACTCGTCAAATGCCGGCGGTGGCTCATTTTTAATCGCCAGGCAATATTGTCTTTTCAGGCAGATACTCGGTCAATTTTGCTCGCCTTATCCAATGAGTATAATTTCCCAA
>JBCBVN010000293.1:0-5560 GCA_039817625.1 Bacteroidota bacterium
CTTACTGCTGCCTCCCGTAGGAGTCGGGTCCGTGTCTCAGTACCCGTGTGGGGGATCACGCTCTCACGCCCCCTAGCTATCATCGCCTTGGTGAGCCGTTACCTCACCAACTAGCTAATAGCACGCACGCTCATCCATCAGCACAAAAAGCTTTACTTATCATATAATGCTATACAATAAGACTATGCGGTATTAATCCCAGTTTCCCAGGGCTATCCCACTCTGATGGGTAGATTGCGTACGCGTTACTCACCCGTGCGCCGCTTCCCAGTAGGTGCAAGCACCTACCTTCTCGCTCGACTTGCATGTATTAGGCCTCCCGCTAGCGTTCATCCTGAGCCAGGATCAAACTCTCCGTAGTAAGTTTCTTTAAGTCTCAATATCAACCAGCCAAAAGCCAACCAATACCAAAACACATTTTTTAAAACTTAACCAAGTATGATGCCTAGTTCTAGGGTCACAACTAGTTGTGTCGTGTGTAGTTCTTAAATCGTTTTAATACAATTCAAAACCTCGCCTACCATCGATGTCAATGATCTTTTTGCCTCTGTCTTTCCAGAAGCGGACGCAAAGGTAATATCATCGATACAAACCTTGCAAGTGTTTGTGCCAAATATTTTCATAAAATTTGGCGCAAAGAGAAATTCTCATATTCAGACAGGGTTAAATTTGTCTGTAGAGATACTTTTCCGAACAATCAACTGCCTACGATTTAATCTCCGAAAGCCATCGCTCCGAATTAAAGATTAAAATTTAGTAGTGGTATCAGTTGATTAGAACCCAGATGAAGATCAACAGGTTCGGTGCCTTTTTATAAAAGGCGGAATACAAAGATAAGGGCATTCTACGCAAACTTGCAAGTCAACTGAAAGCCTTTTTAAAAAATAGTTTCTTCCTCTTCTAGTAAGCTAAAAGCTCTCTGACAAAACCAGGTGCAAACGTTCGAATCCGGGTACTACTCATCAGCTTCAACTCTGCCCCAAAATTTGTTTCTCCATTTAAGAAGGCTAGAAGCCTATCGGTTGGGTTCTGCCGAAACAGATCCATAAATACCTGTGCGCCTGGCATAATCTCGCGCTCAAGTATTCTCAGTAAGGTCGCATCATAGAGTAAGTGCCGTCTGGGCCAAGGCCTGGGCATCTCCAGTTTCTCGGGATTCTCCTTCATGCGTTTAGCCAGTTCTGATAGTCTCCCCTGCATATTATAAAAGGCATAACCTGTGCTTGGCCTGCCTTGATTACCTCTCAGACCGATGAATAACAATCTACCTTGCCGCTGAGGAAATGCATGGGTAGTCATAGGGATAAGACCATCTTCTGTATGATAGACCTCGTATGAACCTTTCGGCGTCCAGTATTTATGGATGTACTCTTCAATGACCTGATCAAATCGGCTAATGGGCCAGACCTCATTGGAAAAGATGGCCATTTCGACCAGGGCCCTGTTTGGAGAAATGGGCAATACATAAAAGAAGCGTGTTTCCCCCTTGGGCTGATCGGTCCTGAAATCCATTAGGGTTGCCCAGTCAGGATCGAATATATCCTCGTGTGTCTGGATAAACCACCCTCTGAAATGTTGATCCAGGTAGGGTGCTTTAAGTTGATACTTATCGACCAGCTTTTGTCGATTCCCGACCTGAGAGATGTGTTTTGGCCCGCGCAAGTCTACATCATTAAACAGACTGCTAAAGCCCCAGGCTGCTCGATATGGCTGGCCATCTGCTGTAAAGCTTATCTCTGACTCGCCTACTTCGATTTGTTCTGCCACAGTAACCAAGCGATCCACATAGGGGTTGTCTCCAATGATCCTGTTTACGTGATCATAAAAATCGTTGGAGAATATGGTCTTATATCGATACTTGTTTAATGGAAGTGCCAGGTCTTCGTGATGGCTGTGTAGATTCAAATGGGACCAGGTGTGCTGCACGATAGACTCGAAGGGGCCATGACCTTTTTCCCAGAAACACCAGGTATGGTCATGACCTTTCTTAATTTCGGGATCGACCAACACCAGCCTATGCTCTGCATTAAGCACATCCTCTTTAATGAGGTTATAAACGAGAGACAGGCCAGCTGCACCGCCGCCTATGACCGCATACTGATAACGCTTGGCTTCGACCACTAGAGCATATTAAAGCGGTGGCGCAATGCACTACCTGCCAGATAATAAATTTTGCGGCTATCGGGTACACGTATGCGTTCTTCGGTCACTTGCTTGGCCGGAGCAGACCGAATCTTTTTGAATAGCTTGGTGTAGTACACGTAAGCCAGGTACACACCGAGCCTGGCACTACGAGGTAGCTGCTTGATGCCCTGATAAGCGTGATCAAAATCGGCCTTGATCTCCGCTTCTATACGTAGCTTGTCGTCATTGGTGAACTTCAGAAAGTCTACACCGGGAAAGTACACTCGTCCACGATCATAATAATCTGAGCGCAGGTCACGAAGGAAATTGATCTTCTGGAATGCTGCACCCAGACTACAAGCAGAAGCTTTTAGTCGTTGATATTCTGCCTCATTTCCGTCCACAAATACCTTTAGACACATCAGGCCGACTACTTCGGCAGAGCCATATATATATCTATGGTATAGCTGTGTCTGATACCGATCGTTATGGAGGTCCATTTCCATACTGTCCAGGAAGGGATCAATCAAATCTCGTCCTATATTGTAACGATTAGCGGTTTCCTGAAAAGCCTGCAGAACTGGATTGAGGCTAATCCCCTCATCGATTGCCCGATATGTATCCTCTCTGAATCGATTGAGCAGGTCTGCTTTATCGTGGTCGTGGAAGGTATCGACGATCTCGTCAGCAAAACGCACAAAGCCATAGACCGCATAAATCGGCATGCGCAAGGGTTTATCAAAGACCCTGATGCCCAGACTAAACGAAGTGCTGTAACGCCGGGTAACGTGGCGGGCGCATTCGCGGCAAACGTCTTGATAAAGCTTAAGCATGAGTAACGGTCGTTTGGTTTGTGGAAGGACGTTCGGCGAGGTCAGTACCCTCAGATTTAAGAATGTCTCGGGCAACTACTCGTCCGGAAATTAGGCTAGGAGGCATACCCGGACCTGGCGTGGTGAGCTGACCGGTATACCATAGGTTGCTTACTTTTCGGCTTTTCAATTTGGGCTTGAGGAAAGCTGTCTGCATAAGCGTATTGGCCAGGCCGTATGCATTTCCTTTGTAAGCGTGGTAATCATTTTTGAATTCGCGGTGCGCATAGGCTCGCTTGTAAACAAGATGATGCCTTATATCGACACCCGTCCGCTGAGTGAAGCGATCGCACATTACATTCCAATAGTGTTCACGCTTGTCGTCCGTATCTTCCAAATCAGGCGCAAGCGGCATCAGGAAGAAAAGGTTTTCGTGTCCTTCCGGAGCGACTGATGAGTCGGTTACAGACGGCGCACATACATAGAAGAGCGGATCGCCAGGCCATGCGGGCTCTTCATAGATTTCGTGAGCATGTCGCTCAAAATCAGCATCGAAAAAGAGGGTATGGTGATGAAGACCAGGGATACGGCGATCGATGCCTACATAGAATAGCAGGCTGCTCGGGGCCATGGTACGCTTTTGCCAGTACTTTTCTGAATATACCCTTGACTGGGCCGGAAGAACTTCCTGCTCAAAATGATGATAGTCTGCGCCACACACGACGAAATCCGTTTCAAAGGTCCGACCATCCGTGGTGTGTACCTTTTGTATGGAACTTCCGCTGGTGGATACTTTTTCTACTTCCGCACTGGTCTCTACTACTACACCCAGCGATCGTGCAACGGTCAACATCCCTTCGATGATGCGATGCATGCCACCGAGCGGATACCAGGTGCCAAGACCCAGATCGGCATGGTTCATCATGGTATATAAGGCAGGCGTATTTGCCGGTGTTGCCCCGAGGAAGAGCACAGGAAACTCCAGCAACTCTCTCAGCTGTGGGTGTTTGAATTGACTGCGCACATACTGCTTAACATTATTGAGCATCTGCAAGCGAAATAAACTCCGCAGTACCCGAATGTCTGCAAACTCGAGTATGCTATGGCTAGGCTTCTCTACAAACTCGCCCATTCCCACCTCGTATTTATAGGCGGCTTCTGCCAAAAATTTGTCCAGCTTCGGACCGCTTCCCGGCTCGAGTCGTTCAAACAAGGCGCGTAGAGCTACGGTTCCTGCAGGAATCTCCAGATTATCGTTTTCACCAAATACGATTTCGTAGCTGGGATCGAGCCTGACGAGCTGGTAAAAATCTTCAACCTGATGTCCAAAATCAGCAAAGAATTCGGCAAACACTTCCGGCATCCAATACCAACTCGGACCCATATCGAAAGTAAAGCCCTCTGCTTTAAATCTACGGGCCCTGCCACCAGCGATCTCATTCTTCTCTAGTACGCGAACTTCATAGCCGGCTTTGGCCAGATAGCAAGATGCTGCCAGACCTGCAAAACCAGCGCCCACAATGGTAACCTGCTTTGGCAATTATGTTGTGTTAGAGCCCTTTTACCACACCAGTAAGTAATGTGGATTTAGGACAGATGGTCAAAGGCTCCTTAACGTCAAAGTTCCAGCATGGTTTAAAAAGGGATCGAGAGGGTCTGACCGACAGGCGGCAATGTGGACAAATTGCTGCCTAGTTGTTGAAGTTGTTCATGGTGTTGTTTAGCCCATGTGCACAAAAACTCAAAGCTGCGGCAGCGGCTTTATCTAGTAGTTCTATCAATTGCTCGCGCTCCTCACTCGTCCACTCTCCAAGCACATAATCTACTTGCCGGCCTGGCCCAAATTGGCTCCCAATGCCGAATCTGAGTCTTGCATAGTTGTTTCCTCCTGTGAGCCGATCGATATCTTTCAGACCATTATGGCCAGCGTCGGACCCTTTTCCACGAAGGCGTAATCGCCCGTAGTTCAGGTGAAGATCATCCATGATGACTAGTAAGTTCTTCTTGTCTATTTTTTCTTTCTGAAGCCAGTATCGAACTGCCTTTCCACTTAGGTTCATGTAGGTATTGGGCTTAAGCAAGATGATCTGCTTTCCCCTGTGCCTAATGCGAGCTATATGACCATGACTATCACTAGTCCAGTCTTCACTTAGTCGGTCTAGCACTTTAAACCCCACGTTGTGTCGAGTCTCCTCATACTTAGCTCCCGGATTTCCCAAACCAGCAATCAAGAATTTCATGGCGCAAACTTACAAGTAATCCCTATTGTTAATAGTCTATCCTACTTCAAACGTTTCCGAGACCAATGGCAAATTCAAAGCAAACAACATCTTTTAAAGATCTGATTAACAGCGAGACCCCGGTCCTCATCGATTTTTATGCCGATTGGTGTGGTCCGTGCAAAGCTTATGCTCCGATCCTAAATCAGCTTAAGAGCAAAATGGGCGAGCAAGTCCGAATAGTCAAGATTGATGTTGATCGGAATCAGGCTTTATCAGGGAAGCTTGGCGTGCAGAGTATCCCAACGACAATGATTTTTCAGAAGGGAGACCTAAAGTGGAAGGGTATGGGTGTACAAAGTCTGGAAGTCCTGAAAGGAGAATTAGAAAAGCTGAGTGCGTGAA
>JBCBVN010000294.1:0-5546 GCA_039817625.1 Bacteroidota bacterium
CACAATTGGAACGGGGTAGCTGGCAGGTTAATACTCAAGTCAGGACAAGGGGCAGCAGAACAGCTAATACTGGCTGGATCGCCATCTCCACATGGATCAGTCAGCGTGATGGGAGTAATTGTGAAGTCTACTATTTCACCCGGCATCAGGCCTGTTTGTGTGTAGCTGTTTCCTGTAATGGTATCCACTATCACTCCACCAACTACAACCTCAAACAAGGTGGCTGTACCGCCATAGGTCCAGTCGACCGTCGTCTCATTCAGCCCATTACTACCACAGTTAAGCACAACCTGACCTAAAGGCTCAAAAACCACTATGGAATCGATCGCCTGAGGTGAGAAACAACCGTTCTCTGTCACAATCAGGGTCACGAAATAAGTGCCCGGGGAGTCGTAAACCAGCTCATACTCTTCTTCATTTGGGTCGGGCTGGGAAATCATCGAAGCTCCACCTATTCCCCATAGATATTGGGCACCAGGACCTGCCGAGCCCGTGTATGTAAGTACAACTTCTTCATTGACACATATCTCAGATGCATTGAGCATAAAATCGTTTTCGGGCAATGGGAATACCTCAATCTGGAAACTATCGATTAGTATACATGGACCTGGTTCTTCATAATTAAACATGATGGTGTGCAGGCCAACACCCGCATCTACTGGGTCAAAAACATCATTAGTCACGCCAGGTCCACTCCAGATAACCGTCCCATTATTGCCATTATCGACTGTACCGCTCAACATGACCGGGTCTTGATCGATACAGAACGGAACTGGCTGATCGGGCAAAGTGACCGTCAAATCTGGACAGGAGGTAGCGGTACAACTGGTTGACGTGATCGGAGAACAAGCCCCTTCTCCCAGCGGGGTGACAAATATGACAACTTCATCTCCTTCCATCAGACCACCTACGGTGTAGGTTAGGCTATCTTGAAATATCTGAGGCCCTGAAGTCGAGTTAATGGTGATGAGGAAAGAATCAGCACCTGTAATGGGATCCCAACTGAAGGTCACTTGATTTAGCGCTGAATTATCGCAACTAATGACAACCGCGTCTAACAGAGGCTGGGCGTAGAAAGAATCGATGGCCACAGGCGAACTACAGCCATAATCCGATACAGATAGCTGGATATAGAAGGTTCCGGGATCGGTAACAAAGAGTTCATACGGACCGGCGGAAGTCCCACTCAAAATACTCGCACCACCGAAATCCCAATCGTAATTCGCTGTTGAACTGACAAGGCCATCGAAGGTGACTTCAATGAGTTCGGATTGGCAAATGGTGTCTTGACTGATCGAGAAACCAGCTGTAGGCGAGGCCAAAACCGAGACTATGAGGGTATCGGAAAAAGCGCAGCCTTCGTCGGTGACCGTCGCAATAATGACATGATTGCCCAGGCCTGCTGCTGAAGGAGTGAATATATTTCCGCTCACCCCTGGCCCAATCCATTGAATGGGACCTGGGTTTATTTCATTCGAAATACTTGCTGTCAGCACAACCACGGTATCCAGGTCATCGATACAGTATGCTGCAGAATCGTTGTCAATATCAATTTGGAGATCATGACAACTCAGGCTGGTGCAAGTTTGAACGTCGCTAACAACATCAGGGCAGGTTCCAGCCGGGCTTTGAACAATGAGTTGAATATCTACAGATTCTCCTTCGCTGAGGCCATGCACGGTAAATGTATTTCCGCTCAGCGTGCCCGACTGTCCGGTTAATACGAATACGGAATCATTGACCCCACCTGTATTCGCCCAGCCAAAGACTACGCTAGAATCGGTTGTGGTTTGGCAGAATACAGTGGGCGGGTCAAGTGGTTCTAGCACCTCCAACTGGAAAAAGGCAGAATCCTGACAGCCGGTCGGGTTTTGTACAATCACCCAATACTCGGAAGATTCTGTGGGCGAAACTGAAATTACTGGATCAGAAGAAGAGTTTGACCATTCCACAACAGCTCCCCCACTTGCTAGTAAGGTGCTGGACTCGCCCAGGCAAAGTGAATCATCAGTGGCTACAATATTAGCTGTCGGTGACGGATTGACAAAGAAGGAGGCAGACTGCTCATCAGTACAACCATTTACTGCTGTACCCACCACCGTTAAGTTTAAAGGCCCCGGACTAGAGGGCGCAAATTCGCGAGGATTATCAGTAGACAAATCGTCTTGCCAAATATAGGTTTCGGCTCCTGATGCTGTGAAAGTGCTTGCCGTGCCTACACAAAGCGGAAACTCTCCAACCAGGTTGACATCGGGAACTGGAAGAACATCAATATCTACGGTAAATGCCTGGGTACATGCCGTGATACTATCCTGAATGACGAGTGTATATATCCCCGCATCTGCGGCCATAATACCCGTAACACTGATCGTAGAATCGGCCCCCAGAATCGGTCCGCCGGGTCCAGTCCAGGTATAACTCGTTCCGCCCGCAGCAGACAGTGTAAGCGTTGAACCTTCACACGGCGTGGTATCGCTAACCATCAACTGAGGTGTGAATGGCAGATACTGCGCATTGATCGAAACCGTATCGGATGGACAATTGTCGACTACGACCACCAAATTATACAGGCCGGTATCCATTGTCATAATGGTCTGGGTACTGGCATACAGGGTATCATTATAAAACCAAGACCAATCGGTTGTGCCGATTAAATCAACATTGCCTTCCAGAGCAAGCTGATCGCCCGGACAACTTGGATCAAAAGTAATTGTAGCAATTGGCGCTGGATCTGCCGGTAAATCGATTATCAGTGAGCGCGTACAGTCATCTATTAAGTTGACGTAAGTGACGATATATTGTCCTGCTGGTAGATTGTCATATACCTGAACATTGGGGCATGTGGTGCAACTAGCCAGCGTATCGTTGTCGATGGTGGTCAGGAAATAGTTAAAAGAGTTGATGGAAATGGCCATCGAATCATGTTCTACTATGATACTTCCATCAGATAAAATCGGACATGAGGGATTAGTCAGGCTAATCTCGGGCATCTGATCTCCACAAACTATTACGGCAGCATCTTGGCTAAAGGTTGTTCCGTCATTGCACCCTACGGAGTTCCAACTGCCAGAATCACCGTCCGTATTTACTTCCAAAACAACTGCCAGATCTTCTCCAGTGAACGTATTAGAGTTGGGTGGGCACTCTTTGACGGACATGGTCCAACAGAAGGTGTACCCTTCATTTGGAAAATTGCCATCCGTACATCCTAAACCATCGCCCCAATTATTGCCTGGATTGCCATCTCCCAGAAAACCAGAGCATGCGCCAGCGGCATTTCCCTCACCCGATTCGTAGGCAAATCCCATCGGGAAAAACTCACCCGACTGGCAGTTACTCCAGCCAGAGGGATACCAATCCCAGAAGCCACCATCGTTACTGCAGCTTTGAGGGATTTCTACCGGTTGGATGGTCGACAGATCCCAGCCAGGTCCAAAGCTCGGTACCAGGGAGTGAAACCACTCCAGGGAGCCCGAAGTTGTCCAGTCAGTCAGCTGGAAACACATTTGCACTTCCTGCCCACAGGGGTAAAACCCATCTGTTGGCGGCGGACTGATGGTAAGTATACCCGATTGCTCATTGAAACAAGGCGCACAGTCCTGCACCCATTCAAAATCTAATTCAAATTCCCCAAAATCATCAGGAGCATCGCCGGATACAAAAATATAATAGGTGTCGCCGGGTATGGTAGACACCACCAACCCTGCGGGGGTGCCTATATCACATGCCCTGAAAGTAAGACCGCTACAGTCTGCGCCAGCATAGACGACGAGGAATAGACTATTAATGTCGGCAGAAGTGGCACTAATGGTAAATGAATTGGCTGGAGCAGTAAAGGCAAACCATACATCGGGTGAAATATTTGCCGGGCTGGTACCGCCACAATCATGATCTGGAAACGGGCTGGTAGGCGAACCAGCGGTCGTATTTCCGCTAACGGACAAAGACCTGGTTCCGTCGCAGTCCAATTCCGCGCCCATATCAATGAATTGGGCGCTGGAACAGTCGTCGTTCTGGGGTTGTGCATGAGCAAATGCCCATACGCTACATATCAACATGTAGCTGATTAGCCATCGCATTTCACGAGAAGTTCACGAGTGTTTGTAGCCCCGTAGGGTATATCAATTCAATGTAGTGAAGGGGAACTACCTTGCTTTCCTCACAAAGTACGACATTTGCATCCTCGTTCACGTCAAGAAAAGTCTTAATTTTTCTGTAGAGCATGTCAAAAATCAATTCTCCCACCGACCATCCCTGGTCATTTGTCTTGCTCTTGTTTTTCGTTTTTTTGGCGACGAACCTCATCGGCAGCTATCTGGCCAGTCAGATTTGGGGAGATGTTTTCAATGAACTCAAGGATGGAAATGTCTTATTGGATGCCGAATCTAGGCAGGGGCTTCGCCTGGGTCAAATCGTCTTTCACCTATTCACTTTTACTATTTCTGCAGCCATAGTAGCTCAACTCGCATATGGCCGGTCATGGCTCAAAGAATTAGGCCTGGCCGGCAGGATCGACATTCGAGCTGCTGGCGCAGCCGTATTGCTGATGCTACTCATGCTTCCGGTTGCCTCAGTCCTGCAATATCTCAATGTACAAATCAGCTTATCTGAAGCAGCTGCGGAGCAAGAAGCACTATCCAACAATATTCTTCGAAACGTTCTTTTTGGCGAATCTTCAATAGAGGTGCTCACCCTTTTTACTGCGGTTGCGATACTACCAGCTGTCGGCGAAGAGCTGCTTTTTCGGGGCCTCATTCAAGGCCGTATTCTTCCCATGTTTATCAAAGATCAAAACGCTCAGGTCATTTTAGCTGGGCTGCTATTCAGCGTTTTGCATATGGAAATGGCGGGAATTTTGCCGAGATGGGCATTGGGTATTGCCTTTGGTTATGCCCTCTTATGGAGCAAAAGTCTGTGGGTTCCGATCATCATGCATCTCGTATTCAATGGGCTACAAGCCTATCAGGTGTGGAGCTCAGGCGAGTTTCAAGCAGATACAGAAGTTGTTGCACTTCCGCAGGTCGTTTGGATCGCCGCAGCCATAGCTTTACCTGCCTCAATTTTACTTATTTTGAGACAGTCTCGAAGCGACAAAACATCGGAAGCATAGATTTCGTTACATTTACGTAACATTAAACGTTACGACAACATTAACTTTTTATAAGAAACAGTTGACTTTTTTCTCCTGTTTGCGTCTTAACTTTGTCACACATCATTAAAGCTACATGAAGTCGATTCTTGCGACGACCTTTTTTCTTCTTCTCGGACTGCTATGCACTTGTCGTAGCCAGTCTGATGCGGTTGCAGGTGGTGCAAACGGAATTGTACTGACTCCTCTTCGCTTCATCATCAAAGAACACAATCTTTGGAACTCGCCTACTGGCACTCGGTACATCAACGCCAATCTACTTTACAATAGGGCAACCAGCCAGACACAAGAATTGGGCATTTGTCGCTCCTCATCCTATGCGGTTCCTTTGATTTATGGCTATCGACTAGACAGTGATATCGCCCTGGAGTGTGGCCTTTTTGGCGGGATAAACCGC
>JBCBVN010000295.1:0-5542 GCA_039817625.1 Bacteroidota bacterium
GAGGGTGCCCGCTCCGGCAACTAATGGAAAAGCTATGGGTACAATACTTCCCGAACCACCATCTTCATGATGATCGCGGAATAGGCGAATGCCAAGTACCATCTCTAGACCAATAAAGAAGATGATCAGGGCACCAGCCATGGCAAAAGATGCTACCTCGATGCCAAAAAGGTGTAGAACGGCACTGCCGAAAAATAAAAAGCTTAGCATGATACCTCCGGCAGTGAGGGTCGCTAGAATTGGGTTGATATGAATGCCATCACGCTTCATACCGACTATTATGGGAAGGGAGCCTATTATATCTATAACTGAAAACAAAATTAGGCTCACCGAAAGGATCGCTGTCATAAGTTCACATTTATCGTTGGGTGATAATACTTATCTTTTTAACGTACGAAACGATAAAAAAGACTCTAAAGATTGCATTTTATAGTTGGATTTACTTTTTAAGGTTATTTTTAATGTTAAAATGACTTAAGACTATAATGACCATCATGCTGGAAAATCAACTTGACCCCATTGACCGGCGAATACTGCACGAGTTGACAAAGGATGCGAGGATCGCGTACACCAAGCTGGCTAAAAAGCTACGAGTCTCCAATACGCTGGTGCATCAGCGGATTAAAAAAATGAAGACCGCTGGTATTTTAGACAAAGCTGTCTATCAGCTAGATGCCTGGAAACTCGGGTATCAAACCTCGGCTTATACCCAAATTATGCTTAAAGAGGCCAAGCACCACAGAAGTGTAGAAGAACAGCTGGCTAAGATTCCAGAGATCGTGGAGTGTGTGAATATTGCTGGTCGATATGCGCTGCTAGTAAAGATTTACGCGAAAGACAATCGCAACCTACGAGATATCGTGTATGAAAAGATCTTGAGCATAGAGGGTGTAGAAGGAACAAATACGACCATTGCATTTGAGACGGCTTTTAACCGAACAATACCGATGTAGATTTATCTTTGAGCTATGCAAGTCTATCACGAGCTTCTGCAATACATTTTGGATCACGGCACACCAAAGGGTGATCGTACTGGCACGGGAACGCTTTCGGTCTTTGGCTATCAAATGCGTTTTGATCTAAGCGAGGGATTTCCACTGATGACGACCAAAAAAGTGCACTGGAAAAGTGTGGCTCACGAGCTACTCTGGTTTATTAGTGGCGATACCAATATTAGGTATCTGGTACAAAATGGGGTTCGCATTTGGAATGAGTGGCCCTATCAGCATTACTTGCAGTCGGAAGGACTGGAATCAGAACTTCCTAAGTACAGCGAAGCCTGGAAAGCGGGCCTGCGCGAGTTTGTCGAGCGCATTAAATCTGATGAGCAGTTTGCGGAGAAATGGGGTAACCTCGGTCCGGTTTACGGCAAACAGTGGAGAGATTTCGAGGGTGTAGACCAACTTGCAGATGTGATTGCAAACATCAAGAAGAACCCAAATTCCCGCAGGCACCTGGTGGTTGCCTGGAATCCGCCCGAAATTCCTGCTATGGTCAAGTCGGGATTGCCGCCATGTCATACGCTCTTCCAGTTTTATGTGGCTGATGGAAAGCTGAGCTGCCAATTGTATCAACGCTCTGCGGATGTATTCTTGGGCGTGCCTTTCAATATAGCTTCTTATGCGCTGCTCACTCATCTGGTTGCGCACGAGTGTAGTCTGGATGTCGGCGAGTTCGTACATACCCTAGGCGATGCACATTTATATAACAATCATCTGGACCAGGCGCGACTACAGCTAACGCGAACTCCCGGGAAGCTGCCTGAGTTAAAACTGAACCCGGATGTCGAGTCTGTATTCGATGTCAAGTTTGAAGATTTGGAGTTGATTGGATATGCACCCCAGCCTGCGATCAAGGCGCCAGTGGCGGTGTGAGGAAGGAAAGTTGAACACGAACATATTCGTGTATTAGAAGATTAATTTGTTCTGAAATTCTTGACCACATCTTGTTAGGCGAACAATTGCTGAAGGGCGCCTGCTTTTTGTCATAACTATGTATAATTAGTCCAAATAAATACTGCTGTTTGTTGGAAGGTCCGGGATTGAAATATACATTTGCACCCCAACGAAAAAACTGGCGTTGATACGCAAAACTATCACCCTACTGTAGGCCTAAATTTTGGCCTGCTGCATTCATTCCACTAAACAAGAATTTGACCAAATGAAGTTTTCTTCTCTTCTTTACCTAGGCCTGATCGGGCTGTTGTTTACCACCTCTGCTTGTGACGACGACGATGGCACGCCAATGCTAACCATCCCTACAGAGTACGTTTCAGCCAACTTTGATGCAAACGTCGTAGCCGAGAATACCGTTATTAACGAACTTTCTACCATGACTGCTGCGGCGAATGCTGCTGAGTCTGATGCTCAGACTTCTACGGTCAACGCCATTCCTTATCCAACTACACTACGCGCGGTAACTGTTTCAGACTATGCCAACCTGGTAGACGGATGGTTGGTCGAGCTTGTCGCTGCTGCTAACTCACCTGATGGTTTCCAGATTCCTGCTTTGGGTGAAAGTCCTGCTGCTGACCAGGAAGGTGGCCTTCTGGGATCACGCCTTCTCGACGAGAATGGTCTTGAGCTCGAGCAGATGGCACAGAAAGGTTCTTTCGGCGCTGCTTGCTACAATCATGCTTTAGACGTAATCGAAAATGGTGACCTAACTGATCCTGGCACTATTGACAAGCTAGTAGAAATCCACGGTACTGAAGTAACTTTTGACGTATCTGAAACTACTGCTGCTGCTACTTACTCTAGAAGAAGGTCTGACCTGACTGCTGAGACAGGTTACTTCTATGACATTCGCAATGCACTCTTGACTGCTCAAGCAGCTATCGCTGGTGGTCGTGACTTCGACACTGAGCGCGACAATGCCCTCGACGCTTACCTGGAAGCTTGGGAGAAGTCAAACTTTGCCACTGTAATCTACTACGCTAATGCAACCATCACTGGTTTGCAAAATGCAGGTTCTCAAACTGGAGATGAAAGACTTGCTACCCTGGGTAATGCACTACACGCCTATGCAGAGGGTGTAGGTTTTGCTCACGGTTTCAAAGGTGTAAGAACCAAGCAAATCACCGATGCACAAATCGACACAATCCTTGGCTTGCTATTAGCTCCAGCTGGTGGTACTCCTACTAGCTTCCGGTTCATCAATGAGGCATCATTGATTGCAAACCTCGAGGCGGTAATCGATGAAGTACAGTCAATCTACGGGTTCACCGATGCAGAAGTTACTAGCTTCTTAGTCAACAATAATCCTTAATCGTCAATTGTAATTGATGAGAATACAAGCCCTACTTTGATAGCTATCGAAGTAGGGCTTTATTTCATAAAATACCAATGGATAAAATGATGGAATTTTTAAAGTACGGAAGTCACAAGTCACTGGGAATCTTAATGGCACTAGCTGTCACGCTAATCTTTTTCTCTTGTGATGACGATTCAGCAGGAGAGGAGCCGACTTCAGATTTTGAGCGTACAGCGATGTTGGAGAGCGTGGCCGATAATCTCATCATTCCCAATTTTGAGACCCTGCAGGCTAGTGTGGCCACTTTGTCAGAAGCCGTAAACGCTTTTACGCTCAATAGCACAGAGGAAAACCTGGTTGCTGCCAGAACAGCCTGGGTTCAGGCGGTCACTGATCATCAGCATTGTACGGCTTTTGAGTTTGGCCCGGCAGAATTATTCGCAGGTACATACGCTGAAGTAATAGGTGCTTTTCCTGTCAGTGAAGCAAATGTTGAGGCCAATATGCTAAACCCTGGCTTCGATCTCGCCAATAGTTTTGCGCGAGATGTCAGAGGATTTTTTACCGTAGAGTATCTCATCTATGGCAATGGTCAGAGCGATGCGGATATTGTAGCCGGGTTTTCTCAGGCGCGCAAAGACTATCTGTTGCTCGTTATGAATGAAATAAAGACAACAGTCGATAATATCGTCAGTGAATGGAATACGACCTACAGAACCCGCTTTGTAGGTAGCAATGAGACTTCCGCAGGTAGTCCGATTTCACGCTACTACAATGGTTTCGTGAAGGACTATGAGAACCTCAAGAACTTCAAACTAGAATTGCCTGCAGGTCTTACCGCAGAACAGGAAGGACCTGAAGGAGATCTCGTAGAAGCCTTGTACAGCGGTATATCAAGAGATTTGGTTGTCGAGCATTTCCAGAGTTCACTAAATATCTGGGACGGGCTAACCCGTTCGGGTACCCAAATCGTTGGTTTCGACGACTACCTGGATTCTGTAGTTGGTGGTCCTGAGCTTATCACAGCCACCAGAGCTGCCATTGGAGATATCGAAGAGGCCATTGCAAATTTACCCGAAGGACGTTTGTCTGATAATGTAGGTAGGGACGAGGTAAGAATTTTAGTCGATGAGTTACAGAGCAATACGGCCAACTTCAAGAGCTCCGTGGTCTCCCTCCTTGGACTAACCATCACTTTCGACTCAGGCGACGGAGACTAATTCGACTTCCCTTTTAAAGACTGATGTCGAAAACGTATCAGAAATTTATTGACTACATGGAGCAATCGATATCGATTGCTCCATTAGTTACTTTCCGCATAGCCTTTGGATTGGTTATGCTCTTTTCCACACTTAGATACATGTGGAAAGGGTGGATCGATAGTCAGTTGGTCGACCCCATTATGCATTTTAGCTACTTTGGTTTTGATTGGGTAGAGCCAATGGGCCGTACAGGCATGTACGCCATTTTCATTTTTATGGCGATGGCTTGTATAGGCATCGCACTAGGATGGTTTTATAGATTTTTTACGGTTGCATTTTTTCTGTGTTTTTCCTACGTGGAGTTGATAGATCTGACTTACTATCTCAATCACTACTATTTCGTCAGCATCATTTCTTTTATGCTGATCTGGGTGCCGGCAAATCGTTATTTTTCCATAGATACCATCCGAAGCCCCCAACTTCGCCAAGAAAAAGTGAGCAGGTGGTGTATAGACATATTCAAGCTTCAGATTGCCATCGTTTACTGCTATGCGGGCCTGGCGAAAATCAATTACGACTGGTTATTTAAGGGATTGCCTCTGGTGATGTGGTTGCCTGCCAAGACAGGGTTACCTCTCATAGGCTGGATATTTAAATATAAGCTTACAGCCTACGTCTTCAGTTGGGCTGGTATGCTGTTCGATACCTTTATTATTGGAGGGCTGCTCTACAAGAGAACGAGGTGGCTAGCGTATACCGCGGTTGTTGTTTTCCATACGATGACGGGTATACTATTCCAGATCGGTATTTTCCCGATAGTGATGATTATGGTGGTCACCATTTTCTTCTCTGCGGAAAGCCACGAAAAATTTCTCTCCTGGCTAGGTGGGCTTTTCAGCAGAAGAAAACCTGCGAGGACTACTCCCATAGCAGCCAAAACGCCATCTGGAAATAAAGTCTTGTATCCGTTTTTAATTGGCTTTGTTCTTTTTCAGCTGCTGTTTCCATGGCGATATCTACTATACCCTGGTAACCTTTTCTGGACAGAAGAAGGCCAATTAAAAACGGATACAAGACTTTATTTCCAG
>JBCBVN010000296.1:0-5454 GCA_039817625.1 Bacteroidota bacterium
GGATTAGAAAGCAAATTGTTGAAGAGCGATCTGCTGGTTAATTAATAAAGCCTTTTTGTGTTACCTACTTTTGACATCCCCATTTTTTGGATCATCTTATTTCTGGTTTTAATCACCTGCCCAGTTATTCTATTGGCTAGGCTTGCTTATAGAGGCGCCCCAGATGGTCGAAGTCGGTACTATGCCATTTTGATTATTGCCATCTACCTTTCCTACTTTGTTGGTATAAGTATTGCAGAGCGATATGGGTGGTTCTCGGAAAATACTTTCCCTGCCAAAATCATTTTATTTGCTACAATTCCATATGCTATTCTCCTGTTTGGCTTTGTGTGGAATAGTCGTCCATTCCAAGCCTTAAGTGAGCGACTTACGACAGCTGATTTTGTAGAAGTTCATCTATTTCGAGTTGTAGGCGGTTTTTTTATAGTCCTTGTACTTTTAGAGACTCTGCCAGCCTGGTTTGGCATCATAGCAGGTGTTGGAGATTTAATGGCCGCACTGGGAAGTATATGGGTTTCGAGGAGCCTGAAGCGTGATGATCCCAACGCAAAGAAGTGGGCAAAAATTTGGAACTCATTTGGGTTGATTGATATTCTTTTTACGGCTGTAGCTGCTAACGTGCTTACTAAGCTGGCTCTGGAGAACGGTGGTAATGGTGTAGCTGTGCTTGCTCAGTTCCCTTTTTTGCTTATTCCTGCATTTGCCCCACCCACTATAATTTTTCTACACCTAATTATCTACAAAAAGTTAGCGAGCTAAGGTCTGGGGCTCTTGCCTAACTTGATTCGAATGGCATCAAATGCTATGGACCAATATGGATGGTTTCAGGTCTAAAGACATGGGTTGGGTTAGAGGTCTCGTATGGGTATCATTTTATTGATATCCACTTCTTGTCATAGGGCAAGTTTTTAGCAGAATTTGGTCCTCTTCTTTGTGTCAGCGAAAGCAATTAATCAAAATCATTTAATCGCTCATACAATGAAAAGAACTATGCTTACTATCATCCTAATTACAGCCAGCCTAGTGGCCGCTTTCTTAGCTTTCGGTTTTTACCGTTCTGCAGATCTACGTAGCATCAGACTTGAGAATGAAGTCATTATCGACGGTTCTATATCTGAGGTGTTCGACTTGGTTCGATACCTCGAAAACTTTCCGAGATGGTCACCATTCCTTGCTCAGGACCCTGGGCAGCAATACGAAGTGCGAGGAATAGATGGCCATCCGGGAGCGACTTTCCATTGGAATGGTCGAGGTGGAAAAGATATAGGTTTTCAGGAAATTGCTACAGTAGAAGATGGTCAGTTTATCGAAATGCACTGCGACATTCAAAAGCCATTTGTAGCTCATCCCACCTTCACTTATCAATTCAAGCAGACACCTCAAGGAGTACGGGTTCGTCAGGTGTTTAGCCTTCAGTCCGGCGCGGTAGATGCGCTGTTTATGTGGTTGTTTGGTGCAAAACAAGAAATGAATACCACAAATCAGCTTGGCCTGACTCTACTCAAGCAGGCAATTGAGGAAGCACCTTGAAATTTATCCACCCAAAGCGTTGTAAATACTGCCTTGTCCCTCGGTTTATTCCGAGGGATTTTTTTGGAAAAAACGCAAAATGAAAAGAGTAGGGGTGAATCCCGTGCTGAGAAACTAAGATTCTTGTCAACTTTTAAGAACAAATCAATCTTTCAATACACGAATATGTTCGTGTTCATTATTTCACGCTAACCTTTCCAATGAAAACAAAGACTTGCGCGACCTGCCATGAAGAACATACGGTGATGTTTCGCGTACAGCTTCAAAAGGGCAAGGCCTGGATCTTTGTGTGCAAGCGCTGCTGTGAAGATCATCAAAAGAAACCGGGGTATAGATATGGAGGAACCTGGAAGGGAAGTAGGCACTAATCCGCCCTTAATCTAAATTAATGGATAGTAGCATGCATACCTTTACTTTTGTACAGGGACTAATCATTCCCTCACTTAGATAAGCTTAAGTACGGATATTATTCACTTAGATTTATCGCTGGTTTCAGCGGTAGCAATAGCCTAACATGCAATTTGATAATACGAATCAATTTGCTGATAATAGTCATTATCAGCGGGTTCCTCTAATGCCTATAAAGAAAGAATCTACTCATCTAAATTTATCCGTTACAGGACGAATCCCATTAGAATTAGACGGGCTCTATATTAGAAATGGACCGAATCATATAGACCATGTGCACCCCCATCATCATTACTTTAGTGGGCATGGTATGGTACATGGAGTTAGAATAAGGGAAGGAAAAGCCTTGTGGTATAGAAACCGTGTTGTACGTGCTGGTGATGCCCCCAAAGTTCTGGGTGAGCCAGACCCTGGCGGACCAATTTCCCACAACATTGATGCTTCACCGAATACCAATGTGGTATTATTTGCCGATCGCCTTTATGCGAGTATAGAGGCTGGTCCAAATCTAGTTGAGCTTGGCCCACATTTAGAAACAATATCCAGGAGTACACTAAATGGTGTATTAGAGTACGGGTATACGGGGCATCATAAAATAGATCCGGAAGACGGCGATGTACATGCAGTCGTGTATAACATGGCACTTGGAGGTCATGCGCTTTATGTCAGACTTACTAAAGAAGGTGTTCTGCTCAATCAAGTCAAAGTCCCTTTAACAGGGGCTACTCAGATTCACGACATGTCTATCACAAAAAACTATGTAATCATTTTTGATTTGAATGTAGTTTTCGATCCAAGTCTTGCCGAAAAAACTACACTGCCAATCACCTGGAATGGCAATAAACCAGGCCGAGTTGGTGTCTTACCAAAGGATGGCACTAGTGAGGATGTAAAATGGTTCGAAGTTGAACCATGCTATGTGTATCATCCTATGAATGCCTACGAAACATTGGACGGAAAGGTAGTTGTTGATGTGAGTCGCTATGAACGCGCCGCTCAAAAAGACTTGTATGGACCACTAGGTGATACCGTCCCCACCATAGATAGATGGACATTTGATCTAGCTGGTAATACAGCTAGAGCAGTTGAAGACCGTCAGGTAGATCGCCCACTTGATTTCCCAAAAATTAGCCCTCTGGTTGAAGGTAGACCATATAGATACGGTTATGCCATTATCGCAACACTGGAACCTATGTTTGAAGGAGCCATCAAGATAGACCACTTAACGGGTAAAATAGAACATCAATCCTTCCACGGTGGCAAGGCTGGTGAGTTGACGTTTATTCCTCGCAGTGGCGCTCTTGAGGAAGATGATGGTTGGCTCGTAGGATTTGTTTACCAGCCAGATAAAAACTTATCTAGGCTCGTCATTCTCAATGGTCAAGACTTTTCTGGGGATCCAGTAGCGAGTATTTGGATTCCAGATACCTACGTACCCATTGGGACACATGGTGGATGGTTTCCAAATATGGGCGGCTTGTAGAGAGTTAACTACAGGACCAATGTCTTAATCTACATTATTTTTGATTGGGGATGCAGACTATAAATTTGCGTTTTAACAAATAAACTTCTGAAGCCCTTCTCTCTAACAATCTAACCCAAACGGAGGTGTCAATTTAAAAGTATCATTCGAATAATTTGAAGGAAATACAGCTTGAAAAGGGTACCATACTACAAAGGAAAGGCGATCCTTGTAGGAATGTATACCTGGTCAAATCGGGACTGCTTCGGTCTTACTCAATTGACAGCAAGGGTAAGGAGCACATTTTTATGTTCGCACCTGAAGGTTGGATTGTTGCTGACAATGCGCTCCCTGAAGAACCTTGTGAATTATTCATTGATGCTTTAGAGGACTCTATCGTAGAACGATCAGATAAGATCGAGAACATCGATATGTTGGAAGGTCCAAAACTGGTTAAACGCATTCGGGTACTACAGAAGCGCATCATCATGCTCATGAGCGCTTCTGCCCTTGAACGCTATGACCACTTTTTAGAGACATATCCTGATATAGTCAAGCGTGTCCCCCAGAAAATGATTGCTTCATATTTGGGGATCACCCCTGAAGCTCTGAGTACAATTAAACGCAAACGGCTAAGAGATCAGCAAAATAAATAAGTGTCGCCTCATTAGGCAGATGACATAAACTCCCAAACACATAAATTATGAATATTGCATTATGGATCGTCCAGGGACTACTGGCAGCAGCCTTTTTGATGGCAGGCTCTATGAAGCTGTCGAAATCGAAAGAGGAGCTAAAAAATCAGCTGGGTGACTGGGTGGATACCTTTTCTGATTCCACGATTAAAACCATAGGGTTGCTGGAGGTACTTGGCGGGGTAGGCATTATCTTGCCAATGTTAATTGGTATTCTACCTATTCTCACACCCATTGCCGGAATTGGATTGGCTTTAACTATGGTAGGAGCTATGATTGTACACATCAACCGTGGCGAATATGGGGCGTTAAAGAACAACGTGCCCTTACTACTACTAGCCCTGTTTGTAATCATAGGTCGATTTATGATCGTACCAGTGATTTGATTGCAAGCGACCAATTAAAAACGATGGCAACCAGAACTATTCACCAGATTATTCCAGCCCAAAAAGTCAATATGGGTGGTCACTTATTGGATCAGCCCTTGCCTGCCAATGGTGTGAATCACATCGACCCTTTCTTATTGATTCATCATTGGGATAAGGCTGTGCCCGCAGGTCTAAGACCACAGGAAGTCGGTGTTCCTCCGCATCCACACCGAGGTTTCTCGCCAGTGACCTTCATTTACAAGGGAGACTTGCAGCATAGAGACTCGCTGGGTAATAATGCGGTTGTCAGCGCAGGTGGAACCCAATGGATGCATGCAGGAAAAGGCATTACTCATAGTGAGCGGCCAAGTGCAAAAATGGCTGCTGAAGGAGGGGAGAACGAATTTATTCAGTTCTGGGTCAATACCCCTGCTCGATTCAAAATGGAAGTTCCCTACTATCTTCCTTTAAGTGCTGAAGATACGCCAGTAATCGAGCAGGGAAAATCTCAGATTGCAGTGGTTGCAGGGACTTATAGAGACGTTATTGGTCCTGCGAAGACCTATAGCCCGCAGTTGCTGTTGAGAGTATCTGGAGAAGCTGGCGAGCATTTAAATCTGGAGATACCTGCCAATTTCAATGCGCTGTTATACATCTTGAACGGAGATATAGCACTTGGCGATCAAGAGCTTTCTGCCAAGGATATGATTTGGTTCAATAACGATGGAGACGAGCTCCAAATCGAAGTCAAAAACCAGACCAGATTCATTGTCTTATCTGGAGAGCCCATAGGAGAACCCGTGCAATCCTATGGTCCATTTGTCATGAATACCCAAACAGAAGTTATGCAGGCGATTCGCGATGCCCAGCAAGGCAAGATGGGGATATTGATCGAGGAATTCGATTAGATACCAGAAAAGTTGGTCTATAGTCTTTCGGTCTTAACAATTGCCGGGTAAATTGATGGTATCTTGGATAGGCTAAAACCACC
>JBCBVN010000297.1:0-5400 GCA_039817625.1 Bacteroidota bacterium
GCGGGCATTAAGACCGCCGATGGTGAATGGACCCGTTAGATCGAGAGAGTCGGTACAGTTGTCGGTGATGGAAATGATGGCATCATCGTTTTCGATAACCGCAGCGCCATCGGCATCCAGGAAGACATCGATGTCCTCGCAAGTGATAACCGGGGGAATGGTATCGAGGATGGTCACCTGAATGGTGGTGGTATCCATGTTGCCAGACTGATCGGTAGCGACGATCAACACCTCGTAGATGTTACCCGAATCATCGCAGTTGAAAAAGAGCGTCTGAGGTAGAGCGGGAGCAAAACCGCCGCTGGTGGACAAAGTACTAGCGGAAGTCCCATCTATCAAAGTAGCCATTTGCGAGAGGGTATCCCCCAGGAAGAGTTCTGCATCAACAACGGTGCAGTTATCACTGGTATCGACTAAAATATCCTCGATGGTTAGACTGGCCATGCCCATCTCGTCGAGGAATAGCGTGGTGTCCGTCGTGGATAAGATGGAAGTCGGCGCAATGGTATCGAGGATCGTGACATTAGCCGTACACGTATCTGCCAATCCCACAGTATCCGTTACTATCAACTCGATGGGAATGGTCATATCTACTTGCCCACAGTCGAAGAGACTGTCACTGATGGTGAGACTGGCCAGGCCGCAGTTGTCGAAAGAGCCACCGTCGACCTGATCTACAGTAAGCATGACCTCATCATCGGCCAGTGCTATGGAAATGTCTTGACAGACAGCAGTAGGGGCCACATCGTCAAATACTGTTACCTGAATCGCACAAGAGGCTGATGATCCATTCTGATTGACAGCAGATGCTATGTACAGATTGACTCCGCGGTCATCGCAATCGATAGGCCGCTCTGCTGTTGCAGATTCGCCTGGCTGAGCAAGACGGAAAGATAATTCCAGATCTTCGTTGGGGAAACAGACATCTGATCCACTTAAGATCAGATCATCAACGGTTATTGCTCCTTGAGATAGTGGTATAATCGGGTCATCTGCACACTGTATACGCACATCAGATTGTATGCGCACATCCGACTGGCAGGCTGCAATATTACCTCCTTCATCAATTGCATAAGCCTCGAGACTATAGACTCCTACTTCATCGCAGGTGAAGCTTAAACTAGGAACTAAAGAAAGAGAATCGAAACTAAAACTCAGCTCGCAATTGTCATTGGCCGACAGGAACAGGCTGCTGGCAAGGATGGTCGCTACGCTATCGCCTTCATTGATCGACCGAGGGATGGTGATTTGGCTAGGGAAGCAAGTGACGGTAGGAACTGAATTGTCTTCGACGGTGATCGACACATCACAGGTCACACTTTCCATACTGTCACTTATAGTGAGCACCAGATCGGTGGTTCCCAGTGGGAATGGCCCGGTTTGGTCAAGAGAGAAGATCAGGTCATCGTCATCGGGATCGAAGGAGTCTTCGTCGAAGGCTTCCGGGGCGGCATTGCCTTCGCAATTACCGTCTGCATCGACAGTAACGTCTTGGCAGACAGCTACGGGTGACTGGTTGCAGACCATCATAGAGTCGGTAATCGTGAGGATGATATCGCAGCCATTCTGGTTCCCATTAACGTCGTTATTTAAAATCCTGACTTCATTTTCACCAAGGTTGCTACAGTCAAATTGAAATTGAGAAACTCCAATCCCTGCTTGCCCGTCTATTAATTCACAATTATCCGTACTACTGACGATAATATCCTGCAAAATCAAGCCTAAGAATAGGGTGAACTCACCGTTGGCATCGAGGTTGTAGGTGACATTCTGGCAAACTAAGACTGGAAGAACTGTATCGCGCACTGTCACTGGAGTCTGGCAAGTATCCTGGTTGCCCGCAGCGTCCGTGGCAGTCAGCACGACCAATTGCGTCATACCTGCATCGGCACAGGTAAAAGTACTGTCGTCCAGCACTAAAGAGCTGATTTCACAATTGTCGCTTGAGCCATTATCGATATCTGCAAATGATATACTGGCATCTCCATTGTCATCCAGAAAAACTTCCAGATTGTCCACACATTCTGCATTCGGTGAGAAACCGTCCAGAACCGTTAGGTCGTAGGTACAAGTTCCTTGCAGACCAGCCGCATCTGTAGCTGTTATGGTGATTACCGTCAAGCCAATGCCAACTTGTGCGCCTGGTGGTGGTGACTGTGAAAGGCTAACTCCTGGGCAATTATCCGATCCGGACGCCAAGGGTGAGCTTAAAATATCAGCTATTATTTCCATGCAATTCTCATCGGCAGTAACCGGAGCGATACTTCCTGCGCAAGTCGCAATAGGAGCCTCTGTATCATTGACGGTAACATTGAAAGTACAAGTTCCTGTATTTCCCGAAGCATCTGTTGCCGTGACCGTAACAGGAGTCGTTCCCACATTAAAGAAGGAACCTGAAGCTGGATCAGGAGATGAAGTAGCACCCATACAATTGTCTGTTGGATCGGGAATGGTGAAACTGACATTGGCGCCACATAGTCCAGCATCATTGCCAACGGTAACATCTGACGGACAATTGGCAGTAGGTGCTTCGTCATCAATCACTGTGATGGTCTGCGTGACGGTAATACTATTACCAGCAGCGTCGGTGACGGTATAATCGCGACTTATGATCAAAGGGCTAGCTGTGGTACCAGCGCCGCCATTGCCTTCTTCTGTATCGAAAGCGACGGTGATGGTCCCCGGGCAATTATCCATCTCGTCGGTTACAACAGAGACACTGGGATCAGGAATGTCTTCCCGGCAAGTGACATTGATGGGGGCTGGATTGCTAGCAGTGGGATTCTCAGTGTCTGAAGACCCAATGGTAAAACTCAGGGGGCTACTCGAACAGCTTCCACCATCGCTAGATAAAACGAGTTGGGTGTACGATCCTGGCGCTAGATTATTAATCGTCAGGACACCACTCGAGTTAGAACTGAGCGTAAGCGGTCCAACAGCTCCACCTGGCCCCATGTATGACACATCAAAGGAAATACTCGCTGGCAAACCGCTTATCTCAGCCATACCATCGCTATTGTCACAAGTGGCATCGGTTATCGTACCGACTGTAGGTGTTAGTGCTCTGAAATCGTATTTAAAGTCGTCAATGGCTACATAATCGACTATGCCGAGCAGCTCAACTGTCATAGCAGTTAATTCTTGATCTTGTAGTGCCGTCCCTGTGAAACTCAGATTTTCAGTAAAGAGACCACCATCGGTTCCTGTCGTGAAATCTGCAAAGGCGGTTCCTCCAGCTGCCAGTGTCCCGATAAATCGAACAGTCCCCTGTTCTTGTGTATTTGGGATTTGGTCATTCGAGGTGAACAAATCCAGGCTCAAAGGAACGAACGTACAATTGGAAATAGTGAATGACCCTACTTGACCAGAATGTGGCACATTGGTTATGTCACTCTCCAGGTAGTAATCAGACCCATTACTACCTGTTCCTGCCTCAAATCCAATTACCAGTTCTCCTGATACGGTAAATAAATGATCACTACCCTCAGTAAAATTATTTTCGCCGGCCTGCCCTTCCGTTTCAAAGGTTTCGCAGAGCGCGTCATTATCTAAAATGGTCCCAATTCCATTGGCCTTTGATATCTGAGTTCCATTAGTCGGGTTGCTCAGGCTGACCTGAAAAGTTTCATTGCCTTCTACCAAAAAGTCATTGAGTACTTCTACGGTATAGGATTGACTTAGATTGCCATTTGCCGCAAAGCTCAAAGTAGATGGTGCCTGGGCAGTAAAATCAACTCCAGACGTAGCTGATATACCTGCTAGACTGATATCAATATCAAAGGCGGTGCTATTCGTAGTCCGCGTAATGGTAAAAACAAAATTAGTGGTTCCCACATCGCCCTCCGCAATAGCTACATCATTTATACTAACTGATGTAGCTGTCGTAGAAGTCGTAAAAAATTTAAAATTGTCTAATGAAATGTACTGGAGCGGATCCATGTCTCCAATCGTTTCATTACCAAGCACAAAAGCTAAGCTTGTCAATTGCTCACCTTCCAGCGGTGTACCGGTAAATTCTACCCGCTGATAGGGAAATTCAGGCTCAGACCCATCTGGATCAAGAACTTCTGTCGTAAAAGTCACCGTAGATCCATTCAAGCGAGTACCTATGAAGGTCAAATTGCCATCGGTATTATTGGCACCATCTGTATCTGTTGACAAGTACGTATCAATGAATACAGGAGTAAAAAGCAAATTCTGAGAAGGAACAATCGTGAAAGCTCCCACATTTCCTGTGGAGTTAGCCGCTTCAACATAGTCTGTAAAAGAAGGAAATGCGGTTTGCTCCACTATGGCCAAGTTGCCACTCATGGTAAAGTCTACACTTCCCTGGGAGAAGGCCATTGTTCCATTGGCCTCAGTTTCAAAATCTTCGCATTCCGTGTCATCATCCTCGATGGTTCCAACACCCTGCCCATCAACAATAGCCGTACCAGAGGATTCATTGCTGAGATTTACCACAAAGGTCTCATCGCCCTCGAAAATATTATCGCCTAAAACAGGTACAACAAAGTTTACGGTAGCCACTCCATTGGCAAAGTTTAAAACAGTCGGTCCGGTAGCTGTATAATCGGCTCCTGCCAGTGCAGTACCATTGGCTGTGGCAGCCGTCACAGAAGCTGTTCCAGTACTCCCACTTCTAGTCACGGCAAAACTAAAATTAGTTGTTCCGCTGTTGCCTTCCAATTGACTTACGTCGCTAATGGTAAAACTCTGGCCTCCCCCTACAGGTGCTCCCGTAAAGTTGAAATTATCAATGGAAATATAGGTCAAACCAGAGCCAAGTATGATCTCTACGCTAGAGAGCTGAACACCATCGAGATTACTTCCGCTAAAGTTTATGGTATTGCCATAACCAGTCGATGAGCCTCCTGCTGTAGTAAACATGGCATCAACCGTTGATCCATCTGATGTTCGGGTTCCTCGAAAGGTTACCTGACCTCCTACAAAACTAGCAACAGAGGCGTCAGAAGTCCAGGGGTCAAGACTATTCAAGACAAAACCAACCCCCGCTGTTGTTAACGTAATAGAGCCTTTAGACCCTGTGGCAGAAAAATCAGAAGGCTGGATATATTGGGTGAAATTGGCCGCGTCAAAATCTGATAAATCAAAATCAGGAGCTGAGAAAGTATAGCCACCCTGGGAGAAGGTGACACCCCCAGACATTGTCATTTCATCCTCAAAATCTTCGTTAAGCGTCTGTGCTTGCAGACTTAGATTTACAATACTTAGAAGTCCAATCAGAAATAGCTGAAAATTACGCAGAGTGCTCAGGCTATTCAGGCCTGTATGGGTTTGGGAAGCCGCCATTTAATTCATGAGTTTATAAAGACCCTATAAAGGTACGCAATATTTAATGCCCCTATGTGAAATCTACTTCCACAAATAGGCAACTGCAAA
>JBCBVN010000298.1:0-5398 GCA_039817625.1 Bacteroidota bacterium
GAAACCGCCTTCGCCGTCGAGGTATACGAGTTCCACGCACCACTACGCCTCAAGACACCTCGCTGACCGAAGTTCCCGAAGAGGAAACGCCCGAAGAAGAACCCGTAGAGGAAGAGGTCGTCGTAAATGAAGGCCCTGTGGGTATGATTTCGATCTTCAACCGGAGTCGAGAGCTGGGGCTAGAACCAGGCGAACAGTATGGCGACAAGCCCGATAGCTACTTCCTGAAGCATCGACCTGCCTACCAAGAAGGCAGACTTTGGCTGGCATGGACACTCATCAAGCGCGACAAGCTGGAGGAAGCCCAGCTCATCCTCGAGGATATGCGCAACGATAGAGGCACACTGGCAGACATTCGCGAGCAAGGACTTGCCGTTCAGGCCTACTTATACATTGAAAGCAATAATCCGAATGCAGCCATACCCTACTTGAGGGAAGCGGCCGAAGCATCCAACAAACGACAGCAGCGTGCTCGATACTGGTATATCGTTGGCCAGCTGCACCAGCAACTCGGGGAACGAGCCCTGGCGGCGGAAGCCTTCAACGAAGTCGTAGATACTCGACCAGACTACGAACTTCAACTGGCAGCTGCCCTCAACCTGGCACAGAATGACTTCATGAGCGGTAATGGCGATGCAGAGACTGCACTAAACCGCCTGGAGCGGATGCGCAAAGAAGATAAAAACGCTCCTTACGAAAGTCAGATTTATTATGCCATGGCCAATGTGGCGTTGCGGTCCAACGATCGCCCAGCAGGTATCGATTATTTAAAGAAAGCACTGGCCAGTAGCACGGCAGGCCCTGCACAGCGACTGGAAGCGTACCGCTTGCTGGGTGACCTCAATTATGACGCTACCGATTATCTGGCTGCCAAACTCTACTACGATAGCACCCTGAGTGTGATGGCCGAATCGGATACCCGGTATCTGGAAGTCTCTCTGCGCAGAGATCAGCTGACCGACATAGCGGCGACTCTTCAGGATATTGCGCTAAAAGACAGCTTGCTCGTGCTGGCCAACCTCAGTCCGGAAGAGCTGACGGCCAAAGCCGAGCAAATTTTGAATGAACGCCGACAGCAGCGCATCAGAAATGCCGAAGTGCCACAAGATGGTGGAGGTAATACAGCTAACCTAAGCGGGTCAACTTTCTGGGCCTACGACAGCCGAGCTATGCGGCGGGCTTCCAGAGATTTTGAGCGCGACTTCGGCGATCGAGCCCTCGAAGACAACTGGAGACGCAGCCGACGAACAGACGCCAGCTTATTCACCGCAGAGGGCGATGCGCCTGTGGAAGAGGAAGAAGGCCCAATTGTGGTAACAGAAGAGGAGGTACAAACGCTGTTCTCTGAGGTGCCCAACTCTGAGAATGACAAGCGAGCTATGGAACTTCAGCTCTCTGAGGCCTACTTTAAGCTGGGCAGGCTCTACCGCGATCGCCTGGATGATAACGCCAAGGCTGCAGAAACGCTGGAAGCCCTCAACGAGAGGTATCCCGGTTCCAACTTCGAGGCAGAAAGCTGGTACTATCTGTACCTGGCGCATACCGACCTGGGCAATGCCCAAAGGGCAGCCTACTATCGAGATCAATTGGTCGACAAGTACGCCGGCACCAACTTTGAGCGAGCCATCACAGACCCCAACTTTGCCGACCAAATGAACGCTGAGGAGCTTCAGCGCGAGCGGGCCTATCAGCAGGCCTACGATCTGTTTGTCGACGGCAACTACGAGCAAGCCAATAACCTGGCACGCGCCAACCAGTCTCAGCTACTTGGTCAGCATCCGCTGCGGGCAAAGTATGCGCTACTCATGGCTATGACAACGGGGCAAACCCAGGGAAGAGATGCCTACGTCAACGCGCTCCGGCAAGTAGTAGCTCAGTATACAGACACACCGGAACAAGCCCGGGCACGAGAAATTTTGCGCATCCTGGGCGAAACCGGTGCCCGCCTGCCCGGAGGCGTAGAAGATGGAATTGGTGGAAATTTCACCTCTACACCAGACGAACTTCACTATCTGATCCTGGTATTTACCTCCAGAAATGTAGACCTCAATGAGGTCAAAATCGCAGTCAGTGAGTACAACCAGGAATACTTCAGATCCGCTCGCTTGCGCATCACCAATGTCTATCTCGGACAAGAAAATGATGTGCCGGTACTGGTCATGCGACGGTTCCAAAATGGTGAAGCCGCCATGGAGTATATATCGACGACCGAACAGAATGCCAATGAGTGGCTGGATGCCGATTTGCTCGGCTTCAATATGTATGCCGTGTCCCAATCGAATTACCGTGAAATTTTGGGCGCACGATCTATTGCCGGCTATCCTCAGTTCTTCAATTCTGAGTATCGATAGGCAGAAGTTTTCGTTGGATGTTCCCGGCCTCTTTTGAGTAGTGACTGGTATATATTGACCAGTTTGGCCTGAGATGCGCCCAGCCTGTACGCCACATATAGCAGACAGTAAATGCTTTGCAAGTAAACCGGGCCATATTTCCTGTATTTGCGGGCGGAGGTCAGGACTTCCGCAGGTCGCAAGCTGAACCTGCCCTGCCGTTTTAGTCTGCACACCATATCGTTGTCTTCCAGAAGAAACATGCTGGCGTTATACCCTCCACTTCTCTCAAACAGTTCTTTCTTGACCAGCAAGCTCTGATCGCCATAACGAAAGCCATTCCAATCTATCCGGGTACACCAGGAGCAAAAACGCAACAAAGGATGAGGGTCATCAAACCGCAAACGAAAGCAGCCGCTGTCAAAACTATGGCTGTCCATATCCAAAACATGAGCCCATAGACTAACCGGTGGTCGGCTATCTGCGTGCAAGAAATACAGCCAGTCTCCCTGAGCATGTTGAGCACCCACATTGAGTTGATGTGCCCGACCTGCGGAAGTACAAACTAATCGAACATCTACATACAAACTCAGTTGCTCTACAGTGCCATCTGTGCTGCCACCATCTACCACAATGATGTCTATATCCCGCCCCTTCGAAATACTTTTGATGTATTCGATTTGTGAAATGATGTGATCCGCTTCATTGAGCGTAGGGATAACAACAGATACTTTCATAGCGCTGTGCTAAAATGCGAGTGGCCCAAAGCAATATAATCGCTTTGAGCCACTCGCTGTTCAAGGATTCGATTTGTTTTAGGCCATCACTTCTTCCAACTCTCGCATATGATTGAGCGATTGCTGAATTCTGTTTCTGTGCCTTTCCACCATTTCATAGGTAGAACTGTCGATCTTCAATTTCCTAGCTGCGTCCAGGTAGTACTTTAGTGCATTTTCCTCTCCGCGTGCCACCTCTTCAATGACGACTTCATCGGTATTGCTGGAGATCAATGTTCTCAGGTCCATCCAGAACCTGTGTACTTTGGCTGCGATAGTATCTCCTTTCTCTGGGAGACCACCCAGCAGTTTGATTTTCGATTTGATCTCGTGTCCGAATTCGTAACGCTGCTGCGCTAAGTTTCCGAACATGATGGACAATCTATTGCTATTGGCTAATTCTGCTGCCTCCTTGTAGCCTTTTTCGGCATCGTAGTTTTTGGCAAGAAGATCATTTAAAATATTTATTTGGTCTTTGGTAGTCATAATAATTTTGAAAATATAATGTTAGCCTGTCCTATGGACAGTGTATGAAAAATTAAAAATTTAAGGAGTGCAGCTCAAAGAGAACTTTGAGCTGCACCAGTTTGATTTTTAGTCTTTAGACTAAAACAGGTCGATTCATCAACCACGCATCCAGCATCCAGCTAGACTTTTCGATATCACTTAGAAAGCCGCCGACCATATCGATGGTGCCTTCATCTGAGATATTATCTGCCTCACGAAGTACATTGCGCATACTCTGGATGATAACGGCATGATTTTCCAAGATTTTGCCAACCATCTCATCGCTGTTTGTGACTTCTCCGTATTCTTCAACGGTTGCTTCATTCAGATAGTCGGATAGGGTAGACATGGGGCGCTGGCGCAAGGTTAAAATACGCTCTGCGATTTCGTCTATGCGCTCTCTGGCTATAGTATACAGACCTTCAAACTTCTCGTGCAGATCAAAGAAATTCTCGCCAGACACATTCCAGTGAAAATTTCTGAGATTTTGATAGTAGACCTGATAGTTGGCCAGAAGGTTATTAAGTGCTTTTACGGTTTGGTCGGTTTGACCAGGTGAGAATCCTAAATAGTCCATTGTTAATTTTTTTGTTCGTTCGCTTATGAAAACAAGTATGCATAGCTCAATGTTCGACTTGCTCTCTATTTAGACTCCGTCTTCCGTGGAGCCAGAGCCCTTCAAGAACTGAAGGTTGGCAAAGCTGATGATCATACCGAAAACAAACACCTCGAACGCCAGGAAGACGCTGTTAGAGATGGCATTTCCAATACTACTTGTTCCGTGCATAAACTGATCGAAAGCCCACTCTGGATTAATGAAGGCCAACACGATATTAGTTATGGCCAGGAAACCAGCTGCCGAGATTGAGCAAATCATACCCAGGATAAAGCCCGACTTAAAGAACCTACCCTTTGGAACATGTCTCTTGTATCTTGATAGGGCGTAAGATATCGGGGGTATGATGAACAAGTATTTGGCAAATCGCAGGCCTGCATTGACCCCATCATAATTGGCGTTTAGGAATACCAGAAACAACGTGGCACACAAACCTGCGATGATACCAAACTTAACCCCTTGTTCCTTGCGATCAAATCGCTTGGGAACCGGCGTTTTTAGGATAGGTGGATTATTCTTTATGTCTCGGAATTGCAAGCCGAGCCTTCTTTCTTTTCCGATTTCGCGATTCATATTTTTCTTACTTACGGCCATTTAAATATTCACTACGCAGATTCTGAAGTCTGGACAATTCGTACTCCAGGTTGGCAATCTCGTCTTCAGCCTGAGAAGCCTCATTTTCTTCTGCTACCAACTCTTGACGCTCTTCAGCAATCTTCTCCTCGTACTTCCGGATTTTGTCTTGCCACTTTTCTATTCTCCTGCTCGACTTTTCCTGGTCATCTACAGCGTCTTCTCTATTGTCTCGTACATCTGCCAAGGCATCTTGTACTTCTTCAATTTGCCCGTTGAAATATCTGTTGTATGCATAATCTCTAAACTCGAGGAGCAGATCTTCTGAGGCATTAAATGATCGGGAAAATGCATCGGGACTAGCATTGATATCGTAGCCAAAACTCACAGCCAATGCGACGGAAGTTTGCTCTTCACCCATTACAACCAGCTTAGACCATAGATCAAATGCTTTATCGCTGACTTGAGACATCCGAATTTGTTCAGCAAGGTAAACTTCGAAGTCTCTACTTCTGTCTTCGCGACTAATTTTCACATCATAGTTTTCCTTCCAATAATCATCCCAGTAATCTGATAATTGATCTAGCGGAACATCC
>JBCBVN010000299.1:0-5380 GCA_039817625.1 Bacteroidota bacterium
CAATTGCAAAAGCTATACGACCGCTACACAGATGAAGAGATATCATCTAAGATCGCAGGGCTGCTCACTCCTCCAGATATCGAGCCCGAAGTGGATGTGATTTATCAGACGGTAGAGGACCTTCGCGCCTCCTGCCCAAGGAATAATGGCGACTGGTATTTCAGTGGTAATTATCCCACTCCCGGAGGCAACCGAGTTGTCAACCAGGCCTTTGTTTACTACATGGAGGGTATTGACTTGAGGGCCTACTAAACAGTCCTGTTATACCGCTTCCTGGGTCTTTGCTTGAGTAATGTAATTATATCAGGTAAGCGCGTTGTTATACCCATCTTTTTACTGTTGGTAGCAGCGATTTGCCAATTTTTTGCGTTTTTGTGGCCGTAGGCAGGTCGAAAACATCCTCGTTTTCCCCTGTTGACTATTGCTTTTTTCTCACTAAATTAACTTAAGCATGCAGCAGTTTCTACTGCGCAGAAGACTCATCATGGGGAGTTTTCTGCTAATGCTGGGGCTTTCTCTACAAGCGCAGTTTACCGTTGAAGGTCGGGTATCCGACAATAGTGGTGAACCGCTGATCGGGGTAAGCATCCTAGCCGAAGGTACCTCCACAGGTACAGTAACAGATTTTGATGGGAATTTCACCTTGAATGTTCCCAATGAGGTAAAGAATATCATTCTTTCTTACACGGGCTTCGCCTCACAGACACTTCCAGTCGACGCAGGCATGGGGCCATTGGTTGTAACTATGAATGAGGATATTGCCAGGCTAGACGAAGTTGTTGTTACGGGTCTGGCATCAAATGTTAAGCGTTCTAACCTAGCCAATGCCGTAGCTACGGTATCCGGCGAAGAATTGACGGGAGTAACTACACAGCAGACCGTTGACGGAGCGCTCTACGGAAAGCTCACAGGTGTCAATATTACCCAAACAACAGGGGCACCAGGTGGTGGCTACTCTATAAGATTGAGGGGTATCTCCTCTCTGAGTGGAAACAACCAGCCACTTTTCATCGTAGACGGTGTCTACATCAGCAATATTGAAATACCGAATGGCTCGCGTTTCGCTTCAGGAGCAAACTCTGGTTCTGAAGAAGGATCTTCTAACCGTATTGCCGACTTGAATCCTGATGATATTGAGAGTATCGAAGTACTAAAGGGCGCATCTGCTGCTGCCATTTATGGTACTCGTGCCAACGCAGGTGTAATCATCATTACGACTAAGCGTGGTCGCTCTGGAAGAACCAACATTTCTTTCAATCAGGATATTGGCTTCAATACCATCATCAGAAAGGTTGGTCGTCGCCAATTCACAGCCGATCAGGTTGAAGCAGAGTTTGGTGGTGACACTCCTGAGCAGATGGAAGCTGGCCGCGCTGAGCGTGCTCGCTTTGAAGCTGCACAGGCTGCAGGAGAAATCTTCGATTATGAGGACATTCTCTACGGAGAGGAAGGATTTATTTCCGACTCACGCCTGAGCATCAGTGGTGGTAACGACAAGACAAGTTTCCTATTCAGCACCGGATATAGAGACGAAGCTGGTATCGTACTGAACACAGGGTATGAAAGATTTACCACCAGACTGAACCTTACACACAGGCTGAGTGACAAAATCAAGATCACCTCTTCGACCAACTTCATCAACTCTAATGCAGCTCGCTCATTCTCTGGAAACGAGAACGAGGGCGGCTTGAGCTATGGCTATACACTGGCCTTTACGAGAGACTGGGTTAACCTATTTCCAGATGAGGATGGTGTCTATCCAGACAATCCAAACTTTGCTGGTAATCCGCTTCAAACCAGAGACGAAACTCGCAATGACGAGACCATTAATCGCCTGATTCAGGGCTTGGCCGTAGACGTTAGCTTGCTTCAATCTGATAATCAGAGCTTGAGATTGGCTTTGAATGGTGGTATTGACTACTTCCTAAACGAAACTTTCGTTTATGTACCAGAGACCTTCCAGTCTCAGAGAGGCACACAGAATGGTTTCGTAGGGCGCGGTAATAACAAAGTATTCAACTACAACTACAGCGCAATAGCAGTCCATGACTACTATACAGAGAGTGGAATCAACTTCACCACACAGGCTGGTATCTCGTACCTGAACTTCTCTAATGACTTTGTATTCAGTCAAACTACTCAGCTCATCCCTCTACAGCAGAACCTGACTCAAGGTGGTGCTCAGGAGGTGACTCAGACACTAAGTGATGTTGAAGAGTTTGGTATCATCGCTCAGGAAGAAGTAAACTTCCAGGACAAGGTGATTGCTACGGTTGGTGTACGCTTCGATAAGTCTACGCTAAATGGTGATCCCAATAAATTTTTCTTGTTCCCAAGAGCTTCATTGGCATTAAACCTGACCGAGTTTGACTTCATGAAAGACGGATCAACATTTGATCAGTTGAAGCTGCGTGTTGCTTATGGTCAGACCGGTAACAGCGCTTCTTTCGGAAGCTTATTCACCTCGCTTTCTCCATTGACTATTGGCGGCAACTCAGGCTTTACGGTCATTGGCTCTCAGGGTAATAGCGCCCTGGAACCAGAGAGATCAACAGAATTGGAGTTTGGTACTGACTTTGCACTGTTCAACAACAGACTTGCCATTGCAGCTACTTACTATTTCAGAAATGTAGACGATCTGCTGTACAGCCGTTCTTTGCCTACATCTTCTGGTTTCACCAACGAGATTCGTAACGACCTCGACTTGCAGAACCGCGGTCTGGAACTCCAATTGTCTATCAATCCAGTGCGTACTTCTAAGCTCGACTGGACATCTACCGTCAACTTCTGGTTCAACAGATCAGAGATTACACGTCTGGGTGTCGAAGACGGTACAGATGATGCCAATGATATTCCAAGCTTTACGCCTCCGGGTGTAGCCTTCGGCCTGGGTCTTGGTACCTTCTTCATCGATGAGGGTTCTCCAATCACGGCACTTTGGAATAGTGTTGACGGTGTTCCAACCATCACTGGCGATATTGAACCAGACTTCCAGTTGGGATGGGCAAACAACTTCTCTTTCGGAAACTTTGATTTCAACTTCCTGGTACACTGGAAAGAAGGTGGCGATGCACTTAACCTGACTCGTCTATTGACAGATATCGGACGTACGACTCCTCGTGAGTTTGATGATCTGGAAGGCTTCATTGAAGATGCTTCTTACTTCCGTCTGCGCGAGATTGGCCTAAACTACCGCGTACCACTGGAAAGCACGTTTGTTCGTGGTTTAAAGTTGGGTATTTCTGCTCGTAACTTGTTTACCATCACAGATTACAGTAGCTACGATCCTGAGACCTCTACCAAGGGTACATCGGGTCTCTCTACCAACATCGAGGTTACTCCATTCCCTTCATCTAAGCAGCTCTATTTCCACATAGGGTTAGATTTTTAAATTGCGACAAACCATGAAAATGTATCGATTCATTATTCTGGCCTTGTTGCCAGTGGTCATAGGAACCTCTGCTTGTTCTTTTGACGATCAGACCGACCCCAATGGGCCAAGTATCAACAGCGTACTATCTAATGCTTCTGTAGCTGAGCTTAACTTGCTCGTTACGGGTATAGAAGGTAGAATGAGAAACGGCTTTGGCACATTTGTTACTGCTACCGGAACCATAGCAAGAGAACTGTATATCTTCGACGCAGACCCCAGAAATACGGAAGACTTGTTGGGGAAAGAAGATGCCGTTCTAGACAATAATACCTTTTATCTGACGGCGCCATTCTCTACCCGCTACAGGGTGGTGAAGAACTGCAATGTCCTTCTTGAAGCACTCGACAACACAGATGCAGTTACTGAGGCTGAGAAGCAAGGCTATCGCGGTTTCGCCAATACCATAAAAGGTTACATGCTAAGCCAGGTACTGGGTATGCTCGGAACCAATGGCGTTCGTGTAGATGTAGCAGACCCCAACAACCTCGGCCCATTCCTGGATCAAGCTAGTTCTTACAATGCGATTCTGGATGTCATGGACGAGGGAGCAGCACAGCTCAATGGTGCCAGTTTTGCTTTCAATCTTTCGGCTGGTTTTGATGGCTTTAATACGCCAACAACTTTCACTGAGTTCAACAGAGCTATAGCCGCCAGAATTGCTGTTCAAGGTCAGTTGTACAGCCGAGCGCTTACTTATGTCAACAATTCTTTCTTTGACATCAATGGCGATATCACGACAGGTCCTTCTCACTTGTTCAGCACAAACTCTGGTGACATCCTGAATCCAGTATTCAGAGCTCCAGGGCAGAGTGGTGACCAGATTATCGTTCACCCAAGGATTGTTGCAAACGCAGAAGCTGGCGACGCTCGTTTAAGTAAGTTTGCGTCAAGGGTAGATCCTACAAGCCAAGATGGTCTAAACAGCAATTTCGAATCTGCTTTATATGCCTCAGCTACTGCTCCGATCAACATCATTCGCAATGAAGAGTTGATGCTAATCTTTGCAGAAGCCAGTATGCAGGGGATGGCATTTGGCGATGCCGTTTCAGGAATCAATGCTGTTAGAAATGCCAATGGCTTAGGCGATTATGGAGGCGCTCAAACGATGGAAGCACTAACAGATGAAATCTTGTTCCAACGTCTCTATTCTCTATGGGGCGAAGGTCATCATATGTTTGACTTGCGCAGATATGGCCGTCTGAATGACGCCAATCTTCCAATAGATCGTACCGGCGACGACGTATGGACACAGTTCCCTATTCCTCTTTCTGAAGGAATTTAGAAACCTCTGCTTTCCAGTCAGATTGCATCTGACTGAGCAAGTAGACTAAACGAACGGGTTTGGCCAATGGCCAAACCCGTTTATAGTTTGCGGTGTAGCCACCTGACCAACTTCACTTTCTTTTCCGGGTATGGTGGGAATACCATCTTGAGGTCCAGGAAGCGTCGACGCAGTACAGCTCGCTCATTACTGAACTCGAGAAAGCCGTGGTAACCAAAGCTTTTACCAATACCACTGTTATTGACTCCCCCAAATGGCAAACCGGGGTTAGCATAGCCCAACAAAAGCTCATTGATGGAGCTACCACCTGCGGAAGTCCTACTTAAAACACGCTCGATATTGGCGTTGCTGCGGCTCATAATATACAGCGTCAGTGCTTTGGGACGTGCGTTGATAAAAGCAATGGCATCGTCCAGATTTTGATAAGTGACGATTGGCATAATGGGGCCGAAAACCTCCTGTTGTAGTAGGGCTGCATCTTCAGGCAAATCATCAATTAGAGTAGGAGACACATACCTCGCATCGGCATCCGTCTGACCGCCAGCCAGTACAGTCCCCCCTTTTTCTATGGCATCTTCCAGTAAATGACTCAGGTGGCGATGATGTTTTTATGGAGCCGACCCGCGGAAGTCCAAAGACTACGCCCGGATAGCCAGCGAAAAACA
>JBCBVN010000300.1:0-5371 GCA_039817625.1 Bacteroidota bacterium
AGTTTTACAATCTCGTTCTGGGTACAGACTACTATATCAACGACAATAATGTCATCACCATATCGGGCAATTTCGCTTATGAAGTAGAAGATCAGCCATCCAGCTTTGCTTTTACACAGACCGATGAAACCGGTGCAACCATAGCCGAATGGACGCGAACGGAAGAGACCGAAGCGACCAACCCCAAGTGGCAGTACGAAGCCCAATACAAGCGCGACTTCGAGGATATGGAGGATCACAGTCTGCTCTTCAGCGCAGTGGGTTCTTTCTTTGGAAAAGACCAAAGTTCTAATTTCATTAACCAGACTGTGGAAGGCGTGGATCGGGATGCGCGTCAGCGCACACGCACCAACTTTTCGGAAGCAGAAAACACCTTCCGCCTGGACTACAGCCGCCCCATTAGCGACAAGTGGTCACTGGAAACCGGTGCGTTGTACACCATCAATGATGTTACCAATGATTTTGCTGTTGAAAATCTGATCGGTAACGATTGGGAAACAGACCTGAGTCAAACCAATATATTCGAATACAGCCAGGATGTATTGGGCGTATACGGTACCATTGCCTACGAGGGTGAGCAATGGGGAGTAAAAGGGGGGTTGCGGGTAGAAAATACCGACCTGGAAACCTTTTTGATCAACACCCAGGAAACCAACGACCAGAATTTCACCAACTTATTCCCATCTGCCTTTGTCTCCTACAAACTGACGGAAGCCATCTCTTTTCAAGCAGGTTACAGCCGCCGTATCGATCGCCCCAATCTTTGGGACCTCAATCCTTTCTTCAATATTCGCAACAACTTCAATGTTCGGGCAGGTAATCCGAATTTGCTCCCCGAGTTTACAGACTCTTATGAGGTGAATAGCATTTTCATTCTGGGGCAGGTTTCTTTGAATGTCGGCATATTTCATCGGTACACAACAGAGGTAGTTGACCGCATCACCACCTTTGAGGATAATGTGAGCCTAACCAGGCCATTCAATATCGGGACTAACGCTACTACCGGATTTGAGCTCAATGGAAAACTCATCTTAGGTAGAGCACTGGTCTTGAACGGCGACTTCAACTACAATGGCTTTAACCGGGTAGGAGAATTCGAAGAGCAGTCTTTCGACTTTTCTGCCGACCAATGGTCTAGCCGGCTCAACGCCAAGGTGCAACTAGATGGTGACCTGGATATGGAATTGACCGGCCGTTATCGATCAGCAGTACAAACCATTCAAGGACGCGTCTCGGGCAACTGGATGTTGGATTTTGGTCTGCGCAAAAGTTTGTTTGACGGCCGTGGAGCGCTCAACTTCAGTGTGCGCGATATTTTCGCTACCCGCATTAGAGAGATTTTCGTTGAGCAAGACGATTTTTCCGCTTATTCCTTTGGTTTGCGGGGTCGATTTATTACCCTGGGCTTCAGCTATGGTTTTGGAAAAGGAGATACGATGGAGTACACCGGGCAACGAAGAAGATTCTAAGCTCCGGCAGGTCGGAATCCATACGGACAATGGCGACAACCGCTCTTGCAGCAATGACCTCGCTTGAGGTGGTATGCTGCCGTCATCACCATCAAGCCATTTTCGTAGTAGTAGTCAAACTCAGTCAGGCTCCTCCGGTAAAGCCGGAGGCTGATCATCTGCTTCCAGGCGCGAAATCCCTTCCCGCCAGCTGGTTGGAAGACCGACCCGCGCAAGTCTGAGGTAATCATACGGTACAATGCGCTGATGACAGACGGCCGCCAGGCGCTCGTGTTGTTCAGAAAAAACGCCTGTTTGCAAGGTAAAATGTTGGTCTGCCAACTCGATGGTCCGTATGCCGATGATGGCCGTATCGGGATAGGTCATCGGGAAGATGTATTTACAATCTTGCCAGGCGAGTATGACCCCCAGCTTATCGGCAAAACTCGTGTCCATACCCGCCTGTTCGAAGTAAGCAATCCGGCTGGTCTCCGCCCAGCGCAGGTAAACGAGATTGTTCACATGGCGGGCAGCATCCATGTCCGACCATTCTACGGGACGGGACAACTGGAACTTGAAATCGCTAAGTGCTATCCGGCTTTGCATAGGCTACATGGACCGTCTGTATTGACCGCCAACCTCAAAAAGTGCATGGGTGATCTGGCCCAGGGTGCAGTACTTTACCGTTTCCAATAACTGCTCAAAGACATTGCCATGGGTGATGGCTATCTCTTTGAGCTTGGCTAGCTCTTGGGCTCCACGTTCTTTATGTAGGGTATGCAGATCCTTGAGATTACTGATTTGCTTTTCTTTCTCTTCCTCTGTGGCGCGAATGACCTCGGCAGGCACAACCGTGGGTGAGCCTTCACTCGACAGGAACGTATTTACCCCTATGATCGGATACTCGCCCGTGTGTTTGAGCATTTCGTAGTGCATAGATTCTTCCTGAATCTTACCACGCTGGTACATGGTCTCCATTGCTCCCAGAACACCTCCGCGCTCTGTGAGTCGGTCAAACTCGGTGAGCACAGCCTCCTCGACCAGGTCCGTCAGTTCCTCGATGATGAAAGCGCCCTGGAGAGGATTCTCATTTTTGGCCAGCCCCAACTCGTGATTAATGATCATCTGTATGGCCACCGCCCTGCGCACACTCTCTTCCGTTGGTGTGGTTATGGCCTCATCGTAGGCGTTGGTGTGCAGAGAGTTGCAGTTGTCGTAGATCGCATAGAGTGCCTGCAAGGTGGTGCGGATATCGTTGAAGTCGATCTCCTGCGCATGCAGGCTTCGTCCGCTGGTCTGAATGTGGTACTTGAGCTTCTGGCTGCGCTCGTTAGCACCGTATTTAAACTTCATGGCCTTAGACCAGATGCGGCGGGCCACACGTCCTATCACCGCGTATTCCGGGTCTACTCCATTGCTGAAAAAGAAGCTCAGATTGGGCGCAAAGTCATCAATATTCATGCCCCTGGCCAGGTAATACTCGACGAAGGTAAAGCCATTAGCTAGGGTGAAGGCCAACTGTGAAATGGGGTTGGCGCCTGCTTCGGCAATGTGGTAGCCTGAAATGGAAACCGAATAAAAATTGCGTACACCATGGTCGATAAACGACTGCTGCACATCCCCCATAAGCTTCAGGCTAAACTCGGTAGAGAAGATGCAGGTATTTTGGGCCTGATCTTCTTTAAGGATATCGGCTTGAACCGTTCCCCTGACAGACTTCAGGGCTTTTGATTTTAGCTCGGCATAAACCGAAGGCTCCAGAACCTCATCGCCAGTCAATCCCAGCAGCATCAACCCCAAACCATCATTCCCTTCCGGTAAATCACCTTCGTATTCCGGGCGATTCAGACCAGCATCGTCGTACTTCTTCACGAGCGCCTTTTCCACTTCCCCCTCCAGACCATTCTCTTTGATGTAGAGCTCGCACTGCTGGTCTATAGCTGCATTCATGAAGAAGGCTGCAATCGTAGCTGCCGGCCCGTTGATGGTCATAGACACTGAGGTCTTAGGATCACACAGATCGAAGCCAGAATACAGCTTCTTAGCATCATTTAGGGAGCTGACATTGACCCCTGAATTGCCCACTTTGCCGTAAATATCTGGCCTGTAGTCGGGATCTTCACCATAGAGCGTTACCGAGTCAAAAGCCGTCGACAAGCGCTTAGCGGGCATGCCTTTACTCAGGTAGTGAAAACGGCGATTGGTACGCTCGGGGCCTCCTTCGCCGGCAAACATGCGGGTGGGATCCTCTCCCTTGCGCTTGAATGGGAAAACACCTGCCGTAAACGGAAATTCGCCAGGTACATTCTCCTGACCACTCCATCTGACAATCTCCCCATAATCCTTAAACTTAGGCAGAACCACCTTAGGAATCTGATTTCCACTCAGGGAAGTCGTATAGTTATCGACCCGAAACTCGCGACTCCGCACGTGGTAGACAAACTGCTCAGCCTCATAGGCGGCCTTTTTCTCTTCCCAGGACTCCAGAACGGCTTTCGTGGCGGCGTTGAGCTGATCGAGTAAGCTATCTCGTAAGGAGTTTATTTCTTTTTGGACTTCCGCAGGTAGAGGCGTTCCCCGAAGGCCGACATCCCGCTTGTTCTCTTGATGAGAAGAATGGCGGGGTTGGTCCCCTTTCCCAGGCTGAGGAAGGAGCGTATCTGCTGCAAATAGCTGCCTGGCAATTTCGACCTGCTCTTCAATCTCCTGGTCATAGCGTCGATTGCTCTCTGCTATCTCCGAGAGGTAGCGCACGCGGCTGGGTGGAATAATGTATTGCTTCTCGCTATCTCCTTCAGTCAGTGCTTCATCATTGATTTGCGGAAATAGTTTACCGATCAATGCATTGAAGAAAGTATTTACACCCGGATCATTAAACTGGCTGGCTATGCAAGCGAAAACCGGCATATTTTCCAGCGGCTCATGCCACCGATCTTGATTGCGTTGCATCTGCTTGCGCACCGCCTGAAGGGCGTCTAATGCCCCTCGCTTATCAAATTTGTTGAGCACAACCATATCGGCAAAGTCGAGCATGTCGATCTTTTCCAGCTGGCTGGGTGCGCCAAATTCAGGGGTCATCACGTAGACCGAGAGATCGGCATGGTCTACAATCTCGCTATCGCTCTGGCCTATGCCCGATGTTTCGAGTATAATCAGGTCAAAACCCGCCTGCTTAAAAATGGCGACGGCGCTGTCGATATCTCCACTCAGGGCTGCGTTGTACTGCCGAGTAGCCAGACTGCGCATAAAAACGCGCTTAGACGCGATGGCATTCATGCGTATTCGGTCGCCGAGCAGAGCACCTCCGGTTTTCCGCTTGGAGGGGTCTACCGAAATAATGCCCAGTGTTTTTTCTGGAAACTTACGCAGGTACCTCAAAATCAGTTCATCGACCAGGCTTGACTTACCCGCGCCACCGGTTCCCGTAATCCCCAATACGGGAATAGCGATGTCTTTGGCTTCAGATTTAATCTTTTTCAGCCAATCCTCATGGTCTTCCGCGTAGTTTTCAGCAGCGGAAATCGCCCGGGCTATAGCTGTGGGCTTTCGATTGGGTATTTGCTGAATTTCTCCATTGAGGTGGTCACCTACGGCAAAATCAGACTTTTCCAATAAGTCGTTGATCATCCCTTGCAAACCCATAGCACGACCATCGTCTGGGGAGTATATCCGGTCAATACCATACTCGTGTAGATCTTCAATCTCACTGGGCAAAATGGTACCACCGCCACCGCCAAAGATTTTGATATGTGGTGCCCCTTTCTCGCGCAACAGATCATATGCGTACTTGAAGAATTCATTGTGCCCGCCTTGATAGCTCGTGATGGCTATGGCTTGTACATCTTCCTGTATGGCCGCATCCACGATCTCCTCGACTGGTCGATTGTGCCCGAGGTGAATAACCTCAGCACCCGATTTTTGAA
>JBCBVN010000301.1:0-5327 GCA_039817625.1 Bacteroidota bacterium
AGTAAGGAAGGGACTCTTCAAATTTCCCATTTTCCTGTAAGATGAAGCCAATATTGGTGATGGCCTCCTCGTGTGTGCTATCTAGTTCTATAATTCGATATAGGTAGCCAAGCGTTTCGTCTTCACGTCCTACCTCGTCGCAAACCAGGGCCAGGTTATTCAAAAAATCAGTGTTCTCGGGATCCCAGTCATGCGCCTCTTTGATCAGAGCATAAGATCTTTCGAATTCTCGGATGGCTGAGTACTGGGCAGCAAGGTTCAGGTATATCCCGTACTTCACCGTATCATTTTCAGCGTATGTGACAGCTTTTTCATAATCGTATATGCTCGCTTCCGTGGCATTTGCAGTGTATAGAAAGTAACCGCGGTTGTACCACCGATCGCTATTTGTACTGTCGAGCCTTATCGCTTCTGTAAAGTAAGAGTGGGCAACTTGATATTCGCCGAGTTCAACAAGCAAATAGGCTGCTGTGGTGTAGACTTCAGCATTTGCAGGATAGGCTAAAAGCGCCTGTTCCATATACTGCGCAGCAGATTCAAAATTCTTGAGTGCAGACAGCGAGTCTACAAGCTGTATGTATTGATCTGCGCTGATCGAGGTGTTGGGCTCTCCTTTTTGGGCAGGGAGGACCAAAACCATTGAAAAAAAGAGGAGTAAGGTTATGACTGCTTTGTTGAGCATGATAGACTTGTCAATAGAGGTGAGGAAAAGGGTTTAACTACCTTAGGAACCAAAGATGAGCAGCAAACGTTTACTGCTCAAGATAATAAGCTATGAACCTGGGCCGTGATTTTTAGGCCTGATAAATCACCACATCATCAAGTACTCCCTCTTATTCCTCGCGCTTTTCTGCTACTCTTGTTCAGACTCAGTATCACAAGAAGCCGGGGAAGGCCAAGTGGCTGAATCCATAGAGCCGCCAACGGATGAAGATTCTATTCCAGCCCCCGTTTATCCGCCTCATATCGACAGTTTGCTCAATTTGGATTTTGTACGCGGGCAATTTGATCCCAGCGGGCATCCTCAATTTGAGCGAGTAGAAGATAAGTATACAGATGGTGCCGGGGGGTATTACTTGCAAAGAGACGCGTACGCTGCATTTAGAGAGATGCATGCTGCGGCCGATGCCGATGGCATCAGGTTGACCATTATCTCTGCTACCCGAAACTTCAATCGCCAGAAAGTAATCTGGGAGGCCAAATGGAATGGGCAACGCCTGCTGGAGGGTAAATATAAAGCCGACGAAGTCCACCCCGATCCGCTGGAACGAGCTCTGGCCATACTAAGATTTAGCAGTATGCCAGGCACCAGCCGTCACCACTGGGGGACCGATCTGGATGTTAACGCACTGGTCAATAGCTACTTCAAATCGGGTTATGGCCTGGAGGTGTACGAATGGCTTTTAGAAAATGCCTCCGACTACGGTTTTTGTCAACCCTACACAGCAGGGCGCCCCTATGGTTATGAGGAAGAGCGCTGGCACTGGAGCTATTTACCCGTATCCGTTCCGCTGACTCGTTTTGCGCGCGAAAATGCGACAGATGCCGATATCACGGGTTTTGAAGGGGCAGAAGTCGCAGAGGAAATTGGCGTGTTGGAAAAATACATTTTGGGCATTAATGCCGACTGTGTGGACTAGACTTGCTGTGCTGATTTTTCCAAATAAATCGTTTAAACTTGTTTCTTTTCGACTTTGTGCGCAGTCGAATTGCAAAAGTTAAGATGAGTTCACTAAGTTCGCATGTACTCGAAACTAGTAGCTAAGCTCGTGTTGTTGTAATGGCAGACAGTCAAACTACTCAAAAGTCAGCCTATGGACCTGTTTGAAATCAATCGATATGCCTTGGTGCTCAGACCTAGTACCAAACTGCTGCAATGGGCCATTTCTGAAGATCCCGGCCTGGCCAGCGAAATAGATATAGATGATACAGACGATCTGGTCAGCGTTTATTTGCTTCCCGATTTCTCGGAAGAAGAAGAGGCTGAGGAATGGCTGGAATCCAACTTTCAGATTATACTCGAGAGCCTGCTCGACGAGTGGGTCCCCGACGACTCTGTCTGGCCAGAGACGCTGACCCTCGACGATTTTGAACAATACTGTGAATACGCCTTTACCAACATGGTCATTGATACCCAAGACCAGTCCTACGACGACGAGTTTTAATTCGATTACTGAACCTTTCTTGCCCGTAAATGATATATCAAACCCCGCCTGAAGAACTGGCGGACCTGGTAGAACTCAAGCCCGATCCGCTGATGCTATTCGGGCCTCGCCCCGATTGGATGCTGATATGCGATCGGCCTGCCTTTCCAAATATAGAAGAACTGACCCAGCCTAAGCTCAATCTGGCGGGGACCAGAATCAATCCCAAGCTATTCTGCCCCAACAGACTGCGGCCTTACCGCAATCCACGCCTGCGCAACATTCGTACAGGAGAGGAACGCGCCATCGGAGGTTTACCCGAGCAGGTAGGCCTCAATTACCCCTCTTGGTCGCCTAAAGGAAGCCGAATTGCCTTTTGCGTCACTCAACCTGAAGGGCTACAGCTTTGGGTAGTCGACTTCGAGCAAGGTCAAGCAAAAGCAATAGGCGATGCCAATCTCAATAATAGTCTGGGCGGGCTACCTTACGACTGGCGATCAGAAACAGAAATTATCATCCAAAGGCGATTGCCAGATCAGGGGCCGCCACCTGAAAAGCCGGCCATTGGGCCATCGGTAAGAGATAGCAGTGGGCAGGAAGCAGGCAACCGAACCTATACCGACCTACTGAAGAATCGGCACGATGAGGCGCTGTTCAGGTACTACGCTTCTTGCCAAATGTACTGGCACGATCTCGGTCAGGATATTGAAAAAGCGTGGGCTGAGCCGGGCCTGATAGATCGGCTTACTCCTTCTCCCAATGGGGAGTATGCCCTCATGATCTATATAGAGGAGCCGTTTAGCTATCGGGTACCCTACGAGAAATTTCCAGACCGTGTTGTAGTCGTCAATAAGTCGGGAGATTTGGTCAGAACGATTTGCCGCCGATCTGCAGCAGACAATTTGCCTCCCGCTTTTGGTGCGGTCATCAACGAGCCCCGCCGGTTTAGCTGGAGAGCGGACTCGCCAGCTACACTCTATTGGGTTCAGGCGCTGGATGGTGGAGATCCTCGCCAGGAAGTCGAATTCAGAGATCAACTTTATAAGCTAGATGCCCCCTTCGATGGTGAGCCGGTGGCCGGTCTCAAGCTACCACTTCGATATGGTGGCATTTACTGGGGAAGAGGCGACCTGGCTATGATTGTAGCGTGGAGATGGAAAGACCGCAGGCAGGTTACGAGCCGATGGTATCCCGACGAGGAGAATACCCGACCTGCGGAAGTCCTCTTTGATCAAAGTTGGGAAGATCGCTACAACGATCCGGGCAATTTTGCCACCTATAGGCCTGAAGCCGGTCAGCCGAGACTCCTGACGAGGGACAATGGACGAAAGCTTTTGCTGGTTGGTGCCGGACATTCGGAAGAGGGGCAGGCGCCTTTTATGGACGAGTATGATCTGGAGACGCGTCAGACGAAACGACTCTGGCAATCGCAGGCACCCTACTATGAGCGGCCCAGTTTTATACTCGATGAGCAGCCAGAATATTTTGTGCTAAGTCGGGAGAGTAAGACCGAGCGCCCCAACCACTTTTTGAGAAAGATAGATGGGAGTGAAGAGATTCGCATTACCGATTTGCCGCATCCCTACCCTAAGTTGCGCGATGCGCAAATGGAGCTGATTCGCTACCAGCGCGATGATGGCTTGTCGCTCAGTGCCGAGCTTCACCTGCCAGCGGCCTACGATCCTGAGCGCGATGGGCCTCGACCCGTGCTGATGTGGGCTTATCCCAGAGAGTACAAGGACGCCGATGCTGCCGGGCAGGTCTTGGTGTCGCCTTACGAGTTTACCCGCGTGAGCCCTATGAGTCCGCTGGCCTTGCTGACTCGTGGCGTTGTCGTTCTCGACGACTTCGGTATGCCCATTGTGGGTGAGGGCGAGGCAGAACCCAACGAGACGTTCATCGAACAGGTGCAGCTCAATGCCAAAGCCGCTATTGACAAGCTCATCGAGCTGGGCGTGGCCGACCCCAAGCGCATCTATGTGGGCGGGCACAGCTATGGTGCTTTTATGACCGCTCATTTGCTGGCTCATACCGACCTTTTTGCTGGGGGCATAGCCAGGTCGGGCGCTTACAATCGAACCCTGACGCCTTTCGGCTTCCAAACCGAAGAGCGCACTTTTTGGAAAGCACCTGATGTGTATATGAAGCTGAGTCCTTTTGTACACGCCGATAAAATCGATGCGCCGCTACTGCTCATTCACGGGGCTGAAGACTCGAATAGCGGCACCTATCCTCTTCAATCGGAGCGGATGTTTGACGCCCTCAACGATTTGGGCAAGCCTGCCAGACTGGTATTGCTACCCCACGAAGATCACGGTTATTCGGCCAGAGAAAGTATACTCCATATGCTGTTCGAAATGGATCGCTGGATGCAGATTGACTAATGGCTATTGTTTATTGAAGAGTCTGGATGCATAGCCTGCAGATGTTTGCACACTGGCCAGATAGGAGCCCGAGGGTAAGTCCTTAAGGTGTATCGTCAGGATCGTCCTACGCTCTCCCCGGATTGTCAGCAATCTCTGCCCAAGCAGGTCGTATAGCTCTACAGACAAAATATCTTCTCCATCCGACAAGATGTTCAATTGGTCAGAGGTGGGGTTGGGGAAGACCGAAACATCAATCGCTTTGTCTGTAGCCTCACTCGTGCTCAGCACGATATCTGCCTCTGTGAGGGCTTGCTCGAGATCTATAAGTCCGTGACCATAAACAGCGTTAGGAGATTCATTGCCGGGGAAGCCTGCACAATCCTGGCTACTGAATAGTGGCCGGGCTGATGCGCTGAGTATTTCTTCGATTTGCTCCACCTGACCAGCAAGCCCTGGGCGGGCAGAAATGAGTAGTGCCACGGCTCCAGCCACGTGCGGGCCAGCCATAGAAGTGCCTTGAAAAGAGGCATATTGTCCGTCTCGGATAGAGGATCTAACGGCTACACCGGGAGCGACGACTTGTGGTTGTAGGCGGCCACTGCCGTCCAACCCAACTGGGCCACGGCTGCTAAAACCGGCTATGCTGTCATTGCTGGCTGTTGCACCTACAGCGAAGGCGCCAGCAAAAATACTGGGTGGTGTGCTGACGGTTTCGCAATTGGGGCCGCTATTGCCGGCAGAGGTAACCACGACGACCCCGCTGGCTCGCAGGTTGTTGATAGCAGTCTCCATCAGTTCAAAGTTGCCGGGGTTACAG
>JBCBVN010000302.1:0-5323 GCA_039817625.1 Bacteroidota bacterium
GTTTGTTCCATCAAAACGTATAGCTCCTGTTAACCTACTGCCCAGCCATAGATTTCCGTACGCGTCAATTTCTGAGGATATCATCATCCTGATAGGAAAGCCCAACTCATAGCTATACTGTTTAAATCGGTATCCATCGAAGATTACAAATCCGTTATTGCTTATAAAATAAAGTTGACCTTCCTCATCCTCTTCGATTGATTGAATCTGATTGTCAATAAGCCCTTCTTCTGTAGTATACAAGTACAGATATTCGCCATCATACCTGCCTAGTCCTTCTGCAAATCTAATCCAATAGTCACCATGGCTGTCCTTGTGTTTGATGTTGATGAAGCTAAGAGGGAAAAAATTATTTATAGACAGCTGCTTTATGGGAAAAACAGTACCCGACTGATGCAAAAAGGCAGGCACCCTGATTTTTTTAGGTGGCCCGGCAACTACTTCCTTAAAGATTGCTTTGGTCACTACAGGAGCCGCCCAAGTGTTTTTTCCCGGAGTTCTATAAGGTAAATCATTTAGTAATGTTTCTGATTGAAAATGATCTTGTAAATTGCTAATTGGAGCAAAAATTTCTGTAGAGTCCCAGCCCACTAATTGATTAGAGTTTGTAGCTTCTCGTAACTCAGATCTTGTTCTCCATTCGGCTAGGCGGTGAACAGCTGTTTCAAGCGTGTCCCCAACAGAATTGACAAACGTACTTTTACCTTTTGCGACTGGTTTCTCAGACTGTAGGGATTCCTTATTCTTCCCACAGCTGATCAGTACACAACAAACTGCCCAGATCAAAAAAAAGGCTGTCCTCAATAGACACATCGAGCCAAAGATAAGAGATCAGGAGTTCATCGGTTGAGCCATAGCTTGAACTCTCTGGTCTTCTCTGTACTCACCACTACATCGCGCTTGGCAGCCGGCTTTAATTTGACCATGACCCTAGATTTAGAAAGAGGTATAATAGTATCTATGGCCTCAAAACGGCAGATAAAGCTCCTATTCAATCTGAAAAAGTGATCAGGATCTAATACTGGTTCTAAATCAGCTAATTTATTGTTTACGAAGTATCTTTCTCCACCAGGAGTCATAAGCGTTACGTATCTATCTTCTCCTTCAAAGTAGGCTACGTTATCTTCGGTAACACTGCTGATTTTATCACCCAGCTTAACCAAGAAGCGCTTTTGATAGCTTTTATTATCGACCTGAGCAAAGGCTTTGCGAAGTTCCTCTATTGTATTGTTACCAAATGGTCGATGAAACTGTTCGTATTTATCCAAGGCAGATTTTAGTGAATCCGGTTCTATGGGTTTGAGTAAGTAATCCACACTATTGACCTGAAAGGCTTTTAGGGCATATTGATCATAGGCAGTTGTGAAAATAATGGGTGCCTTGACATCGATCTGGTCAAAAATTTTAAAACTGAGTGCATCAGCAAGCTGAATATCCATGAATATGAGATCGCATTCGTTTTTGCTGAGCCATGCTACGCTATCGGCTACGCTATCGAGTTGTACAGCGATTTCGGCTTTCGGGGTAAGTTCGCCAAGCATGTTTTGGAGCTGAATACGGGCATACTTCTCGTCTTCGATAATGGCAATCTTCATGGTTCAGATGTATTTATAGATTAGGGATTAATGGCAGACAGACTGAGAACCAACCATTTTCGTTTGTAATTACAGGTTCAGCTAGGCCGATCAACAGGTAGCGATCTTTAATATTTGGTAGACCTATACCCGTAGATAATTCAGGATTTTCTCTGAATTCGATGCGATTACGCACCAGTAGACAGTCTTCTTTTTGATTGATCTCTATGGTGAGTGGTTGTTTTTCGGAAACGATGTTGTGTTTGATGGCATTTTCTATGAGTAGCTGAAGAGAAAAAGGCGGAATAGAAAAGCGTTCTGGTTCTGAAATCCGGTATTCCAAATGCAATGCTTCACCAAACCGTAGCTGTTGTAGCTTTATAAAGTCTTCGACCAGCTTTAATTCTTCTTTTAGGCTGATCAACTGCTGCTCTTTTAGCTGAAGAACGGATCGGTATAGACCTGCAAAATGATGAGTAAATCGAACGGCTTTGGTTGGGTCGATCTGTATTAATCCACCGAGGGCGTTAAGTGAGTTAAACAGGAAATGTGGATTGATCTGACTTTTGAGTAGTTCGAATTGCGCTTCTAGTTGCTTTCTCGCCATTAGCGCATTTTCCTGTCTAAGTCTATATACCTCTAAAGCTTTATCGAGTATGAGCTTAAAAGCTTCATATTCATAGGGTTTAGTCACATAGTGATATATCTGTGCATCATTGATCGCTTGAACTACTGATCGTAAATCGGAGTAACCAGTCAGTATGATCCGTATTGGATCTGGGTATCTACTTTTTATCTTTGTGAAAAACTCCACACCACTCATTCCCGGCATCCGCTGATCGCAGATTATGAGCTGGTATTCATTTGCTTGTAGCAATTCTAGGCCCATTGAGCCATTTTCTGCCAAATCTACCGAGTAGCTACGGCGAAATACAGCTTTGAAAGAATGTAGATTATCTAGTTCATCATCAATATAGAGTATCTTGGCTTTCATGCCTATTATTTTCGATAGGCAAAAGGTAATAGTTCTTTTGAATTGGGAAAGGGAGTACGAGCTGTGAAGTGGGAAAAAAAAGGAGCGAAATGGCCAATTTGTCCCTACAAGGTATTCGTTGAGCGTTTAAAAAATGAAAAAGCCCGAACAACAATTTGCTGTTCGGGCCTTATATGTCTAAAACTTTGAACTAGGACTTAGCCTTCCTTTTCTTCTGAAGCTTCTTCAGTAGGAGCCTCTTCAGTGGCTTCCTCAGCGGCAGCTTCTGGAGCAGCTTCTTCGGCGGCCTCTGGGGTTTCTGCTTCAGCGGCTGGAGCTTCTTCTGTTTCAGCTACTTCTTCAGCAGGTGCAGCTTCTGCCTCTGCTTCTGCAGGCGCTTCTGCTTCTGGCTCCGGCTCAGCTGGTGGTGGCGGAGTGCCACTTACGGCTGCGTAGAATTCTTCCTGCTGGCGAGCGGTATCGGCAAAGCGTGCAGCTACCTTCTCGTCCTTTTGAGCGATGAACTCCTGGAATTTAGCGTCGGCCTGCTCCTGAGTGAGCGCACCTTTCTTTACCCCCCGCATCAGGTGCTTATAGTACAGCACGCCTTTAAAGCGCAAGATGGCACGAGCAGTGTCCGTTGGCTGTGCGCCCTTAGTTAGCCATTCGTAGGCTGCCATACGATCCAGGTCGATGGTGGCAGGAACAGTCATTGGGTTGTACGTACCCAGCTTTTCGATGAAACGGCCATCGCGAGGAGCGCGGCTATCAGCTACTACGATGTGATAGAAAGGGCGCTTGCGGCGGCCGTGGCGTTGGAGTCGGATCTTTACCGGCATAATAAAGACAATTTTACGTGGTTAAACCATACCCGCTTACTCCCAATATCAGGACGGCGGATTTGTCAAATGGAGCGCAAAGATAGGATCTTCTGATGAAATAGTTTTGTCTTTTAGGCTGTTAGGTGATTTGTTTCTGTGGGTTTGGTCTTTTAAGTCTGCTCGTTGATCAATTTCACGGACTTAAGGTGGTTGGGATAGTCTTTTAGAAATACAAATACTGCTCTCTTTCTGCCGAGGAAACCAGAGTCTATCCCCAAGTTCTAACAGACTAAAATCTCCTCACAGAATAAAACAGAGTTACATCGACGGCGTTTAATATGGGTGCTTTGATGCACGATAAATCCTGAAAATAACTCCTCAAAATGCCACTAAGACTAGGTGATACTGCACCCAATTTCAAAGCAAAAACGACTCAGGGCGAGATTGACTTCCACGACTGGGCCGGTAGTGATTGGGTAGTCTTCTACAGCCACCCTGCTGACTATACTCCCGTTTGTACCACAGAGCTCGGTCGTACAGCGGCCCTGAAGGAAGAGTTCGCTAAGCGCGGTGCTAAAGTCATCGCATTGAGCGTCGATCCTCTTGATTCGCACCAGGGATGGGTGAAGGACATTGAAGAAACCCAGCATGTCGATATGAATTTTCCGATCATAGCGGATGAGGATAAATCGATCGCCGTAGCATACGATATGATCCACCCCAACGCCACGGCCAAGGTCACCGTGCGTTCTGTGTTCATCATCGACCCGAACAAGAAAGTTCGGCTGACCCTAACTTATCCACCAAGCACGGGCCGCAACTTCAATGAATTGTTGCGCGTCTTAGACAGCCTGCAGTTGACAGACAATTTTAGCGTCGCAACTCCAGCCGATTGGCAGGATGGTGAAGACGTGGTTATTTCTCCATCCATCGCTGATGAAGACATCCCGGATCGTTTTCCCAAGGGGCACACCAAGATCAAGCCTTACTTACGCACGACACCGCAGCCGAATAAGTAAGATCGGAAGACGGATAGGTGGAGTTTGATCTTCATCTTTTGGTTTTGAATTAGGAATTAGTCTGGTCCTGTGCTTAGTTTTTGTTGATGTACTTTTGCACCAGCATCCTTAAGCTATAACCCGACAACCATCGACTCTATGCTTTTACTGAGGCAGATCAAAATAGCTGACCGCTTAAGCCCGCTAGCGGGTCAAGTAGCTGATTTGCTGATAAAAGATGGAGAAATTGTTGATTTGGGCCAGATTGTCAAGACGCCCGAAGGCTGTGAAGAATACGACGGTCAAGGAAAATGGGTTTCACCCGGGTTTCTGGATATTGGAGCTTATCTGGGTGATCCGGGCTCAGAAGATCGGGAAGATGTAGAGAGCCTGGCAGCTGCCGGATTACGAGGCGGCTACACTCAGCTGGCCGTGTTACCCAACACGAGCCCAGTTAGGCAAGACAAGGCCAGCGTAGATTATTTGAGACTGAAATCGGTGGGTCTCCCCGTGGAATTACTCCCGCTCGGTGCTGTGACTAAAGACACCGCGGGCAAGGAGCTGACGGAGATGATCGACCTGCATCAGGCAGGCGTGGTCGGGTTCACAGATGGTTTGCACCCTATCGTGCAAAGCGGTGTGATGCGCTTAGCGCTCGAGTACGTACGCTCATTCGAAGGGACGGTCATTAACCAACCCCTCGAATTGTCTCTTATACCAGACGCTCATCTTCACGAAGGAGAATTGAGCACTCGACTGGGCATGAGAGGGCTTCCCGTAATAGCGGAAACCATTCCATTGCAGAGAGATTTAAATCTGCTGGCGTATACGGAGTCCAGGCTTTTGGTACATCTGTTGAGTAGCGAATCGGGGCTTTCTATTTTAGGCAAAGCCAGGTCGGCTGGTCTTCGTGTCTACGGTTCGGTAAACTGCAAATGAGCTGCGCTTACAGAACCG
>JBCBVN010000303.1:0-5319 GCA_039817625.1 Bacteroidota bacterium
ATGTTGATGGAAATTACACCGTCTATGTACCTGGCGAAAGCAGCAATCTCGTGTTCAGCTACACGGGTTTTCAATCTACCAGAATTCCGGTCAATGGATCACAGATCGATGTCCGCCTAAATGATTCCGGGGTGCTTATGGAGGAGGTTGTTGTCATGGGAAGCAGTCGTAGATCCAGAAGATCTGCGCGCAACCAGGAAGCAGAAGCAGGACCTCCTCCCGTTGCAGATCCAGTTCGGGTAGAAAGTCGCCGCCAGGCTACCACTGTTGTTTTTGAGGTAGAACTACCATATTCCATTCCTTCGGGCTCAGAAACCGAGACGGTCGAACTGGTGCGTCATGAGGTGCCGGCTACCTATAGTTATGTGTCGGTTCCTAAGATAGACCCCAGGGCATATCTGCAAGCGTCTATTACCAATTGGGAACAATACGACCTACTGAGTGGCGAAACTCAGCTCTTCTTTGAAGGCACCTATTTGGGCAGCGCCTACCTCGACCTGGACAATATGACCGATACCATGAATCTTTCTCTGGGCGTAGACGAGTCCATCATCATAGAACGCAATCGCCAGGAAGATTTTCGTCGTGGGCAGTTTATTGGTAGTAAAAAAATCGCCAGCAGGGGCTGGGCCATCAGTGTGAGAAATACCAAATCAAGAACGATCAAGCTAAGGCTGATCGATCAGGTACCCATCAGCGGAGATGCCCAAATAGACATAAAGACGGAACTGCCCGACTTTATTCAGCAGCGAGAAAACAGCGGTATTTTCGAGTGGTCGGTTGATCTGTCGCCTGGTCAGGAAGAGCAAATGACCTTTAGCTACGAAGTTAGATACCCTAGCGATATGCGAGTCGTTCTGGAGTAGATTGACATTTATTTCCAGATAGATCGCTGTCTGATTTTCAAGAATACTTGCTCATCGGCCGGAGTCGGGCCAGCGGTTTATTCTGTTTAGGAATAGTATCTTGTAGGTCATGGTATTTCGCTTTCTATTTTTGCTCTTGATATTTGCTTGTACCCCCAAGCTACCCTCCTTAATTCAAACCTCCTATGTGATCGAGACCAGCGATATCGGTCGGTTTTGGGAAGCTTATGACAGTTTGGATCAGGCTACAAGTCGGGCAGATAGTATAGCTATCATGCAGGAAGTATACATTGATCAAGCCTCAGCAGGATTTCGTGAATTTCTAAACATACGTGCCTTTACAGCAGAAGAGTACATTCAGAAGATTGCGGCTTACCCCGGTTTCTGGTCATCGGTAAGACCACTAACAGAGGTTGTGATCAGTAGGATGGATGAGGTAGAGGCTGTCTTCGCTCGATACCGAACAGCCTTACCAAATTTTAAACAGCCCAATATTTGCTTTGCCATTGGTGGCATCAGAACCGGGGGAACGATTTCAGGTGGATATATTCTCATAGGTACAGAGATAGCAGCAGCAGATAGCAGCGTACAGAAAGGTGAACTATCTGAATGGATGCAATCGGTTGTCGGGCAAACGGGAGATATCACAGCCATGATCGCCCATGAATCCATCCACACCCAACAAAGAGGCTCTACAGGAGATGGATTAATCAAAAAGACGATCAATGAAGGTGTAGCCGATTTTTTATCGGAGCAGATTACCGGCATGAATATCAACTATAGAATTTACGACTATGCATATGCGCATGAATGTGAAATCTGGCAGGACTGGCAAGGAGATTTGGTGAAAAATCCGACTGGATTCAGAAACTGGATGTACCAGGGTAATAATGTCGAAGGTCGACCTGCCGACTTGGGTTATTTTATAGGGTATCGAATCGCTCAATCCTATTACGATCATCAAGAGAATAAACGACAAGCCATTCGGGATTTATTGAACCGACGAAAGTATGAGCAGATATACGAAGAGAGTGGATATGCACCATGCGAGTAGGGGGGCTCAGTTAGACAGGTTTCGCAGATAAGCAGGCATACCTTAACTTCCCTGCTTCAAATCTCTACACCTCAAAAAAAGTAGTGCATGCTATTCCAGCAAAATCTTATAGGCAGCCTGATTTTAGGCTTGCTCCTGGTTCTTTCTTCTTGTTCATCTACTGATGATACAAGCTCAGAGCTGACTATTGCCAGTCCTGATGGGTCACTTAACTTAACACTCTTTATCGGGGGGCTTGGGTCACAACTGAGTTATAGTTTATCCAAAGATGGAGAGCTTGTAGTAGATACTTCCCATCTGGGTATCACCGAAGACGACTGGGGTTTACTGGATGATGGCTTTGAACTCATAGAAGCCAGTAGCTATAAGGGCAATGTATCATATGACTTGCCGTGGGGCGAAGTATCCAGTGTCGATGCAGATTATGAAGAGGGCAAATTGGTTGTCAGCCATACTGAGTCTGGCGCAACGTTTAGCGTTATTGCCTGCGTGTTCGATGATGGTATAGGCATCCGATATCGCTTCCCGAAACAAGGTGATAAAACCACTCTGGAATTATTGGAAGAGCATACTCAGATATCGCTTCCTGGTGATCCGTTGGTTAACTGGGGACCTGGTGATTGGAACTCCTACGAGAACCCAACTGAGCTGAGTCTTCACAGTGAAATCGAAGCGACCAAGTACGACAACCGGGCAGAGCTCATCAGTCGGGTAGTCCCCAACAATGCCATCATGACTCCGGCCACCGTTAAGCTGGAAAATGGGGTCCACCTGACCCTTCACGAAGCGGCCCTGGTCAACTATCCGGAAATGACGCTTGCCGTTAGAAATTTTGGATTCGAAAGCATATTAGCCGGAACGGCAAGAAGAAAAGCTAAAGCCATATGTAATCTGCCATTCGATACGCCATGGCGAACCATACAAGTTGAAGATCGGGCCGTTGATTTACTCGATAATATGCTTATCCTCAACTTGAATCCCTCCAGCGAAATCGATGACATCAGCTGGTTCGAGCCCATGACCTATGCCGGGGTTTGGTGGGAAATGTTCCTGGGTGTCGGTACCTGGGATTTCGAAGGCGGACAAAATGTCGATGACTTCCTTAACGTAGACAGAGGCCCGAATCGCCACGCAGCCAACACAGAAAATGCAAAGCGCTATATCGACTTTTGCGCCGAGAACAACATCGGTGGTTTATTGGTCGAGGGCTGGAATACGGGCTGGGAAGATTGGCTGGACCCAGAGCAGCGGGCGGAAGTCTTTGACTTTGTCACGCCCTACCCAGACTACGATATCGAAGAAGTCGTCAGCTATGGTAGGGAAAAGGGCGTCCAGATCGTCATGCACCACGAAACTTCTGCCAGTGTCCCTCAATACGAAAAGCAGCAAGATGAAGCTTTTTCGCTTATGCAAAGCTTAGGCATACATACCGTCAAATCAGGTTACGTCGGTAATATCATTCCGGAAGGCGAATATCACCACGGACAGTATATGGTCAATCACTATCGCAATAGTTTCCAGAAAGCGGCCGAATATCAGGTAGCTGTCAACCCGCACGAGCCGATTAAGCCAACCGGTGAAAGGCGGACCTTCCCCAATGCCATCTCAGCCGAAGGCGCACGCGGTATGGAATATGCATCCAGTGGCCGACGAGATGATGTCAACCAGCCTCAGCATCTTGCCCATCTGGTATACACACGCTGTCTAGCCGGGCCATTCGACTATACACCCGGTATTTTTCAGTTAGATATTTCGGACTTCCGCGGGTCGGATGCTCGAGTCGGTACCACGCTTGGCTTGCAGCTTGGTGCTTATGTAGTAGTTATGGCACCTATCCAAATGGTAGCCGACTTGCCCGAGCACTACAAACTGGAAGACGGTTCCTATCATCCAGCCATGGAGTATATCAGAAATATGGTCACCAATTGGGACGCCACTTATCCCCTGGCCGGTGAGCTGGGCGAGTATGCAGTCGTTGCTCGTAAGGCAAGAGGAGAAGACCGATATTTTATGGGCGGCGTATCTGGGGCTGAAGATCATGAAGCAACCGTGTCTCTGGATTTTCTCCCTGAAGGAAAAACTTATACCCTGACGATTTATCGAGATGGAGCCAATGCCCACTACTGGGATAACCCAACCGAGCTGGTGATTGAGCGCCGTGAAGTAACCTCTGAGGATGAGCTAACCGTGGAGATGAAAGCCAGTGGTGGGTTTGGAGCGATCATCGAATAGGGCTACAGGCTTCAGTTGTAAGCAACAGTGCGGCCTAGGCATCTAGACGTCGGTTCTGGGGTTTCATCTGAACCGAACAGGGAAACAGAGGTTAACCGGTAAACACTGATTGCCATGCCGGAATCCTCGCCTTCCTGGATGAAAACCACACTTAAGCTCGCCGCCATCTACAATATTTTGTGGGGGGCATGGGTCGTACTCTTTCCCCACCATTTTTGGGAACTCGTCGGCATGGAACCTATGCGCCATCCGACGGTATGGCAGGGTATGGGTATGGTCATAGGTGTTTATGGATTGGGCTACTGGTGGGCCAGTTATGACCCGATTCGCCACTGGCCCATTATTGCTGTTGGTATGTTGGGTAAGTTGTTTGGCCCATTGGGCTTTTTGATGAATTATATGTCTGGCGATATCCCTTTTGGGTTTTTCTACACTCTCATTACCAATGATTTCATTTGGTGGGTTCCCTTTGGGCTCATCCTCTGGCGGGTTCATACACATCATCGATGGTCGCTGACATCCTAGGCGGGTTAATGACAGTAGAAGCAGGATGGCAGCTTCGCCTTGTTTTCGACAGTGCAGCACTGGTCTTGATTTGGTTGGTGCAGCTGGTTATTTATCCGAGTTTTCTGTACATGGACAAGCAAGACTTTTTGGTCTGGCATCCAATCTATACCCGGAAAGTCACATGGGTAGTTATGCCCATTATGTTGGGCCAGCTCGTAATCTATGGTGTGTTACTTGTCAATTCTCCATCTCCCGATCTATGGATGAATACGGCCTTAGTGGGGCTAGCATGGCTGATTACCTTTGTTTACGCTGTACCCTTACACATGACTATTGAGCAGGCCAACCAACCTAAGAGGAAGGCGGCCAAATTAGTCACCATCAACTGGTATCGTACGGCTATATGGACAGCAATCTTCTTGGTAGATATCTGGGTATTATTGATTGAATGAGCTGGCTGTCGGGCAATTCGCCTAGAGTTTCCTTCAATTTGCAGATCAATTTGTGAAACTCTTTGCACGGGTTGAATTTTCGGGGAAAGTTTTTTCATCCCGTCACTCTTGCTACTAGCAGTTGCACGAGGATCGAAACTTTCGGGGAAAGTTTTTTCATCCCGTCACTCCTGTTGCTAGCAGTCGCACGAGGATCGAAACTTTCGGG
>JBCBVN010000304.1:0-5317 GCA_039817625.1 Bacteroidota bacterium
ATGCTAAGTAGAACCTTGACTTCGCCGTTTTTCTCGCCCGTAGCTAAGGCTACGAACGAGAAAAGGCGGCTCGCCAGAACCCACTTGGCTTTGCGCTCGCCAGAAAGAAATAAGTTTAGATGAGTTCAATCTATGCAGTCGAGATCATCTATTATTCGCCTGCAAAGGTGCAAAACAAAGTAGACAACCACCACAGCTGAATTTATTCAAGCCACTCTATCATGCGCATGTTCTCCAGAATCCTGAAAGGTAGCCTCATTTTTATCGTCTTATTGGTCGGGTTCTTATTGTTGGCCCCCATGCTCTTCAAAGACCAGATCATTGCTAAAGTCAAAAGTAGCATCAATGAAAATATAGCAGCCGAACTCGAATTCGAGGATGCAAACCTTTCCTTCTTGAGTTCTTTCCCGGCGGTGAGCCTTACCGTAGATGAGTTTAGCCTCGTGGGTATCGATACTTTCGCAGGTCGGACCCTCGCTAGTGGCCAAAGTGCTACCGTAGATATAGATTTTTGGTCAATTTGGGCAGCTAATGGCAATTATGAAATCGAAGCCATCGAACTGGAAGGACCCGAAATCAATCTGCTCATACTGGAAAGCGGTCTGGCCAATTACGATATAGCACTGCCAACGGATGTAGTAGAAGCGCCAGCTGAAGAGAGCAGCGAAGACAGTGAAGACCTGGCCTTTGACATTAAATACTACGAGATCATAGATGGTCACTTTGTCTACGACGATCGTGCTGCGGGTATCTTTATGGAAATCGATGGCCTCGATCATCGAGGTAGCGGAGACCTGACCTTTGAAGTGTTTGATCTGGATACGGAAACCCAGGCAGAAGCCGTCACCTTTATACAAGGAGGTATACCGTACCTGCGAACAGTCAAGGCCGACATAGATGCCAAAATCAATGTCAATACCGCTACCAGCACCTATACCTTCAAAGAAAACAGCATGCGCATCAATGAGCTGGTCTTGCAGGCAGATGGTAGCATAGCGCTGGTAGATGAAGACGTCGTTTTTGATCTGGATATCAACGCACCTGCCAACGACTTCAAGCAGCTTTGGTCACTCGTGCCGACGGCATATACCTCCGCCTATTCCGATATGCAGGCTGCTGGTTCCTTTACGCTGAACGCTACGGTAAATGGCGCATTTAATGCAGATCGCCCCAGCTATCCCGCCATCGATCTCAGCTTGGGCATTGATGGTGGTTCGGTCCAATATCCGGGTATGCCGATGGCCATCAATGGGATCTTTACCGATTTGCGCCTCCAAAGTCCCAGCGCCGATCTAGATCGCCTAAAATTGGATGTGTCTCGATTTGCCTTTGTGCTGGGCGGCGAGCCTTTTGCAGGCAACTTCAAATTGGCGACTCCGATGAGCGATCCGCAAGTCGAAGCCCGCCTGGATGGCCGCATCGATTTAGACCGCTGGAGCCAGGCTATACCTATGGAAGATGTAGATGAACTATCGGGCATCATAGACGCAGATGTCACCATCAATGGTGCTCGTCAAAGCCTATTAGAAAGTGGTCAATACGGTCAGGTAGATATGTCTGGGAATGTGATCATCACCGACTTGATCTATGCTGCGCCAGACTACCCGAGACTCACCATATCAGAAGCTGAAGCTGAGTTGAACCCGGAATCACTCTACCTGCGGAAGTACAAAATGACAGCAGGCAGCTCAGACCTGGAAGGAAGCGGCCAAATCGATAATCTGTTGGCCTACTTTAGTCCAGATAAGACGATGCGGGGAGACTTGACACTGCGCTCCCGGCTGCTGGACGTAGATGAGCTCATGCCCGCGACGGAGGAGAGCGCTGGTACGCTGAGCCCGGCTGAACACCAACAGAATCTGGCTGAGGCTGAAGTAGTGACCCACCAAACGGAAGTGTTTGATCGATTCGACTTTACCATAGATGCCGAGGTGGGCGAGCTGCGCTATGGTGGCTACGAGGCGATGGATAGCCGCTTTCGCGGGCACATACAGCCCAATCGATTGCAACTCGACGACTTTGGAACCCGGGTCGGCAACAGCCTGATGACCGGTAGTGGAACCATATTTAACGCCCTGGATTACGGCATGGGCAAAGCCGCCCTGAGCGGAAACCTGGAGGTGAGCTCCCCACATATTGAGCTGAGTGACTTTATGATGGATGAGGATGCGCCAACAGGCACGGCAACGGCTATTACAGCTACCGAAGGAGAGCCCACAAGCAGTGTGGTGCCCATACCTGAAGACATCGATCTGGCCATCGCCCTTCGGGCAGACGAAGTGATCTACACCAACATAGAGCTGCAAGATGTGCGTGGCGATTTGCTGATCAGAGATCAGGCTGCTGTGGTCGAAAACGGAGGAACACGCTTGCTGGGCGGATTGGCCACCTTTGCCGGGGCCTACGATACCAGCGACCCCAAGGACCCAGGCTTCCGCTTCCATTACGATTTACAGGAAATCGATTTTCAGCAAGCGTTCAATACGTTCAATTCTTTTGCTGCTCTAGCGCCTATCGGTAAGTTTTTGCGCGGAAAATTCAGCTCTGACCTCATTCTGGAAGGATCACTGGATGAAAATCTGTATCCGGTAATGGAAACCATAGACGCACAAGGCTTCCTGGCGACCATCGATGCTCAACTGGCCACCATACAGCCCTTGCAAAAAGTAGGTAATGCACTAAATGTTCCAGCCTTGCAGGGAGACATTGATTTGTCTGCACTTCAGACCTGGTTTACCATTGTCGATGGTACAGTCGAGATAGAGCCTTTTGATCTGACGGTTGCTGATATTCCTATGAATGTGCGGGGTACACACGGACTCAATAATGATATGAATTATCAAATACTGGCTGCGATTCCTCGCGAAATGATCGAAGGTAATATCGTGACCGGCGCCGCTCTGAGTGCACTGGACGGCTTAGCGGGCCAGGCTAGTCAGCTGGGTTTTGATATTGCACCTGGCGATGTACTCAATTTGCGCATCAATCTGGGTGGAAGCATGTCCAGCCCGACAACAAGCTTCAATCTCGTGGGCAAAAACGAGGGCAATAGCAGCCTGGCAGCCGACCTGACCGACCAAGCAGAGCAGGAGATAAGAGCCACCATAGACGAGCATGTAGCCGAAACCCGAGAACAACTGGAAGGCGCAGTCAATACTCAGGTCGACGATGCCCGAAGCCGGATAGATTCTACCAGAAATGCCTTGACCAGCCAGGCCAATTCAGCCGTAGATTCCATTCGCAATGCGGCCAACCAGCAGCTCAATCAGGTTCGGGATGAGGCTGTAAATACCCTTGGCCAGTCGCTGGGATTGACGACTCCAGATTCGACGCGAAACGATTCTACAGCGGCACAAAACCCCGCTACGGAAGCGATCAACAATGCTTCGGAGAACATCAGGCGTGAGATCAGTCGGTTTAATCCGTTCAGGCGGAGGAGTGGGGATAATTGATGAAAAATAACTTGAGGTTGGGCAAGTGGAACGCTTGCAAGGACTCAAAACCTTCGCAGAACCAGAGTTTGGAGTACGCTACGAGCTTCTCTTACAAAGCTCGGCGGCCGACACGAAAATTGACTTAGCTTTCCCAACTCCTTTGTGTATTTTTGCACTCTAAAGCCAATCGCTTCATGGGCAAAGTTATCGCTGTAGCCAACCAAAAGGGGGGTGTAGGCAAGACCACAACTTCGATTAACCTGGCAGCTTCGCTGGCCATTCTGGAAAAGCGGGTGCTACTCGTAGATGCTGATCCTCAGGCCAATGCCAGCTCTGGGGTGGGCATTCCCTCCGAGGAAGTGGAAGCCAGCTTGTATGATGTGATGGTCAATGATCTCGATGTCAAGGAAGTTGTTTACGAGACCGATACGCCCAATTTGCACTTGTTGCCATCCAGTATAGACCTGGTCGGTGCCGAACTCGAGCTGGTCAACCGTATGCGGCGTGAAGACATCATGAAAAATCAGGTAATCGCTCCACTCAAGGAGGAATACGATTACGTCATTATCGATTGTCTGCCCAGTCTGGGGCTCATCACCATCAACGCGCTGACGGCCGCAGATTCTGTTTTGATCCCGGTGCAGTGTGAGTACTTTGCCCTGGAAGGATTGACCAAGTTGCAAAACACCATAGACTTGGTGCAAAGCAATCTCAACCCCAGCTTGAAGATGGAAGGCATACTACTGAGTATGTACGACCGCAGGCTGCGGTTGGCCAATATGGTGGTAGAGAAGGTGCGCGAAATCTTTGGCGATGCCGTTTACGATACCATCATTCACCGAAATGCCCGCATCAGCGAAGCGCCCAATATGCACATGCCGGTGGTCATGATCAACGCGGGCAGCCGTGGAGCGACCAACTTCCTGAATCTGGCCGAAGAACTCCTGGCCAAAAATGGTGAACCGCTCAGCCAGGCAGCTGGTTAAACAGATCGAAATTAGCCGGTTTGGGTCGTAAACATCGCAGAAAATTTAAGTCCGCTCAGCAATCAGAGCAGCCGAAGCAAGAAGTTGGCATCAGCAACAGATACCGCTTCTTCTTGTGGTTGTGTGGCTTCTTTGCACTAGCTGGCCTCATCTTGCGGATAGACGTAATTACGGCCTGGCCCGGTGCGGAGGGCTGGTCTTTAGATGCGGCAGTTAGCGGAAAGTCTCGGGTGATTTACCTACCTACGGTCATCCAGTCCTGGTTGAGCACGCTGACGGAGCCTTTCTATCTGGCGCCCCGAGTATTGTCGATCAGTTTCTTGTTGGGTACGGCCATGATCTTTCAGCAATGGGGAAGCCGACTGTTTGGAAAAGAGACAAGCCGACTGGCGATTTTAGTAGCCGCTTCCGGCTTGTGGATACCCTTTTTTGGAAAGGTCGCTACGGCCGATAGCTGGGCTTTATTCGGGCATGTAGGTTTGGTGCTGGCCACCGCCATGCAATTGCGATCAGGCAAGGATATTTACAAAGCCTGGATGCTTGGTTTTACCATCATTTCGCTACTGGCGGCTCCCTTGTCTACCTTTCTTATGGCCATTTTGCTCACGGCCATCTACTGGAAAAATAAAGAACTGAGACAGGTGCTTTTCGCCATCTTGCCGCTCTGTGGTATGGTGGTTCCGCTGTTTGGCTTGCCGGTCGATCGCACCTATTATTTCTGGGGGTCTATCTCTCTATCGTCTCAGGGCGACTATCTGCTGTATGGTTTTTTAGGCGTACTTCCGCAGGTGGGGTGGTGGCTCGCCAGCGGTCGCGATGCTGTGCTGAGATTTAAGAAGGGCGATGAGTTAATCCGTCTTTTACTGCCATTTATCTTGGTCACCTTCTTAGCGCAGT
>JBCBVN010000305.1:0-5286 GCA_039817625.1 Bacteroidota bacterium
CAACTAACCTAAGCTCTTTCTTGAGTAGGTTTCGTTGGTAGTAGACATAGAATAATACCGTCGCCAAGGCAAAAACCAGCATGATGATTAAGCCTATTGAACTTATGATGAATACGCGGGCGACTTCGGAGCTTTCTTCCATATTGCAATAGTGAATAATAAGCTTTTAATAATGAGCAAGAAAGCATGTACGGCATAGATAATTAAGCCATATTTTCCACCTGCCACTACAAACCATTGGCTGAATAAAAATATAAACAAGGATGCCGGAAAGTAAACCAACACAGCCACATTGATCCAAAACATAGGAGAATTGGCCAAAAAACCCTTCTGATGCCTTTGGGCCAGGTCAATCTTTGAGCTTTGCTGAAAAAAATAGCGTAGCGCAAAAAAAATAAACAACAAAGAGGAGGTTGAACGAGAAACTGTATTGGGTTTGAATTGAGCGACATCATCCCAAGTAAAGGCACCGACCAGCGCAAGTACAAAAAACAAAAAAGTAATTAAGAATGATATTGACTTGGAAAGCACATGCTCTAAACGGTATATCTGGATTAATAATACCAGCTCAATTACAGTAAAAATATGTACCAATAAAATATTGGATTGACCCAGTATTTTTATGACCCCAATAGCTGCGATCTCAGTCAGCGCAGCAATAATGACCAAAAACCCCAGAAGCCTCTGAGTAGGATTGAAGCTAGACCAACACCAAATGGCTGACAGCGCCGGAACTAAAGAGAAAAAAGCGGCTGTGTAGATGAAATAGTATAGCTGGTCGACCGTCATTTTAATCACAGACTAGCTCTAACAAACAGGAGGGCAAATCACCGCCACATCATAGACATTCGAATTGTTATTGTCTCCTTGTTTTTTAAAGAATTCAGTTTTAGGCGTTTCCAGCCTTAGGATTGGCCTGAATGGATAGGGGTGGTCGGGAATTGGCGCTGCTATTCCCAAGTCAAAGTACACGGCTTCGACCTTTGGCAACAATTCGCGTATTTCTTCTTCAATTTTTTCTTCATCTGAAATATCTTCTTTGGTATAGGTGTAGAATGCCGCATTATTAGCACGGACTACTGTGGTTTCGATATTGGCTTCGAAGATGGCACCAAGCTCATAAGCAGGTAGCTGGCAAAACCCGTGGCAAAACAAATCTGCAGTGGCCAGCGCAATTCGCTCGGTACCATCTTGATGACTTTTAAATATTTTCGATTGCCATTGCATAGCTAGAAAAATCTTTTTACCGACTAATTCAATGACCGGCACAAAAATCGGAGTACTTCTTGTCTGCGCGGGGTTGCGGTCAGGGCGCTCACGAGCACAGAAATGTACACATAGGTGATTTGCTTCCGGCCCTTGCTTTTTAATTCGTTCAAGTTGGTCTGGGGAAAGTTCGTATCGCGAAACTCTTTGCAACTGCGACCGCAGAGTACCTGGTTCAGTAACAGCATATAAACACTCATCCAAGCGAGAGGTAGGCCAAAGCAACCAATTATTATGCCATTCCTTTAATTTACTTTCACTGATTTCTAATATTGTATCTTCCATTTCTGTCATTTTAATGGCTTGATTTCTGAAGAGCAAGATGTTAATACCTACCCATTATACGCTATGTTGTCTAACGTAATCGGCGGAAGAGATAGTTCTTAAAAAGCATGTTTTCACGCAAAAACCGTGGTTTTCCACGGTATTGAAATAGCGGGGATTTCCACCTTGTCTGACCAGTCGGTTGACAAACAATTTTGTGTGGAATTATTTAACACAATCCATTTCCCCATGCTTTATCAATTTTACCATCCACCGATTTTTAGTGCCTTGCATCTGCGCAAACATCTTATTGGCGCACTCGCCGTTTTAATTTCTTTCGCGCTACCCGCACAAGAGGAGGTTCGAAACGCCGCCTTTTACCAGGGAACCTCCGCCGATGATCAAATGATTGCAACCGGATGTTTGCTGGAATCGAGCGAGCTGGTCCTATTCAGCTCCGAATCAGATGCCTCTTCAGCAATTACCAATAGTCGTGCCTTTGATTTTTTACCAACCGACAATGGATCTCCATTCACCAATCTCGTTACTGGGTCTGTCATTGACTTCAATAGTATAGACCCTGTAGAGTTGAATCCAGTCCCAGCAGATGACTTTCGCGAGAGCCTACCTTTATTAGTCGACTTTGACCAGGACGGCCGTTCCGAGCTTATGCGGCTTATCGAAGACGATGATTGCGAGTTGTTGCTGTTTTATCATCCATTAGGATACGACCTTACAGACTTGTCGGTCTCAGATGTATCAAGCGGGGAATTTATCGATAGAATCGAGCGCCCGGAGCCAAGCTGTAATTCCCTTGCTGAAGTTCCGGATCAACCTACCATAAAAATGGTTAACCCCAGGCTGGGCTCCACCTCCGAAAATCAAATTGTTATAGCATATCTAACAGCTAGTGCCGATTTTTTTCAGCTCAACCTGAGATTCATCGGTCTGGGGGATGACGTAGCGATTAGCTCAGATAATACCATCACTATAGATATTCCTTTTGCTTCAAGTAACAGCACACATAGCGAGCTGCCCTACTTTGATCTGGACTTCGAAGACCTCACCCTTGATGGAAATGACGAGGTCGTGTTGGCTTATGGGAAGGGTGATAGTACTGTCGTGTCTGTTTTTAACTACACAGATGGAAACTATCAGCAAGCTTTGACGACAAGCATACCCTTCCACACGGTAAATGGAAACCTGGACTTGACCATAGGCGACTTCAATGGAGATCTTGCTCCTGAAATTGCCTTAGGCCTGGCCTGGCACAAATTCCTTGGTCAGAACAGGGTAGTCATCTTCGTATTTCAACCCGTAGATGTAGTAGAAGAAGAGCAACCGGATACTAACTTATTACAGCAGCTTATCCAATTAGGTAGCCATGCAGCATCAATCGATCCAACAGCATCAAATGCGACAAGTGCTAGGGCTATTATAAATATTGAGGCCGGTGATGTAACCGCATCGGGCAATGATGAAATCGTCGTTGGATATGCAGAAAGTTTGGTTAATGTCAATGGCCGCTTTAGCAGACTTATCGAGATCGAAGTATTGGAGTATGACGGAGAGCCAAACAACCTATTTTTTCAAAATACCAACAACCCTGGCGTTAGAAACTTCTCCGAAGGACCTACGCCCATACAGATGCTTCAGGTTGCCGACCTCAATCGAGATCGCAAAGCAGAAATAGTAGTTGGGGTATCTGAACGCCCCTCCGGTACCAGCAGTAACACGCCAAATTACATTCAAAAAATATTCATTTACAATGATAATGGCACCATAGTCTTGGAGGAACTCGGGCAGTTCGAGTCAGGGCTTCAATCGGTAAATGATTTTGAATATTTCCACTTTCACTTACTGACCAATGATCTCGACGCCGATGAAATTAGGCTCGGCACGCCTAGCTACTTTGAGGTCGCCGATTATCAACATCCACTGGTTGTCCTCAATGCGCCTCCCATCCATTTCGATCTCATCAACGATCAGTTGGTAGATATCAATGGCTGTGTCGATTTTGACGAATGCGAGTTCGCCGCGACCTATTCCAGAGAACAGACCACTGAGGTAGTGGCCTCGACCACCGCCAAAAGCGATTGGGCAACTACTGCTAGCCTTGAGGTAGAAGGCGGGAGCGGGGTCTCTGTTAAAGCAACATTAGAAACGACCTATGGGGAGAGCTTCGAAAGCTACCAATCCAGCAGCCAGACCTTTACCGTTGCCTCGGAAATAACGGCTAATACCCAGGACCGCATCTTTGCCTCTATTGCCACGTATGGCATATATGAATATCCGGTTCTCGAAGGCGACAGTGTGATCGGAAGCATTGCTACTGTAACTCCACAAATATCTCAACGGACCTGGTTCAATACGGACTCCTGGACCGCATTTGACTACTTCCCCAGGCACGAGGTGGGCAATATCCTTTCCTATCCTAGTTATGCATCACTTAACGACGATCCTACCCTGCAAACCTTGATTAAGAGTGGAGAGCTAGGCGACGATGCCTATACCGTAGATGCAACTTCGCAGCAAGATTTCAGTGTCACCTTCACCGATGTGGAGGCAGCAAGCACCACACAATCGTCCAACTTTGGTATTGGCGGTAGCGTAACTGTGACTGCAGGCAAAAAACTCTTCGGTGTAGGAGCCGAGCTTTCTGTCGGCGTATCAGGCGAATATAATCGGGAAGATATTTCTACCTACGAAACTACGGTCACCGAATCTATTAACCTGGGAGTCAGCTTACGCAACCACGAAGCTGGGCTGGAGAGTGACTACAAAGTCACTCCATATCACTACTGGGCATCTAACGGCGCATTGGTTTTGGATTATAGTGTAGATCCTGATGTGGCACCTCCGGGTGGAACTCCTACCTGGTGGCAAACCAACTATGGTCAGGCTCCTGATCCAGGATTATTACTGCCATTCCGTTTGTGGCCCGAACGAGGTATTATGATCGAAGACGAATTTAAAAGGCAGGAGTCTCGCGGTATCGCTTATTCCCCCGCAGATGCAGAGCGGGGAGATACCATCACCATTTTTGCAGCCATCCACAATTTCAGCTTGATCCCCACAGATCTCCCAGTTCCCGTCAATTTTTGGCTTTGCACCGGCGATGGAGATTTCTTTCAACTCACCAATACCGATGGACAAACTACGGTTCGCACCGACGGACCACTCGCGTCCAGAGAGCGTCAACTCGTAGCATTCGAATGGGTAATCCCCGAAGATTTAGAAGCGGGTTTCCCTCGTATCTATGCAGCCGTAAATCCTAACGATGAAATTGAATTGGAAATCACTGATACCAATAATCTTGGATGGAATATTCTGAATATTTCAGGACCCATTTTCAATTCTGAAGACTACACAGGCTGTGCCCTCATATCATCTACAGAAGAAACAGGGCTAGCTTCTGAAGTACCTGAAATCACAGTTTTTCCTAATCCGACTACAGACCATATTAATTTTAAAATTGCGAACCAGAATACTCAGATGCCTCTGCGTATTGATATCTACAGTACATCTGGACAACTTATTTATCAGCAATCCTCTGGCATACTTGTAGGAGGTACACAAACCATTGTAGTACCCGGCAATACATTACCACCGGGTATGTATTATTATCGTATTGTAAGTGGACATACCCAGGCGACTGGAGCTTTTACCAAGTACTAACTTAGAGCTTGTTGGGGAATCGCTTTTTGAGCGAACGCCGCCAAATTTTGCGCTGAAGGAGGCGGAAAGAGGGAGCCT
>JBCBVN010000306.1:0-5278 GCA_039817625.1 Bacteroidota bacterium
AAATGAAATTCTCTTTTCATACAACCTTATAAAATCACCTCTTGACAGCAATGGATCAAATACGATCCATGAGAGGGTATCCACCAGCGAAAGTCTATATGAAGAAACAAGAATTGGCTAGTTTAGAGTCTCCTAGATTTCAATGATCAATAAGAGTCCATTTATGAGATACGCTTACACGACCTTAATTTTTGTAGCCTTTTTAATGACTAGTCAACTTCAGGGTCAGGATTGGAATACCATAATCACGTTTATGCCTGGCCAAACCCTTCAGGATGTATTGGTTACTAATGACTCCACGGTCTATGCCGTGAGCTCACTCAATAATGGTCAAGGGACGGGTCTGAACATCAAAAAGAGTACGGACAATGGGAATACCTGGACACAGCAACAAACGAATATCCCCAATGAGAACTTCCGGAATATGGCCACCTCGGATGGTGAAACGGTATTTGTGATCGGCAACAATAGCTCCTTCATCACCAACAACGGAACAGATACCTGGAGTGATGTGAACATCGATATTCCCAGTCAGCCGCTGCGCTGTATATTTTTCGTCAATGACAGCGTAGGTTGGCTCGGTGCCGACGGAGGAACCATCTACAAAACCACCGATGGCGGGCAGAGCTGGTTTGATCTGGAACCTGAAATATTGGGCGACAATGTGGGTACGGTTTCCGAAATCTATTTTCTTTCTGAGTCCAAAGGTTTTATCGCTGGCTCTAGCTATCTAAAGCTCACCGAAGACGGTGGACAAACCTGGGATGATGTCCCTGGATTCAACCCCAACAATGGTGTTTTTAACCTGAGGGAACTGCAGTTTATCGATGAAGATACCGGCTTTCTGTGTGGTGATATCGGCTTGGTTGCCAGAACTCAAAATGGCGGTGCTACCTGGACGGTACTTGAAACCCCCACCACAGAATCCATTCAGGACATCAAGTTTCTTGATAAGCAAGTCGGCTATGTGTGCGGTTTTGGATCGGTCATATTGTCAACTACCGATGGTGGCAATACCTGGACAGAGATGACCGCCGATCGCGAGGAGCTATTCAGAGCCATTGACTTCTCGCAATCCAGAGGCTTCATTACCACCCAGTTTGGCAGTATTATCATCCTGGACCTGACTACGAGTACCGAAGATATTACTACCCAGATCTATGATGAGCTGTCCATTTATCCCAATCCGGCGCTAGATCAGCTTTTTCTGGATGGCCTGGATCACCGCTACCCCATTCTCGAATGGCAGATCACTGATCTTGGTGGGCGAGTCTGGCAAACTGGACAGCCTGAAGCAGAGCAACTTACTGCACCAATAAACCTGACTCGCCTATTACCAGGTACTTATATCTTAAGCCTAACTACCGAAGAAGGATCCGTGAGCCGGATGTTTTTGAAGCGATAGTGATTCTGACTTACCAAGCGTAGAAAACGGCAGAAAAAAGTGCACAGCTTAACTGTTTGGCGCTCATTTCGCTAATGGTTCGATTAAAAAGCCTTTCCGCTCGATTAATCATAGAATTGCCTTCTATTTGGTACTCTTCCAACGCCTCATTTGCCATTTCCTTCAATAGGGAAACTGCACTGAAAGCACTAGGCCAGTCAGTATCTGAGTCTACCTGCAAACCTCGGAACAGGTAACCACTGCGGTATAAAGTAATGACCGTAGTTTCATCATTGCCATCCCAGTTGTCATGGGAAATGATGGTTACAACAGTCCTTTCGCCACCGTCATAATGATTCCAGCTTGCCCTGATGAAATCATTTGTTGGATGAGCTAAGCGAGAAAGCATTTTTGCACCACCCTCACGAAAGAAAGAGTTGAATTCGGTTAAGGTTTGCGCACTTAGATTTAAGGTGCCGGCACTTATCAATGCCAAAAGTATAAGGGTTTTCATCCGAAAAGACATATTAATTGGGTTTTAATCAAGATGTGATACTTGAGTGAATAAATACTCCACCAAATTATTCCTCGGACACCTGAATAATCGCCTTTATCGGCCAGGCGTTTAAAAACAAAACCTGAGCGCAAAAAATTTCCACTTCAACGTATGCAATAAAATCTACTCTTTGCTCAAATAAAGCTTATATAAACATACAAACCAGGACAACAACTTGGTGAAACGTCTAACAAATACCGCCTACTTAATCCTAACTAAATTTTATGTTGCCACAAGAGACACTAAGGTCAATTTTTATCCCAGCGCATCAATAATAGTCGCCAACGTAAAAGATCTTAGGACGAACGTTTAATATCAAACCGTAAAAGACTTCATTAGCTCCCTATATTTAAGGACTCATCACACCAAGTTATTTCTATTGACTTAACTTTAGGCATGAAGTCCCCTCTTCTATTTCTCATTCTAATTTGTTGGATTGGCTCCTATGCCGAATCCCAATATTCTCTTGAAAACGTCTATACCGTTGAGGACGGCATGGGGATGAGCGAGACTCAATCATGCGAATTTGATGACATTGGTCACCTATGGACTATAAGTACTAATGGATTGGTATCGAGATTCGACGGTCAACACTTCTACACCTTATCACCTAATCTAAGAGGAGGCATCTTTATAAAATTAAACCAAGGCGCCCTGCTCTTGAAAGTTGGAAATCGAAATTACCCAGTTGGAGAATACTATATACATCTAAGGGGGCCCGACACCACACACTTGCCCATACGAAATTGTGCATTCATTGACAATTTTGCTTCAGACCAGCTGACACTTGCGACAAACGATTCTTTATATTTTTTCGATTATAGTGACCATTTTCAACATAGTCATACTGTAGACATATCTGGGCTGAGTATAGATGTTAATAAAGCCTGGCCCCAGATCAAGATTGCACCCTCAGGAGAAATAATCAAGTATACCAAATCATCAGAGCGCTTTTCCGCCAGTTTAGCTTTTGATTCTACCACCTACGTTTCACCTAACGAATTCAGATACGGGCACATGTATTGGCCCGACAGATCAAGAGCGGTTTATGAAAATGGAAAATATTACTTCTTTAATTCGAATGGTGAGGTACTGCCTCCAACTAAAATAGGTCTACCAGATGAAAATCTAGAAAAATATTTACGTTATCATCACAACTCTCGAATTCTTCAGATCGAGGAAACTATTTCACCAACAAATAAGACTATAAAATCTATTTACATCTCTCATGCAGAGAAACCCTATTTCTCTTTATTTGGAAGTTTTAGAGCCCAGCGAGGATACACGCCCCACCCAACTAGAGATCAGGAAGGAAACATCTATTATGGTGACCATTCTGGTATTCGCGTAATTCACCCGGGAATAAGAACATTTATTTCTGGACAGGAGAACATGCTAAGTGCACTGCATAGCTTAGCGGAATTATCCAATGGCCACATAGTATTCGGAGGTTATGGTACAGGAATTGCTGTATGGGATGGAAACACCCTCAGCCGGATAAACAGTACCATACTACCTGCCACGACAAAAATCATGCCCGGGGCATTCAATGACACCAAGTATGGCTATACCTACATGCTCCTTGAAAGATCACTTGACTTTCCTGAGGCACTGATCAGGTTTGATCACAACGGGAATGCAAGTAGACACATTATTGACGGCCAGGGCAACCGTGCAGCTACTGGTTTTCAGATGGCGCCCGTAAACCTACCAAGGTCATTTTGGTCACCTACTTTGGACAGGGATGACAATAGGCTAGATGCCGAAGCAATTTCAATTGGTTTGGTAGGCGTAAAAGATTCTGAAAATAGTCCTTTCTATGGGCAAATTGCCTTTGTCCCACTAAATGACCAAACATCCCTGGAAATGAGGGTGATTGGCCATCAAAAAGGAATCGATATTGGAAACGTTCTTACAACCTGTCAGGATTTAAATGGACGTATTTGGTTTGCTAATCCCAGGGATGGCATGGGTTTTTATGACCCTGTGAGAGATACTGCCTTTACTTATTTAGCTGAACCAGAAACCCCGTTTGGTGCCATATCTTCCATACTTGATTCTACTGGTACATTATGGTTAGGAACAGCCAGAGGGCTTGCCTATTTACCAAACCCTCATTTGATAGACGAAACATCTTTGGACAAGGTCGCAGAACAAATCCAACACCTACAAATTGACGGCATTTCTTCGGACAAGTATGTTTTCAGTTTAGCTGTTCGAGGAGATAGCTTATTTATTGGTCACTCTGAAGGATTGGGGATCATCGATTTGACCCAATTCTATGCATCTGATTCGATTCGTGATTTTCCATGTATGGTCTTCAATACTTTGGATTATGGTCTTGGGGCCAGTGAGCAGAATGCCATTATGTTTGACAGCCAAGGTTTATTGTGGCATGGGCTAGACAATGGTGCCATCTGCTACGACCTTACAAAGGCCTTTGCAAATCGAAGACCTCCACGTATCGAGCGCGTATATTTAAATAGTGACAGAGGACCCTTAACCATAATAAACGAAAATCGTTTTGCCGTCCCGAGTAAAGATCGAAGTCTGGAGTTCGGCTATCAAGTCCCTGTCCAGGACCGTTTTCAAGGTGATGCTTCTGCAAGAGCCTTATTGCTTAATTCTGTAGGTGACACCGTTCTTTATGAACAACACCTTTTACCCGGAGATTCCCTCAGAGTCAAGTACCTATTACCCGACTCTTACAAGCTATCATTCGAGCTTCGCTATGATAATCAAACCGTAGAAAGCAAGTCTTTAAGTATTGAGGTACCCAAAACCTTTTGGGAGAACTGGTGGGCCTGGGCCGCAACTGGCCTACTTTTTGGTGGCTTTATCGCCTTTTATTTCTACGAGCAAGCCAGAAAGCGAAAACTAGAAACAGAGATAGAACGGATTAAGAAAGAAGAAGAGGGATTAAGGGTGCAGGCTTTGGTAGGGACCATCAACCCCCATTTTATCACCAATGTTCTCGAATGGGTAGAAATGGCTGTTCGATCAGAAAAGACGAATAAGGCATTAGTCAATGCCATCATCGGTAACGTTGGTCATAATGTAAGGATTATGTTCAACAGCGCCTATGAAAGAAAGGCAGGGCACCCTCTAAAAGAAGAAATGACAACGGTCATCAATTATCTGAACACCATCAATATTCAGATGGAGAATAGATATTTGTTCACCCACCCCAACATACAAGACATTGAACGGCTAGCCAACTATGAGGTATTTCTACTTCAAATCCAAATTCACGTAGAGAATGCATTCGAACACGGACTGAGAAACAGGGTAGAGGCAAAACACATAAAGATATCTGTCACTGATGATTATGATTTCAT
>JBCBVN010000307.1:0-5273 GCA_039817625.1 Bacteroidota bacterium
TTCCAAAATATGGTTCGCGATGAAGACGGTCGTCCAGCTCCAAAGGATAGCTTGGGCCGTATTCGCTACGAGTACGTAACTGATGAAGAAGCTGCTCTACGTGACAACTATCGTTCTGGTCGTCCGCTGGATTACCTGGATGGTGATCAGGAGAGTGAAGCTTTCTACGATACAGATAACCACACACTGATTAGCAACGACAGCCGCGTATTCAAAGGCGGTGGCTGGTCTGACAGGGCTTACTGGCTATCGCCCGGTACTCGTCGCTACATGGACCAGGACATGGCGAGCAGAGACGTTGGTTTCCGCTGTGCTATGATTCGAGTAGGTGCTTCTGAAGGCAATGATCAAACCGGTGAAAACCGCTTTAAGACGCTGAGAAGTAATCGTCGTCGAGCTCGTAGACGGTAAGAATTGAGCTACATACAGCGAATGAAAATCCGCTTTGGTCTTGAGGATCAAAGCGGATTTTTAATTTTGTAGCCTATGCCATCAGAGATTACATCTATTCTGCAGCTATTTCTCCGGCATCGCCAGGTTACTACTGACAGCCGTTCGGTGAGAGAAGGGGATATTTTTTTTGCTTTGCGCGGCGACCGTTTCGATGGTAACACTTTTGCACAATCTGCTATAGACCAGGGGGCTTCTTTGGTTGTTGTCGACAATCCACAGGTTTTTAATCAGCTAAAGGCCAAGGAATTGAAGGCTACTATGCAGCAGGAAGAGGCAGGACAGTTTAAAGTTCTGGTTGAAGATGCTTTGATCAGTTTGCAAGATTTGGCTACAGCTTACAGACGTAGCTGGCAGATTCCCGTATTCGCCATTACAGGCTCTAATGGCAAAACCACTACCAAGGAGTTGATAACTGCAGTGATGTCTATGCGATATCAGACGCATGCAACTCAGGGCAACTACAACAATCATATTGGGGTGCCACTCACCATCCTGTCAACTCCTGAAGATGCCGAAATATGTATCTTGGAGATGGGGGCCAATCATCAAAAAGAAATAGCGGACCTATGTAGGATCGCGGAACCAACTCATGGGCTGATCACAAATATCGGGCAGGCTCACCTGGAAGGATTTGGAGGCCGGGAAGGCATCAAAAAAGGAAAGGGAGAGATGTTTGACTGGTTGGGCAAAAGTCATGGTATAGGCTTTGTAAATCTGGATCAAAAGGAAGTGGTTGAGCTAGGTGCCAAGCTGCATCAGGGTATAGAATTTGGGCATAGCGATGCGCCCAGTCTGGCCGTGAAAACCATAGAAGTGGGCCTACTGCGCTCACACCCCAATTGCCGCGTGGTCTTTCTCGATGAGCATGGGGAACATTTTACTGCAGATACTCAGTTGCCCGGCAAGCACAATTTCGAAAACATCAAGGCTGCTGTTGCTGTCGGCAAATACTTCAAAGTGCCCGGGCATGCTATAGCAAGTGCTCTGGAGAACTATCGGTCAGAAAATGCGCGATCTCAGCGTCTGCAACATCGTGGGGTCAACTTTTTTTGGGACGCCTACAATGCCAACCCGACCAGTGTAAAAGCGGCTCTCGATGCATTTGCTCTGCTGGAGCAGAAACCCAAGGCTGCCATTTTGGGTGAAATGCTCGAACTCGGAGAGGAGTCGGAGGACCTGCACAAAGAGCTGGCGCGTTATGCTCAGCAGCTAGATATTGAACAACTTTTATTGGTAGGTGATGCGTACAAAAAAGTTTCTACTGAGCTTGGACTGCCCTTTTTTTCCAATAGCCAATTGCTCAAAGATTGGTTTTGGGAGCAGGACTGGGAAGCGCATCTGATTTTTGTGAAAGGAAGTCGGGCTGTCGCATTGGAAGCCCTCATCAAGTAGAGCGATTTTCTTTTATGGCTATCGCTGGTCGTTAGCTCCCACGAAAGTGATTTGTTGATGCATCTGGTCTAAATGGTCAAATACATTATCTTGCGTCGGGTTTAAACATGCATCGAGTATTGATACTGCTCCGCCCGCCCTACCTTACTTGCTCATGAATAGGTGGAAATTCTTTCGCGAAGCTATGCGTTCCTGGCGCTCAACCGGGGCCATTGCCAGTTCGTCACCTGCATTGGTGAAACGACTGGTTGCTCCGATATCGGATGATCGCCCTTTGAAAGTTGTTGAGTTAGGACCGGGAGATGGCTGCGTTACTCAGGCTATACTGGAAAGGCTGCATCCCGATTCTGAGTTAATTGCCTTTGAGATAAACGATAAGTTTATCGAGCGTTTACGCGAGATTGAAGATGCGCGCCTGAGATTGATCCCGCAAGGCGCTGAGCGGTTGGCTGAATTCATCGAGCCGGAGTCTATAGACTATGTCGTATCCTCTCTTCCGTTATCCATCATTCCAAAAGGTGTAAAGGCGGAGATCATTCAGCAGTCTATGGAGGCGCTGAAGCCTCAGGGTCATTACCTCCAATTTCAGTACGCACTTCAGGATTACAAGCTGCTGAAATACTATTTCAATTCTGTAAAGGTGAGCTTTACGGCGGCGAATCTGCCACCGGCCTTCATTTATACTTGCTCGTTAGGGCTGGCATACTAGCTATCTCACGCAGGCCAGCATTTCCTGAATCAGGCTAACCTGATAAATGTCGTATTCCTCAAAACCACTGGACCAGTACAGACGAACGAAATCGAGCTCGCTCTGACGAAGTTGATTGACCAGCGCGCGATCTATTGGAAAAGAAACCTGATAACTCAATAATCCTTTTGCCGCATCCCAGCTTCCGTTAGCCGCTTGTGCTGCCCGCAAGCTGACGTAACTACCATTTAGCAAATGCAAACTCAAAACGCTCTCTTCGGGCAGGAAACCATAAGTGGTTATAGCATTCGGATTGGCGAAAACGATTTCCAATTGTAGGTAATGAAAACCCCGTATTTGATAAATATGGGCGTGGCATTCCAGGTATTCTCGCCCTTCTAAATACGGCCTGAGGCTAGGATCTGTATGGCTAAAGAAGCGCTCTGATCGAGTTAATCGAACATAGTCGCCAGAGTCTTCATCTATTCCTTCATAAGCCAGATTGCAGGTGCGTTCTGGTGGGATGGAACGGATGTCGCCATAACCACTGAAATCATTGGTAGAGAGGATATAAACCGGTCCTGGGCTAAATTTGTCATCGCTTTCAACCGTCCGCCGGCGTCGACGCTCTCGGCGTTTCCGTCTGTTTTGGTTATACATTTCAACATGGCGACCTTGCTCGACGACGGCAGTGGCCTGATTGGCATTGCGCAGTGCCAGCAACCTTTCTTGCTCGGCCTCTTGAGCAATTCTTTCTGCTAGCTGGAGCTGTCGTTGTAGTTGAGCGGCTTCGGAAGTTTGCCCTACTGATCGGGCAGTCATGAGTTGTTGCTGAATCTGGTTGCGGTTGTCTGATGCCGCTCGGGCTCTGTTGGCCGCCAGTACGCTTGCTTCTTCGGCGAGTTGCTGTTGCCGTTGAGCGATTCGGATCAGGTCTCCTTCAGTAATTGGATCTACAGCATCTTCGAGGGGTTCGATTTTGACGCTGACCACAGAAAACAAGGTGCGGTCTACCGGCTCTCTGGTGTCAAACCAGATGGCTGTGGTATCATCTATGATCATCATCATTCGACCATTATGTTCGCGCATTTCCTGGGCCTGTGCGTTGGCCAGAGATATCCAGAAAAGTCCAATGATTAGATAAAGACGGTTCACTGTTCAAAGATATTTATCAAAGCTAGAATAGTAACGCCCGGCTACACCAAAAAGTCTAGCCGCTGACCATTGCGTATCTTGCCGCAGCTATGCCGAGGCTGAAGTGGTCTTATGAAACAAACAACTTCAACCTTGGGTATTTACTCGCTACTGGAAAGCAAAAAATTCTCTAATGCTCTCCAGCAAGTGGTACACAATACTATTCGTGGAATTATTTCTAGTCAAGATTGGTTTTTTACCCATAAGTATCTGGGATTTACTCGATGTACTGATCGTTGGTGTACTGGCCTATCAGCTATATCGCCTGTTGAAGGGGAGCATTGGCTTGAATATATTCGTAGGGCTTGCCTTGCTTTTTTTGATTGCCCTGGTGGTTGATTTGTTGGGGATGCTCATGCTATCGAGGGTGTTAAATGCATTTATGAGCCTGGGCTTTATCATGCTGATCGTCATATTTCAGCCAGAGATCAGGCGGTTTTTGCTACTACTCGGCAATAGCACACTCCGGCAGCGCAATTCAGTCTGGAACAGACTACTGGGCCGAGAGGTAAACGACAGTGAAGTCAGTAAAGAGGTCAATGAAGTTCGCAAGGCTTTGTCTTCGATGTCACGCAAGCGTATTGGTGCCCTCATCGTCTGTACGCAAAGTGCGGATCCTCGAGAGTTGGTGAGTGGAGGTACGCCTTTAGATGCCGCGATAAGTGCGCCTCTCATCCGATCGATATTTCAAAAAGAAAGCCCGCTACACGATGGGGCAGTTATCATAGACAATGGTCGGCTGGAGCGGGCAGGAGCCGTACTCCCTTTGTCGGATTCCAGTGATCTTCCCCAAGGGGTAGGACTCCGCCATCGGGCAGCTGTAGGCCTGAGCGAACAAATTGATGCGGTATGTTTTCTGGTGTCGGAGCAAAATGGGCGACTATCGTTCGCTAAAGCGGGTAAACTGGAGCGCGGTCTATCGGAGGAGCGATTGACAAGCCTGCTGGAGGAGCACCTGTAGAAATGAGCCCGGTGTTGCCCGGTTGAAGGGATTCCGATAAGGCAATAGCTAAGTATATCACAGCCAGGTCTCCAGGCGTGGGTATTACGACTAGTGTAGCGAGTTTGTCGCAGAGCTGCCCTCATGCAGGTGAATCCCTTTAAGACAACAGCCTAGTAGTCCCATCTCCGCTTTATCTTTGCAGTCCAAAATTATTAACATGCCCTCCACTAAGGAATTTATACAGTCGAATAAAGATCGCTTTCTAGAAGAATTGAAGGTGTTGTTGCGCATACCCAGCGTGAGCGCCGATCCTGCGTTTGCAAAGCAAGTTCACGCTTGTGCCGGCCAGGTAGCTGAGTATATGGTTTATGCTGGATTGGAAGGTGTGGAGATCATTCCAACAAAAGGTTACCCGGTTGTATTTGGGCAAAAAATCATTGATCCGGCCTTGCCGACCGTACTCGTATACGGGCACTACGATGTACAACCACCAGACCCACTGGATCTGTGGGACAGTGAGCCCTTTGACCCGGTAGTCAGAGAGACTGCCCTGCATCCGGAAGGTGCCATTTATGCCCGTGGGACAGCCGATGACAAAGGCCA
>JBCBVN010000308.1:0-5232 GCA_039817625.1 Bacteroidota bacterium
GACCTTACGAACTCGTTTACAGCGGCCCTCAAAGTGGGACGGTTACGGTCACCGGAAACCAGTTTAATTTGGTCGACTTAGTAGCGGGCACCTATTTTATCTGGCTGACAGACGCCAATGGTTGCTCGGAATATCAGAGTGTTGTTGTCGAACTGACAGAGAATGACCTTGAAGTAAATGTGGCCCTCATTTTCAACGAGTGTGAGCAATACAATCAGCTTTGGGTAGATATACTCGGGGGTACTCCGCCCTATAGTGTAGAAGTCATCAGGTTGTGTGATAGCACTCAGCTCACAGAATTTATCACTGAGGAAGATGGTTTTGAACTACCGAATCTGGAGCCTTGTGATTACAAAGTCATCATTGTAGACGGGGCTGGCTGCATGGTTATGGATACCGTGATTGTTTATCCTACTCCACTCGAATTGTTTGATGTCGTTGCGCCCCTCGGTGCGTGTGGCGAATTGGGAGAGTTTACCGTAACTGTTACTGCTGGCACACCAGATTATGTACTTAACTACAGTGGGCCGGTTAGTGGTACACAGACCTTTACCGGGCCAAGCATCACTATAACAGATCTACCTAACGGCACCTACACCCTTATGCTGTCTGATAGCGCCGGCTGTTCAGAAACAGATGAGGTAATCATCAATAATCCAATATCTACAGTAGAGCTGGATGTGGCCCTCATTTTCAACGATTGTCAGCAATACAATCAGATTTGGAATGATATTTCCGGCGGGGTGCCTCCTTATAACGTAGAGGTGATTAGGCTGTGCGATGATGTGATCGATACGACTTTCCAAACCAGCGAACAGTTTTTTGAGCTGTTTGGACTCGACCCTTGCACCTACAAGATCAAGGTGACTGACTCGGAGGGCTGTATGGATATGGAAATCGTTTCTGTAGCTGCATCCAGCGTAAATCTGGCGAGTGTAACCACCGTAGAGGATTGTCCCAATCCCGGTTTCTTATTCGACTTTTCACTGGGAACTGCACCTTATCAGATTGAGCTATTCGGGACGGCAGATACACTCGTCACTGATATCACAGAAGATGAGTTCTTGTTTACCAATATCCCGGCAGGAGACTATATGATAGTCATCGAAAGTGCCGAAGGCTGTATGCAGTTTGAATTCCTGACCCTCAACTATTCTGGTGGGGGATCCCCACCAACGGCAGCTTTCGCTGTAGACGTCAACGGGATAGAAATTGAACTTCTCAACATGAGTACCAATGCAGAGTCCTTTGAATTGGATTTCGGAGATGGTACTGTAGTAGGGGGCTTCCAGGAAGAATACACCTATGCCGAATTTGGCGTATACACCATTTGCCTCACGGCCTTTAATGGATGCTTTAGCGACACTTTCTGCGAGACGATAGAAGCCATTGATGGGGGCAACCTAACTCTTGAAGTCGGAGAACAAACCGTTGAAGAAGGCGAGCAGGCGCTGATACCTGTTTACCTGCGAAATGGAACCAACCTGGCTAGCTTATCGGGTAGCTTCGTTTTGGAGGACGATGGTATTGCAGATATCATGGGACTTCAGCCAGGAGCCATCGATCCCTTGTTCAATGGTGCCAACAACACCTTCAATTTCGTAGCGGATCAGGGAGGTCTCGATGTAGTAGATGAAGATTTGCTCTTATTCTACATCGAGATGGAAGCCGCAACACAAGCTGGCACGAGTATGATCGAATTATCTGATGATCCGGTACAGCTAGAAATGTCTGGAGTCATTGGCAACTTGCCAGTCCTCTTGAATCCACAGCTGATTCACGGCCGGATCACAGTCATGTCTTCTGCGGTTACGGCCGATATCGGGGCAACTGTTGAGACCTTCTGGGGAGAGGGCGTGGAAGGTGCCGTGCTCAACGTCGTAAACCAATCGACCAGCGAAAGTCTACAATTAGCTACCTCATCAAGCGGTGAAGTTGCAATAGATAATGCCACGATGGGTGATATGTTTTATCTGGATGTGGAAAGGGCTGGAGAGTACGACAATGGTTTATCTACTTTTGGACTCTTCTTGGGTCAGCGATACTTGCTGGAACTGCCCACTCCTCAGATTGCCAGTCCTTATCAGATTATAGCGGCCGATGCCAATTGCGATGACAACTTTAGCGTATTGGATCTCTTCTTGATTCAGGCGGTGATTCTTGGTGATTTGCAGGAGCTCCCCGGTTGCCCCAGTTGGGTTTTTGTACACGAGAGCAGCCAGATGCCCGATGACTGGAATGCGCAAAATATCTTCCCCTACGAAAACCATACGAGTATTATGCTCGAAGGTGATACGACTACAAATTTTGTTGGGGTCAAGGTAGGCGATATACTGGGAGAGGCCAGTGCCGACCAAATGTGGGAACAGGCTAGCGAAGAAAGAGGGCTAGGCGAAATGAGACTGGAGCTAAACGCCCCTGATCGGGTAGCCGCTGGTCAGACATTCAGTATCTATCTGCGCTCTGATGATTTTGTCAGACTTGGCAGTCTGCAATTTGGGCTAAACTTCGACAGCGGCCGTGCAGCGTTTATTCAAGCTCGTAGCCCGCTTGACCAGGCTCGTATCGGTTTGAGTCATCTAGAACGTGGTGAGCTCAGGTTCAGCTGGTTTGCTGGTAGAGGGGAGGGAGAATCTCATGCTGGCGACTGGTTGGAAATCCAGTTTGTAGCTACTGAAGATTTGGTCAATCCTGCCAATTTGCTGGCACTTAACAGCCAGGCTTTCCGCAATGAAGCCTATACCGCAAATGGAGATCCGCTGCTTATCGGCTGGCAAACGCCAGAACTTGTTTACGATGAGTTTGCGGTCAGTCAGAACGCACCCAATCCGTTTGAGCAAACCACCTTTATAGAGGTGACCCTACCTCACGATGGAGAGCTCAATCTGGTGGTCATCGATCAGCTTGGACGCCAGCTATTGAGTAGAAGGCAAAACTACACGGCTGGAAAACACCGATTGACCTTGGATTTGACACAATTGCCTGCCGGTCAATACTATTATCGCACTACCTTTGGTCAGCAGAGCGTGGTGAAAACCATGTCTATCCGTCGCTAAGGTCTTCGGTTTTATGTTTCATTCGATTGGTTTCTCGTGCATAGGTGTCTATCCATTCTAGTCTTTTTTGCCAGTTTGGTGTCTGTATCATACGCCCAGACAGATACTCTCCGTGTTTCCGTTACAGACACTTTAGTCGAGACCGGAGATACAGTAGAGGTGTACTTGAGTGTACGTGATTTTGATAGCCTGGTTTCTGTACAGTTTTCCATCAACTGGGATGCGTCTGTTATTCAGTACCTGGGGCAAGGAACCGTCGATCTGAGCTCTGTAGCGGTAGGCGAATCAGCAGTAGCTAGCGGAGATTTACGACTCAGTTGGTTCAGCCCTGAGGGTACGGTTACAAGTCTTCCTGATGACAGCCGAATCCTGCGCATAAGCTTTCTGGCTATTGGAGAGGTAGGGACACAGAGCCCCGTGTCGATAACCAGCACCCCTTTGGAAATTCAAATAGTGCGGGGCCAGGGAAACGGTGGTGATGATTTTATTCCCGTTGCACTACGTGTTGATCAGGGACGAGTGCGAATAGGCCAGGAATTTGTTGTGGATATACAATTTTCGGAGCCCGTCTGTAGAGGAGATAGTACAGGATCTATCATCTACCAAACCAATGCTGATCCTGAGCTGTATGACGTCATCTGGTTCGATGAAATGGGAAACCCTATTCCAGACTTGGCCCTCGAGGCGCTGCCAGCGGGGATTTATGAGTTGAGGATATTTGATGCAGAAGGAAATATCGTGTTTAGTACTACCCAGATGCTTACCCAACCCAGTTTGTCATTACAGACTCAATCTGTAGAGACCATTCCCAGTGGGTGCATAGGTTTTACGGGTTCGGTTTCGGTGATTGCCGTGGGTGGAGACGCTCCATACCAATACATTTTTGAGGGAGATACCTCCACTACAGGCGACTTTGATATGCTTAGCTCGGGTAATTATACCATCGAAATCCTTGACGAACGCACTTGCAGCACGGAAGTATCATTTGAGATCGAACAAGTCGATCCGCCCCAGTTGAATTTGGGCGATAGCGTTCGCAGTTTATGTGGTGATATGCCGATTTTCCTCCAGGCTGAGGTGTTGGAAGATGTAGACTATCGCTGGTCGACAGGTAGTCTGGAGCCAGTGCTCCTCGTTACTGAACCAGGAAATTATATACTTACAGTAACCAATAGTGGTGGATGCATAGCGGTGGATAGTGTTACCGTATTCGATAATAATCAGATTGCTGCTCAGCTGCTCAGTCCGTTGTTTCCCATTTGCCCTGGAGATTCGATTTTTATAGCATTTGATGGTGGCGACGACTTCGAGTGGTTGGGAGTGACCAATGGTCTGAGTACACTGGATGCACGGCAGCTTTGGGCACAGCCAGATTCCAGTACGAGCTATGCTTTGGCCGTTTTTAATGAGTGTGCCTCCGACACTCTAGAGGTACTTGTTGAACTGTTTGAAATAGAAGCTACTGCCGGAGAAGACACTTGTGTAGTGATTGGTGAAGAGATACAGCTCATGGCCTCAGGAGGGCTTTTCTACGCTTGGGAAGACAGCCCATATCCGGTAGATGACCCCGTATCCCCAACACCATTCGTTCGGCCGCTAGAGATTACAACCTATGCCGTGGAAATCGAAGATGCCAATGGCTGTCTGACGCGCGATGAGGTTGTGGTTGCAACAGCAGAGAATCCGCTGGAAGTGATTAGCCCCATCAATGCCATTACACCAAATGGAGATGGCGATAATGATGCACTTGATTTTGGAGATATTTCAAAATTCGGAGAAAACAGCCTCCAGGTGTATAGCCGATGGGGTAGGCTCGTCTATAACAAGGTTGACTACCAATCTGATGAGGAACGCTTTGAAGGCAACTATTTGGGCAAAGCGCTACCTGCCGGCAATTACTATTACGTACTTAAGTTTAGAACCGGAACCATTAAGCAAACACTGCTAATCGTTCGCTGATACTATCTGGCTATGTGGACAAAGAATGTTATTTGCTTTTGGTTGCTTCTCGCCTTTCCGTGCTTTGTACACGCCCAACAAATGACGGCCTTCAGCGGATGGCGAGGACAGGAGTTTCGCTATAATCCCGGGATGACATCCACTGATCGGCAAGGACTGGTTTACGCTTTGTATCAACAAGAGTGGAGTGGGTTTGAAGATGCACCTCTCACCATAC
>JBCBVN010000309.1:0-5216 GCA_039817625.1 Bacteroidota bacterium
TGACCGAATCCCTCCGCAAATCCATTAAAATTGTTCTCGATCAGCCCTCTCTGGATAGGAACAAAATCTCGATTTCTGTAAGCGTGATTCTTATCTAAATATCGACGAGTCAATTCCACAATGTCTTCATCAAAAACATTTAAGTTGTGGAAATCTACTCGCCCTATTTCCAGCTCTAAATCCGAAGCCACTGTACTATTATCCCATTTGCCATCACCGGGGACATTGTGATTGGCATTCCTTGATGCAGAGGTTTCCATCACAAAGGCATCGGTCCAGTTACCGTCTATATCTCCATAGAAAACATCAGCAGACCAGGCACCTATATGATTATCGTGCCCATCTGGGAATATTCTTCCAGAATAAGGTACGGTCACTTCTCCCAACAGGAACAGGGCGTGCCTTTCCTCTGGTGATTCATTGTAGACATTCAGTATGGCTTGCTTTACAGTGGTGTCTGCATCTGCCGCAGAGACTACAATTTCCTTCACCAGCCAGCCATCTGCAGATACATCCGATCGATATCGGCGTATCTCTGGTGCTAACGCATTCCTGATGGTTTCTTCAACAACCAGGATTAAAATGCCTCTTGATTCAGCAGCTTCTACATCTATTCCCGAGTAGATATATCCGTTTCCGAGTCCATTCTCGTGAGGCCTTAGTACCCGGTATTCGTAAAGAACATTCGACTCTACGCCATCATCGGCATATGTGCTTGCATCTGATTCGAGGGTGGCGAGAGCTACACCCCAACTGGTTTCTCCTGCGAGCCTACGAAAAACTTGTAGCGGGCCATTCGCCGTAATAGCATTATCCCAGCTTAGAATTATGCGGGCTGGGTCGTCGCTTACAGAGGCTTGTAGTTGTACAGACTTCCGCTGGTCGTTTACTTGCGCGAAAACCAGACTGTTCGCGCACATCATTAAAATTACTAGAGTGATCGTCCTCATTTATCCATGTGTTGGGTACAAAATAGAGGAAGAAATATAGGGACAATCTACCTGCTTAGGTTATCGGATTAGTGTCAAACTTCCCGTTTCCTGTTGGGTGGTACCATCAAACAAAAGGACTTCAACGGCGTAGGCATAGACACCGACCGGGGCTTCCCGGCCTCTGAACCGCCCATCCCAACCTGCACTTAAATCTCCTGCTTGCTGGTCGTTCGTTTGGAATACGGGGCTTCCCCATCGATCAAAAATCTGCACACTTAGCAACCGATTGACATTTGGTCCGCCAAAAGGTATCCATCTGTCATTGGCCCCGTCGTCATTGGGCGAGAAGGCAGACGGTGCAAACAGGATTTGACCATTCTGGCCGACTAACTCGATCTCTGCGCTAAAGGTGCAGCCCAGACTGCTTGTTACTCTGGCTTGTACGGTTAGTGGGCCGTCCAGAATAAATTGGACACTTCTGGCTCCTATATCAGCGATACCTGCTGGTCCCCAAATTATATTAGCCAGTTCAGTCTGTGATAAATTGGTTTGCAGAAACACACCTACCTGACTACCGTAGGTAAAGTCGGTTTGGATATCGCTGGTCAATCCAAAGCTGAAGTCCAAAGGATCTAGCAAGCTTACTTCTCGGCTGGAGCGGCAACCTCCGGCGTCCTCCATGATCAGATTGTAAACACCTGCTTGCAGGTTCTCGAATACGGGCTCAGCCTGAAAGTTTTGCCCGTCTATGCTGTATACAAAAGGGCCATTACCTCCATCAGGCACAAATTCAACACGACCATTATCTACTTGATTATCGGCAGTACAACGGAGTGAATCAAGCATGATGTCAAAGGTCGGCAGGTTGTCTTCTGCCGAGACGCTGAAGCTGAATTCTGAGGAGCAGGCAGAAGAGGGGTCCGTAATGGTGTAGGCATATTCTCCCGCTTGGCTAACGGTGATATTGGGCTCTGTGCTAAATGGACTTCCATCCAGCGACCAGACAATATTCAGTCCCGGATCAATTCCACTCTCCACAAATACTTCTGGTAGGTTGCAGTCGAGAACCAAATCGGGTAGGGGAGTATCCACCGATGGCAAGGAGGCTACTTCTACAGTAACTACAGCAACATCAGTCGGACAAGCACTTGCTCCACTAACCGTATATGTGAAGTCGTAACTACCTGCGGAAGTTCCATTCAAATCAACCACACCTGAGATGGGGGAAAACGGAATGCCGCTCAGTTCGGCTGGTAGCGCCCAGGTACCTCCGGCCTCAAAATCTGCCAGCAGATCGGGAAGTGAAAAAGTGCCTCCCTGCCCCTGACAGTAGAGCCCTTCGTCTATAGCTACCCCGGCATTTGGCGGTTCCACGATATTGAAAGTGCGACTGTCTGTGGCCGAGCATTCTGCATTTCCAACTGAATAGCTCAACTCGTAAGCTCCCACGGAAAGTGTACTTATCGGAAGGCTGGAGTTGATTGGGGCACCGTCTAGGGTCCAGTTACCTCCGCTTGTGCTTTCAGCGGTCAATAGATCTGCAAGAGACAAGTCGCTAGATCCCTGACAAAAATTGTTGTTCAGATCAATTTCGGCCTGGGCAGTCATGTCTACAGTGACCGTGCGTTCGGCAGAGGCGACACAAGTTCTTCGGAAGCTGATGTCATCCAGGGCAAAGTCATTGCCCGTATCGTTTGTATTCATGTTTCGAATACAGAGTTCAGCAGAGGTGTTTGCCCCGCTATTCCATAAGGCAAAGAACTGATCCCATACGCAAACCTGATTGGGTGCAGTAAAGGTGTTGCCTATGAGGGTGCCATTGATGCTGAATTGAAGCATAGCTGGGTTTTGGGCAACCATGGTATTTACCCAGGCGGAAAAGGCATACTCTATACCTGCATCTACATTGATGGTTTGGCACCACACATTGACTGGATCGTCACTGCCGTTGATGACCATCATATTCCCATTTCCAGAGGTGTGATCACCACAATCTCCAAAATCATCGTGAACCGAGGGCGGACTAGTGGTGATGCGGTACTGACCCTGATCGTCGAGTGGCCCGTTTCCACCGGAGCTGTTCCCAAAGGTATAATCAGTGGAAAATCCGGTATCGCCGGCAGAGAAGTCTCCATTATTGACCAGTTCCGGTCCGGTTACATACCGTACTTCAAGGCCGTAAGTCGTAGTAGCAGATGGACTATCCGTAGCACTGGAATTGTCACTACTTACGGTTAAACCTGCAGGCGTCCAATTGAAATTGAGGACTTCCGCAGGTAGACCACTCACTTGTAGTTGGATGTCTGCGCCTTCACAGATGGTTGTATCTAGTCCAAGAAACAGGAAGGCATTACAATCTTGTGCCTTGCTGACATATGCTGCCACCAAACAGCAAAATAGGGTAAGCAATCGCTTCATACTCGTATGGTTTTCCGGGCGTCTCTTTCAGAAGAATAATATCAATAAGCTAATCCTGCTGCTACTAAGCACAGGAAAAACGCAAAGGAAAATGAGAGAGTAGGAGGGAGTTGCAGCCTCAAAGATAGGAAACCAAAACCGAAGCAGCTTTCATATCGTTTTTTAGCCATGTTTACAGGAATAATCGAAGAAGTTGGGACCATTCAGCATATCGAACGCGAGGGTGGCAACATTCACATTACCGTGGCTAGCGAACTGAGCGACGAGCTAAAAATTGATCAAAGTATCGCCCATGATGGTGTCTGTCTGACCGTGGTCGCTGTTTCTGCCGGCATCCATACCGTTACAGCTATACAAGAGACCCTGGACCGATCTAAGCTTGGCCATTGGAAGACAGGAAGCCGCATCAATCTTGAAAGAGCCATGTTGGCCAATGCTCGACTAGATGGGCATATGGTTCAAGGACATGTCGATACTACAGCGCGTGTGATCTCTGTCGAAGAGGCGGACGGTAGCTGGTATTTTCGTTTTGCTTACGAGGCTGGCCCTGACCGATTGTTGGTCGATAAGGGAAGCATCTGTGTAGATGGCGTTAGCCTGACAGTAGTCAATCCGACAACAACTGAGTTTAGTGTGGCCATCATTCCCTATACTTATCGGCATACGGGTTTCAAAGATTTAAGGCCAGGTGATTCCGTCAATCTAGAGTTCGACATTATAGGCAAATACCTGGCCAAGTGGGCGAGTGTTTACGGGAAGTGATGTCTATGTAGATGGAATTAAGGATGGTGTAAGCTTTAGGATAGGCAGGTCTTGTTTAATTGGATGAATAGTTTCTCATTTCCTGAGATTGAGAGTAGTCATAGACTAGTGGAAATTTTTACTCATTCATAATTTTCTCAATATGCATATTTTAATATTTATCGTCTTCACGACAACCAGATTCTAAATCCATCCACGTACCTTCGCTAGCGTATTTTGAACAGCACTATAGTATGAACCACCACGTTAGAAATTTCATCTTCGCAATCTCTTTCTCACTAGCTGCCACTGGCGTGAAGGCGCAGATGCTCAATCACGTTCAAGGCGATGTCATCATCCAGATTGAAGATTTGCCAGATCAATACGCAGGCATCAAAAACTGGGCCGCAAGACTAACAGATAACCAAGGCAATCCACTCGGTATCGAGTATTCAACACTTATTTCAGAATACGTAGATATTCATCTGCTGAAGTTCGACTACACTGAGGTCAGTGAGCAAAAAGTCCTCTCCGCACTACAGAGCCGTCCTGAGATAATTTATGCTCAACTCAACCACTTTGTCAAGTTAAGAGAGACCATTCCAGATGATCCCGAATTTCTTACTCAGTGGCAATATATCAATACCGGGCAGAGTGGGGGAACGCCTGGAGCGGATATCGATATGGAGTTGGCATGGGATTACACGACTGGTGGTCTGACTGCCAATGGAGATACGATCGTTGCTTGTATAGTAGATGACGGTATTGATGCCGATCATCCAGATATTGCACCCAACTTGTGGGTTAATCATGCAGAGATTCCCGGAAATGGGATAGATGATGACGAGAATGGATATGTCGATGACTACAGAGGATGGTCCACGGGCAGTGAAGACGACAACGTTTATACCGGCGGATGGCATGGTACACCCGTAACCGGAATCGTAGGAGCAAAAGGAAATGATGGCTTTGGCGTTGCAGGCGTAAACTGGGACGTTAAGCTCATGATCATTCAAGGCGGGTCTGGAGTAGAAAGTGAAGTGCTACAGGCTTACAGCTATCCGCTTGAGCAGCGAAGAAGATACAATGAGACCAATGGAGAAGAAGGTGCATTTGTAGTTGTTA
>JBCBVN010000310.1:0-5179 GCA_039817625.1 Bacteroidota bacterium
TAGGACCCTTAACCCAACTGCCGCCTGAGCAGGAGTAGCGGGAGCGGAACATTCACCCAACTTAAGTTGGGTTAAGAACAAGGTCAAGACGTCTTAGCGCTCTGCGCCCTATCGCCCGATTCAAAAGCGCTCACCGAGATACTTCTCCGTAAGTGGTGAAAATTTTTCTTGCTGTATAAGCATCCTCAAACTATCAACTAATGGCAGCGAGTCTGAAGCGGGCCACTCCGGGTAATAGATATCCAGTGAATCTGGGGGGCGATCGAGCGCCTCCAAACTCAATTCTACGGCTCTGGGTCTATGAAAAAGTATGCTGTAAAACTGCCTGGAGTACGCACTCTGGAACGATTGGTCGGTGGCACATTGGGATTCCAACGATTCGAGCAGACAATATATATCAAGTATGCCAAGCTGACTCCAACTTGCCGTATCTGTGTCGGTCGACAGCTGATTGTATATCATCTCTTCACAATCAGCACAGATGATCGTATCTATTGCCAGCAAGGTATCTCTCATCAGGCTGTCTCTCGTCAATCTTTTGCGCAAAAGGCTATCAAACCTGATTTCATAGGGAAATAATGGGCGCAATGGTAAGTCTGTGCTTAGTGCGCGCTCCGGGGGTTCCCCAGGGCGAACAGGCTTTGGTGGACGATCAGCCAGCCGCTTCAGCCTTTTGGCTCGATCCAGCAGTAGCGAATCCGCTCGCTGATTGGCTGCTGCCAAAACCTCTTCCCGGCAATCTCTTGTAATATTTCTGCGCATCCTTTCCAGTCGCTCCCCTGCTATCTCGCGCAATGCCTGATCCTTATCTAAAGAATCAGCTCCACAGGAAAATGCCAGGCAGACTAGGAAAAGACCAATGGTATAGAGACTGTGGTATCTCATCAGTTTCCCGTTATGTCTTCAAGTGGGCGCCTGGCTCTCAGTCGAGCCTCCTCTTCCAATCGCTCCTGCACTATGCTATCTGTTGCCGCTGCAATGGCTTCCTCCATTTCAGCATCACACAGGCTATCCAGGTACTCACGCATGATGGGCGATTCTGCCTGCATAATACTATCTATGATTTTAGACTCTTTACCAGTGATCCTCAAGTCAACTCCACCTTCCGTATCTGCCGAACAAGACCAACAAAAACAGCAAGTCACTAAAATTAAAAGAACCAATTGTTGCATGACCGGCAAAGTTAGACCCTGATTGGGGCACAATCAGCAAAAATCTTCTTGATTTACTTAAAATTTCAAAATTTCGTAGTGCTAAAGCTTGGAATTACCAAGCTCATTTTACATTTTTGATCCAACATCATAGGTGATCATCTTCTTCATACAGTTGTTTCACCAGGTGTCCCCTCCCAATGTGCATGTAGATTAGTTTATCAACCGATTTATTCACGCTTTTTTAATTTATTTCTCCATGTTTATCCTCTCGGTTATATCGGGCGCGTTCCTGGTGGGCGGTGGTATCATTTTAGCCAGCCAATTACTAGACGGACGGACTCGATTCTAACAGGGGGTGAGGAGCATATAACGTCCGCAACATCCGGGCACCTAATACACATTACAGGTTATCTACATCCCTATCTCATTATCTGCAACTATACCGACTTAGGATGGATCGACTTAAAGACTCTTTACCCAACTAAAACGGCCGTTTGCTACTAGCGAACGGTCGTTTATATTTTTCAATGAGTGCCTAGGTCGTTATCTTAGCCGCACTAGTCAAAAAGTCTCTTGCTCCCCCTTATACCCGCATTCATACAACAACAACTCGATTTGGGCCTCTCTAGTGGCCGGCTGGAGGCTTATGCCCTCAACATCGATCTGAGTGGTTTTGCCCCGCTGACCAACAATTTAATGGAAAGCGGTACACAGGGAGCTGAGGAGCTAAGCCAGATACTCAACGATATATTTGACCCGCTGGTCGGGATCGTCTACGAAAATGGTGGTTTCATTCCCTATTTCGCAGGAGATGCATTCACCGCTGTCTTTCCGCTACCTCCAGACGAACGCTCAGCTATGCACTTGCTTTGGGTCGCCTCTGAAGCGAGGCGTACCATGATAGAGCGAGAAGGTGGCTTTGGCGGCTACACCATTGGTCTTAAGGCGGGGCTCGCATATGGGGCTGTTCACTACGGAATTGTGGGCGACAGGCTAAAATCTTTCTACTTCAAGGGGCCCGCCATCGAAGTATCCTCGGGCTGCCAGGCGATATCCAACGTTCATGAAATCGTCGTTGATGACCGCGTGATGGATATCTTGTCAAATCGCAATTTAGCCTCCGAGTGGGTCAGTGGACAAGCCTACCGCATTCTCGATCAATCTCCAGGTACAAACGCAGGTATACAGCCTCTCGACTTACCTCCGGTAGACCCGGCTACTGCCAGTCAGTTCCTTCCCGAGTCGGTCATGCGAGAAAACATTCCTGGCGAGTTCAGAACGGTCATATCAACATTTCTGGCTTTTGAAGGAATACACAGCCACGAGCAACTGAGCGAATTTGCCGAGAGGGTCTTGAATAAGATCCTGGACTTCGGTGGGTATTTTAAGGAAATTGACTTTGGAGACAAAGGTTCCCTGATGGTTGCTTTTTTTGGAGCTCCGGTTAGCTATGAGAACAATCTGATCCGAGCACTAGAGTATGCTGAAGCAGTTAAGCAGGAAGTTGAACAGCTCAAAAATATCGGGCAGTCCCTACAGTTCCGCATGGGTATCAGTCAGGGCACTGCATTTACGGGTATTATGGGTGGTGACGAGCGCTGCCAGTACGCCTGTATAGGTCGACAGATTAACCTGGCAGCCAGGCTAATGTCGGGTGCCGAATGGCAACAAATACTGGTTGATCCTCAGGTGGCGAGATGCGAAGGATTCCAATTTCAGGCAGTTGGAGATTATCACTACAAAGGATTCAGTAGCCCTCTGACTACTTATGCACTACAGGGGCGTAGACGAAAAACGGGAAAACCCTCTTACGAAGGCCCAATAGTAGGCCGAGGCGAAGAAATTAAAAGCCTGGTCAGCTCTGTCAGAGATGCCCTAAACAACCAAACCTGGGGGCTGGCTTATGTCTATGGAGAAGCAGGTATCGGAAAAAGCCGATTCACAGATGAAGTCCGTAAGCGTCTCCTTAAGAATGAAGAGTTGCGGTGGTTCTTTTGCCCCAGTGACCAGATTTTGCGAAAATCGCTCAACCCCTTCACCTACTTCTTATCAGACTATTTCGAGCAATCGGGGGAGACCAGTTTAGATCTCAGGCAAGCCCATTTCAATGCCATTTTCAATACGCTTCACCAAGCACTCGAAAACAAACAGAGTGCGGAAGCAACGCTAGCAGCAAGCGAACTGACGCGTACCCAATCCATCTTGGCTGCTCTTGTCGGTTTGCCTACCGAGAATACCTTATGGGAAAGGCTGGATGCGCGAGGCCGATACCAGAATACAGTGGCAGCCATTATAAACTTATTTGTTGCTGAGAGCCTGATTCAACCCGTCGTTATAGAGCTGGAAGACATTCACTGGCTTGATGATGATAGCCGCCAGCTTCTCAAGGATATGCCCTGGCGCATTCAGAATTTACCCATCTATATTCTATGCTCTTCCAGATTTACCGATGCCGGTGAACGCCCCATGCTCTGGGCTTCCAGTCCTATAGAAAATGCGCCAGATCCACTTATCATAGATCTGAATGCTCTAAGCCCGGACGCCGTTCGAGAGTATGCGGAGTTTAATTTAGGCGGCCCCATCTCAAACACTTTCTACGAATTATTACTCAAAGCCAGCAACAGAAATCCATTCTACCTGGAACAACTACTTGGCTACTTTCGGGAGAATGAGTTACTTATTCAAGAAAACGGCGAATGGGCCCCCAGAGACGGCAATATTGAATTATCGGAAAGTATAAACTCTATCCTAACTGCCAGAATAGACAGGCTGTCAAACCTGGTAAGGGAAACGGTTAAAGCAGCTGCCGTTATCGGCCGTGAGTTTGATCTCCCGGTGCTTCAGGAGCTTATTATTCAGCAGGCCGACAAACTAAACATAGACCATACTGACCTACAAGAGCAAGTAAAACTAGCAGAAAGAGGACAAATCTGGAGTGCTGTCAATGAGCTGAGATACATTTTCAGGCACAGCTTGTTGCGCGATGCCGTATACAGCATGCAACTCCATGCCCGCTTACAGGAATTGCACAGGCAAATTGCGGAGGTGATCGAGAGGCTATACACAGAGAGTATTGAAACTCATTATGTAGACCTGGCCTATCACTACGAACAAGCTGGAGATATTGGCAAGACCATTGAATTCTTGCAGAAAGCAGCAGATTACGCCAGATCCAACTACCAAAACCAATTGGCGTTAGACCTCTATGAACGCCTGCTTAAAAAGCCTGTAAAGGACAGAGACACTGGAGAGAAAGTACGCATCCAACTCAGTAGAGGTCAGGTATTGGAAATTGTGGGCCGTTGGGAAGAATCACTAGGTGTTTATCGGGAAGCCCAACACCTGGCCAAGAGAAGTCGCGACGTCATCCTTCTAGGTAAAGCGAATAGCCGACTGGGGCATCTACTCATGCTTCGGGGAAGATATGAGGAGGCCATGCAATACCTTCAAATTGCTTCGGGATTATTCGAATCAATAGACGACCCATTGGGTATCGCCAAGGTATACGGCCATCTTGGATTACTATACTTCCGTAGAGCGAAGTACGAGCAAGCTCTTGAATACTTCCAACGCAGTATAGAGACTGGATTTAGTCAGGTCGGAACAACGAATGGAGCAGAAATAGTGAGCTATCTCGGTCTGACATACATGAACCAAGGAGAATACCAACAAGGCATAGACCTGATCAAGGCACAAATACCCTTGCATCAGGCCAATCAAGACAGCATGGGATTGGCCAATTTACACGTCAATCTCGGTATCATCTATTTTGAAAGTGGAGACGATTTAGCTGCAGAATCTCATTTTGACCAGGGCCTTCAACTCGCCCAGGAACTGGGCAACAAACAGTTGCAAGCCATTGGACTAGGCAGTCTAGGTCGTATTTTCGAGCGCAGGGGGGAGTATGACCGCGCTATGGAACTCTTCAAAAAAGACCTGACGCTTTGTAAAGAGTTGGGCGACTGGCAAGGCATTGCCATCGCAGAAGGCCTGATTGGAGAATTGTATAGCTTGCGTGGAGAGTA